>CAZQZX010000004.1:0-57143 GCA_964597885.1 uncultured Planctomycetota bacterium
GCACGTGTCGCGGCTCACCGACAACTCGGGCGGGACCGCCGGGTCGAGCGTGGAGTCGACCGGGAGCGGTACGGCCGACGATAACTTCGCAACGATTCTTGCGAAGCTCGGCGCGATCCAGGATGCGCTCGAAGCATCGGGGGTGATGGCGGAGATCTGAGCGGGAGCGCCCAGAATCCACGGGTGCGTGAAGCTGACGCTTCCAAGGACTGCGCGATCCCACCAGCATGCGGCGTTGCAAAGGGCTGGCACAGCAGGCGATCAAGTATCTGGGCCACCTAGGTCTCTCGCGTTCGCCGAATGTGGACTCGCGGCACACGCTGGTGAATGTGAGACTGATGTGTATTGTCGTTGCCGGCGGCCAAAATGGGCCGATTGAGATCTACGTCGCGCTGAATCAGTAGGAATTGATGTCATGACCGGAGCGTTCAAGACGAATCCAGACATGCAGGCCGGTACACTTTCCGACGAGCAGATGGAGAACGCGTGCAAAGAAGGCTGGCTAATCGCAAGCAATTTCGACCAAAAGAGCGTTCGGCAGGCCTGCTACGAGCTGCGGGCGGGAAATGTGTACTACGAGTTGGATCGAGTGACTTCTGACCAAAACCCAGAACGCCAGCAGCTCAAGGATGGTGAATTTGTACTTCTTAAACCGAAGCAAGTGATCGTGATCATCACGATGGAATCGCTGAAGTTGCCGAACAACGTCATTGGACGGGTGCTGACCAAAGGCAAGTTGCTTTCTATTGGCGTCTCTGCTGTCAATACCTATGCCGATCCGGGATTCAAGGGGCGGCTGGGGATCGTCTTGGCCAACCACTCGAACAACTACATCCGAATCGATCAGCGCCAACCAATAAGCAAGATCGAGTTCTCGAAGCTGAGGTCGCCGGTGCGGAATCAATACTCTGGGCAGCACGGGTACGAATCGGAGATGTGGCCCGTGCCGTACGAGCTCGTCCTGAAACGGACGGATATCAAGAAAGACCCAAGGGTCCGAAGCGGGATCGACGAACTTGAGGCTTCTCACGGCACTTTGATCGCGGATATATCGAGGAGGATGTTCCGATACGAGCGGAGCCTCATCTTTTCGGGGATTGCGTACTTCCTGTTGATGGGAGTGCTCATCGCAGGGTGGACCGCCACCGCGGATTCCTACCCGATCTCAAATGTTGTCGCCATCAGCCTTGGAGTTGTTGCCAATCTGGTGACAGGGATCCTGACCTTCGCCGCAACCAAGGCGGGTAAGCAATGAAAGGCCGTTGAGCAATATGGGATCTTCTCGGGCGGATGGGACGCGCAAGGTAAGCAAGACAACCAGTACTGGTCGCACGAGGCCGTTCTGGGTCCGCGGCGTGTCCATTCCGTCGCCGTACTTCCTGGCTCCAATCAACACGGGCTTCGCCAGTGACGGAGTGCCGGATCAGCGGCTAATGGCGTTTCACCAAGTGAGGTCTGGTCATGGTATTGGGATCTCGTATGTGGGGAACGTTGCGATTGGGGAGCATTGCCGCGTCTCGACTGCGACTCCACAGATCGATCGCGCGCCGAAAGTATGGCGAGATCTAGCGGCGACGATCACAGACAATGGATCGGTTGCTGGAATTCAACTGGCCTGTCAACTGGACAACGAGCCGGCGTCTCGAAAATGGCGCAATCCGGATCAGCGTAGCTACATCGCACGACAGCGCCGATTCCTGAGTTCACTTCCTGCGGAACGCCTTTCACGTATCGTCAGCGGTTTTGTGTCTGCAGCACAGCATGCAGTCGATGCTGGCTTCAAGGTCGTTCAGATTCATTCGGCGCATGGGTATCTACTGTCTCGACTACTCAATCCGACCTTGAATGTTCGGACCGACGCGTTCGGAGAGGATCGCACGCTGATGTTGTCGCAGATCGTTAGGCGCATCAGGGAGGCGAACGCAAGGGTTATTGTTGATGTTCGAATCTCCATCGAAAGTGGACTTGAAGCGTCAGAGACCGACCGGGGTATCACTAGACGGGTCGTTGCTTCGATCATCGAGAGTGGCGCGGACATTGTCAGCCTCTCGAGCGGAATGTACGAGGTCAATCGCTTTCAGATCTATCCCACGCTCGACATGGGGCACGCGTGCTACGGGGAGAGTGCGAAGACAATCGCGGATGAATGGCCCAGCACCGTGGTCAACGTTGCCGGCAACATCTCGAACTTGGGAGATCTTGAAGGCGCGTGTAGCAACCTGACATTCTCGATTGGCCGCGCACTCATCGCTGATCCGGAGTTTGTCTCAAAGTCCGTCTTGGGAAGGATGGACGAGATACGCGAATGTCGCCGAACGGGTCACTGCCATTACTTTTCTCGTGGGAAAGCACACATTGAGTGCGGTGTGAACGACGAACTTTGAGAGCTCTCGCGCGCTGACGCCGACGGTTACGTGTTTTCGATGGAGCACGTTGTTAGGGCAGGTCGTCGGTAGGGTCATACGAAGCCTAGCCGGGGACGAAAGCTTGGCGTCGACCCTCGCGAAGCTCGACGCGACTCAGGATGCGCTTGAGGCGAGTGGGGTGACGTTGGGAAGCTGATGCAAGCTCCGCTCACACAATAGGCTCGGCGGCTGACGAGATGCGGTAATCGTCTCGCCTGTAGTCGAAACTCTCAAACCTTCGGTTTGGTGCGGACCTAGCGCGCACTAAGACCAATTGGATCTGCTAGGTGATCCCGTACGCGAGAGCGCGAGGTGGGCGTGAGACGGTCTTGATCACGGGCGGCGCTGGAATTGGTCGAAGGGTATCTCGTTGGCGGCGTAGTATCTAACTCGGCAGCCGACACTGACAGTTGCTCGAAGGGTTGACTGACGGATATGCCTACGCATAATGCCGGGATCGATGCATTCGAGGGGAAAAAAGCACCAAGACGCTGCCGGCCCGAAGTAGTGCGAAGCAAAGCGGTTACGGGATATGCGCTATTGGGAGAGCAGGCTAGAAAGTAAGCGTCGCGGCCGCATCTTTGGTATATTTAAAGGCTTGCCGCAATTCGCATGGGGAAAGATGACCGAAGGAGCAGTTGGGTTGCGGCGCTTGAGGTGCTTAGCAACCTTGTCGCGAAGTTGGCTGACCGCTTTGGCTGGCCAGGCGCGTGCGTGCTGGGCTTCCTCGTCTTTGTTGCTTGTTTCGGGACCGAAGAGCAAAAGCAGTTCATCGTCCAGCAACTGATTGACAATGTTTTTGCTGACGTTGGACCCGCGGTTGTTGCTGGAGTGACGCTGATTCTCTTCGTACTGGCACTATCGTTTCAGCAGCGTAGCCACCGATTGCGGGTCGAAGCCAAAGACACCGTGATCCACAAGCTCCAGGACGAAAGGACGACATTGCGGGCCACGCTAAAGGAACTCAAGCGACGTCACGATGAACTAAGAGACGCAATCTCCGACGGCGACGTTGACTAGCGCGCTGTCGAGGCAAAGCACATAGGTCCAAGACACAGAGGTGGCTGTGGGGGAGCGACACGGCGGAAGGCGTGCCTTATTTGACCAGGCGTGCACTTAGGGGAGAGGTCGGTAGCCATGTTCGGTATTCTCGTGCTCCTCTTTGCGTTCTTCATCCTGCTGGACCGGTTGCATCGAGACAACTTGGAGTCGCTCGTCATCGAGTACCAAGGGAAGCTGGACGCGCTCCGAGATAGACTGCTACGACTCGGATCCCTGGGAAAGGCCGAGCTCGGCTCACCGTGCTACGAGTACGTTGACGACTCAATTCGTCTCGCCTCACGGACACTTGGGCGGATGAACATCTGCACACTAACCGTCGACACACTTTTCCAGAAGCACGATGCGAGGTTTCTCAGAGAACGAGACCGGCTGCGGAAAGAGCTCGCTGAGCCCGCCAACAAACGTATCCGCCTAGTGCATCAGGCCTACGCTAAGACCCTCACGAGCTTCGTATTGCAGAGGCATTGGAAGATTCCTCGGATAGCATTACGATACATTCCACAGATCGGTCGCGTGCGAAGGGCGCTTGGTGCCGAGTCCGGTCGTCTGAGTAGGTTGGTCGTGAGACTGAGTTCCGGGCCGGCGCGCTATGTGACGCGTCTTGCGGAGTCGGTTGCCGAAGCAGAGACGTACGACCTCGCTTGCCGCTTTGGGATTACCGATGCGGTTCAGCCCTCGAGTACCGAGAGACGCCGCCGACGTGCGACGGGCGTCCACGCACTCGTCGCCGACGACTAGTCGCGCCTAGCAGTTGAGTCGTGCACTCCTCAACGCTCCAAGACCTTCACGGGAGCGTGCCGCGACGCAATCGGTCTGCCTAGACCAGGATTCGAGAGAGAGACCGTGGAAGATTCTCCCATTGTAAGCGTGAACTACGTAGCCATCGACGTCGCAGGGTTCACGCGTGAGATGAGGAGCGTTGAGGCTCAGTGTCATGTAATCGACACCATGAACTCCGTTGTGAGAGATGCTCTTGCAAGGTTGAACGCTGAGCCGTTCGTGGTACTCCCGACAGGCGACGGGATGTTTATCGCGCTCCAGGGACGGGAGCATGACGATAATCTGACACTCGCCCTGGCGATCCTTCGTGGCCTCGCAGTTGCGAATGCCAAGCAGGAGGACGAGAGGCGAGTGTTCGGTTTGCGCGTCGCTCTTAGCGAGAATGACGACAACCTCATCACCGACTACAACGGCCGTGCTAACCTCGCTGGCGCTGGGATCAATGAAGCAGCCCGCTTGCTGGAATGCGCAGATGCCAGTCAAATAGTGGTTTCCCGGATGGTATACACACGGCTCGCGCGTCGTGAGAAGTATCAGAAGAGCTTTGCGCGATTTGTGCACGAGATGAAGCACGGGGAACGCATCGACGTTTTTCAGTACATTGGCGATGCGGAGGGCGTGTCGAGTGAGATACCAATATCATTCCGTGGGCCGGATCAGTCGGCTCAGACGCTGACGGATGAGCAGGTCGCCTACTTTGCGGTTTGTTTCAGAGAGAGGGAGCTTCTTCTTGAAGCCAGAAACAAGCGCGGTGTGGTTGTCGGACCCGCCTGCGCCATGATGATGTGGATGGTCGCTCAGGATGAGTTCGCGGTCGCGACGAGAACAGAGTTCCACGAGGGGCACTCTCCGTCGGTCATTGGTGGTGGCAACCTTGAAGGCGATGCGTTGCTCGCAGAATATGAGAGCATCGACCAGTCAGTTGCTCAACTTGCGCGGGAGACGATTGAGTCCAAGGTCGGCTGCGCAGGCTGTTTCGAGCTTGACGAGCTCGGCATGGAGATGCTTGAGTTTCCAACGGATTCGGCCTTCAATAGGGCGCGCGAAGACTCTCCCGAGGTCTGGGAAAAGATCGTCGGTGGAGAGTCGGCGTAGCCACAGCACTAGCCGGTCGACGGCTTTTCGGTTGCCTTTGCCACCGCCCTCAAAGCCGAGATCACTCGCCTGGCCCGTAAGGAGACCAAGGCCGAGACCGTGTCCATGCGCTCTGCCATCGTGCAGTACCACCGCGACATCGCGAAGCTCAAGCGCACGGTTGACGAGCAGCGTCGCCAGATCGAGTTCCTGAAGGCCCAGGAGCGCAGCCGGCTCGGGTGTTCTGGCGAGGACGCCGAGACCACACTGAGCGGCAATGTCCGGTGGTCCGCCCGCTCCGTCCGATCGCAGCGCAAGCGCTTGGGCCTTTCTGCGGAGGACTTCTGCGCGCTGATCAACGTCTCCGCGCAGACGATCTACAACTGGGAGCGAGGCGAGACGCGGCCGCGCGATGAGCAGTTCGCCGCGTTCGTGGAAATCCGGGGAAGCGGGAGGCGCTTCGGCGTTTGGAGGTGATGAGCGAGTAGTTGGCGACAAGCGCCGGAGCTAAGTCAAACCAACCCGTGCCGCGAGAACGCCTCCTCAAGGCGGCTGCTGAATCCGGAGTCCGAGTTCGTCAAGGCGGCAGTGACGAAATCGGCGATCGATACCTCAGCATCAGGTAGCGACGGAAGCCCGGAGAACGCAGCCTCGCCTAGCTCGTGGGCTGCGTCCCGAAGTGCCAGCTGGCGCGAATCGATGGTAAGGTCGCTGGCGCGTCGTGCCATTGCCGAGTAGAGTGACGACGAAATTACCCTGGAGAGCGCGTACGCACGAGTCTCACTATCCGCTGGGTGCTCAGCGTCGACTTCTGCTTTCGTTGAGCGCAACGATGCATCGCGAAGCAGCACGTCCGTCAGCGGAATGTCGGGGAAGCGGGATAGGGTATTGGATCTGCTCTCGAGTTGGCCATCGGATTCCTCGAGGGCGAGTTCGCGAGTGCCCTTCAATCGGGCGATTGAGATCATCGCGGCAAGGTCACCAAGTGATTCAGTGATCGCTCGCGTCTCGACGCTGCCAGAGGGCCACCCGAACCAGTGCTTCGTGCCATCCAGGTACGCGTGGCAGACTTCGTGAACGATGAGGTCGTGCGAGAGGCACGCATATGGTCCTTCCGGGCGATCGACAAAGTCAAATCGAATGGCCCCTTGATCTCCGAGATACCGGCCATAGAGCAAGTCGGTCCCGGGTATTGACCCAACCGGATCAGCGAAAGGGAATAGCACCAAGGCCCTGTCGCTGCGCCAGGTCGGAGCCGTGCCGACCAGCCGTTCCAGGATCTTGACTGTTCGCTCCGCGACAGCGAGCGTGTGCATACCAACCACGCAGCGTGACGCGGTAGTGCCGGACAGCTGCTGTATCACCGTATCGATGCCGTCCCGCTCGAACCCGTAGCCGATCACGTCGAAGAGTGCAGACGCGGGCCCATCTGCGACTACATCAACTCGCGTCGTGTGCCGTCGCGGGGCGGATCCGCGAAGCCACTGGAACCACGGTAGATCGAGAGTTGGCACTAGAGCTCGACTCGAAGGAACTCCACGCCACCGCCGTCTCGCGGTACAATCTCGAAGATCGTGAGCCCAGCTTTCGGGTACGCAAACTCACGGAGGTCCTTCGCTACGTCTGCGAGCGCAGCTTGGGCACACGTTGCCAACGATCTACGACCGGTCTCAGACAGTGCGTCGAGATAAGTTGTAAGCGTCTTGCCTTCGGCCTCAAGTTCCTTGACGATGCCACGCACTTCCTTCTGGATCTCCGCAAGCTTCTTGAGCAGGTCATCCTCACCCCGAAGAGTTAGCGCGGCGAAGCCTCGCAGCGTTGCCTCATGCTCCTTGGCAACGTCTCGCGTACGGCGAAGCGTCGGGTCGTTGGGTGCGACCGGGTCCAGGGGTTCGACTACATCGTCCTTAAGATCGTTGGCAGCTTCGAGCAGCACATGAAGAGTGAGAGTTGCCGTACCGGTTGCGTCCGCTCCCGCAGGCTTCGCCGCGGTGATCAGCGCAGCTTGTCCGGTGAGCAATGCTCCGTAGCTGGAGGCGAGGGTTCCAACAGCCGCGATTGTCTCGGGGCCCTTGCTGTCGGCCTTTGACCCGAATTCCGTGAGCACACCGTTTTGCAGCTTGAAACTGAACTCCACTGAACCCCAGCCAGGGTGATACTGCATGACTTGTGGCTTAGTTAGGTCGGGCAGGGAGATGACCTTCGCGCTCGAGGCACCGTCTTCACCGGGCTCAATCACTAGGTAGTGAACCGGCGCATAGTGAAGGAAGCCTTGGTGCTTGAGCTTCCCTTTCTCGTCTCGTGCGTAGTTTCCGACCGAGGCGCACGCAGACACCACGGCTAAGACGGTAAGAAGTGCGAGAGTGCGCCCAGTAGACATGACAGCCTCCTGATCTTGGTCGTTCGTCGGTGAATGTAGAAAGGCGCTGAGGGAACCCATGCTAAAGGAGAATAAGGGGAAGATTGGGGATGTCGAGCTCCCCCAGCGTTTGATCATGCGTCGATTGCACCCCATCGGTTGCCATTTGCCTCGAGCCAAGCCTTGAGTGGCTTCGAGTCGTAGTCTCCCGCCGCATGGCGCCGTTTGACCGACGAATGCACGACCGCATCCGCCGGGAGCGAGCGCACGTTTCGCCCGAGCACTTTCCAGAACTTCTTGTGTGACTTGTGCGCGGGTGCCTTCGGATCGAGCTTCGAGGTCTTGTAGAGATGCGATTCGAACTCGAGGCCGTGACGCGTCGCCTCGGTTGCCATCCACGCGAGCGGAATGTCGCTGAGCGTCTTGCCTTGCTTCGTCGGTGCGTACCCACCCCCGACATCGGCGTGGACGCCCGCGAACCAGACCTGCTTCAGATCCGCCGTCTCGCTTGGATCCCAGAGCGTGGGTCTGAAGTCGCCTCGCTTCTCGTCGATCGAGACGGCGTGGCGAGCGACCCGCACGTTGCTTCCAAGGACGGGATCGAAGAAGAGGTCCTTTTCTTCGACGAAGGCGAGGACTCGGGTCGGGATTCCGAGAGCCCCGACGGTGTCCCAGACGCCGATGAAGTCAACGACGCCACGGTCTGGGACGAGGGAGTGCTTTCGGCGCCAGGTGCGAGCCTCGGGCGAGCCAGGCTTCGCTGACCGCTTCTTGTAGAACTTGAAGGCGTTCGGGATCTTGCTTGCGTTGGGTCTCTTGAGGATGCCGCAGTTGTTCAGCATCCCCGCGAGGCAGCGCACCGTGTACGCCCCTCGGCTGAACCCGAAGAGGTAGATCTGGTCTCCGTTGTCGTAGTTCTGCACGATGAACCGATACCCGTCCTGGATGTTCTTCGTCATGCCGAGGCCTGAAGTGCCGCCTCGAATCTTAGAGTAGTAGGACCCAACACCCCAGTCGTAGAATACGACCTGCTTCCTACCGTCCGAGGCGACGGGCTTCACGGCCCGGGCCACGCGAAGGACGTTGGTCGCGTGGTCGTCTTCAGGATCGTTCCAGGTGCCGTCCGCGCAGATGACGATTCGCTTTCCCGTTGGCATCGTGTTACCTCCAGCTGACCGTGCCGGTTCCTATCTCTCGTGAACCAATCGAGGTGCTTCCCGAAGCGGTGAGCTCCTCCACGGGGCACGCAGACTGGTCTCCGCTTCGGTCTCGCACCGAGAACTGCAGCCTTTCGCTCGAGCTTCTCGATGTGAGCGTGATCGTAGTGCCTGACGCCATGGTCAGAGAGCGCATGTCGCGAGGTGCACTTCGCACTTCCAGTCGGCCCATCAGTAGTGTTGGGGCGGAGATCATCGCGGTGGTGTCGACGACGAGCGCGTGGGTTGAGGACTCCCAGCGGATCGTGATGACGTGTGCACCTGAGAATGCAAGGGTATTGCGACCGGCGCTTACGGGCGGCCTTTCGGAGACGGTGTGCGCGCGGCCTATAGGGTCTATCGCCTCGATCCGTTCGATCAGCGCATCACGTTCTCGCTCGAGCTGCGCGACGACGCCTTGTACTTGGCGCAGCTCGGCCTGACTCCTCGATGCAATCGATTCGGCTCGGTCAGTCGCGGCTTGCAGCTCGGTCGACAAGTCGGCCGCTCTGGTGTTGGCAGCCAGGAGCTCGTCGGTGCGCTCCTCGAGTGATGTCTCGAGATCTCCGACCTTCGCAAGGGCGGCACGTTCGCGGCCTTGGGCTGTGGTCAGCGATTGTTCGAGATCATTCACCGATGCCCTGGACGACTGGAGGCTAGACTCCGCTACGGCTAGCTTCGACTCCGCGTCGCGTGACTCGCGTCGAGCTGCGATCACATCTTGCCCAAGCTCGTCGACGACGCCCTGGGCGCGCTCCTTCTGAATCCCGTCGACGACCGAGAGCGGCGATAGCACCAGCATCAACGCGTCCGTGACGCGGTCGGGAAGAAGACCCATCTCGGTCGGCGCTTTCACGGTCGGGTCGCTCCCGATCCCGCCGATGTCGGCTGCGAAGATCACTGCCGGAGCCGAGAGCCCGAGCATGAACGCCTTCAGTCGAGTCCGCGGCTTCTGGGTCGTTACGAGCAATGCGCCTGCGATGACGAGGCAAAGTAGAAAGACAACGGAAACTGCCGACCACCAGCCGAGCCGTTCGACATAGGCAACGATTTCGTCTGTGTGCCGTAGCCAGAAGGCCATGAGGACAGAAACGAATGCGGCAGACCCCAGGAAGAAGGCTTCCCACCAAGAGGGCGGTGATGAGGGGGGAACTGGGTTGTCCGCGGGCGCTGGACTCTGGGTCGTCATGGGCCTGGCTCGTGGTTTTCGGGGTCAGTCTTGGTCGATCGTTCGGTCAGTCCTTACAACGAAGTGCCTTCAGTCATCATCCGTTGCTGGCAAAGTCAGCTCGAAGACCACCGGATGATGATCCGAGTAGTACCTCCGGAACGTGTTGTGGTCGTACGGATCACCGGGATATGGGTCGCTTGATACCCAGTGCGGCTGCATGGCTGCAATCAGATCGACGACTGCCATGTCGAATGTAGTGCTCACCTCCGTCGTGTCGGCCGCGCGATACATCGCGTGGTCGTACGGTTTCGGCCCGTTGACGTTCGTGTTCGTCGCTCGCCCCTCGTCGTTCAGAGACAGGAACCCGGTCGGCGTGGCATCGGAGAGCTCCGTCGCGTTCTCGATGTTCATATCCCCGACGATGAGGAAGTCTTTCTCCGTGGCGTCGTTGTTGTCGATCCACGTTCCGATTGCTGCGAGCTCGTGCTTGCGTCGCGACTTGCTCGAAGAAGAACTACCGGGCTTCAGGTGTACCGAGATCAGGACGAAATCGGCAGGGTTGTCAGTGGCCCGGAAGGGGAAGGCGTATGGAACCCGCTCATAGTCTGGGTGGTTCGAGCGGTCGTCTGCGAGGAAGCCGCCCGGGAGATCTCCCGCCACATCAATAGTATCAGGGTCGTAGAAGGCCACCCACCACTCGGTCGACGAGCCGTTCCTGTGGATCGTGTCCCCCGTCCCGGTGTCCTCTTCGGACAGGACGTAATCGAAACCGAGAGCCACCATCTCGTCGAAGAACTCAGCGGACTGATCGTCCGGGTTGAATGGCGTTCCATCCGGAAAGAAGCCAGCGTAGGGTGGCGAAACGAGCTCCTGGATCAAGACGATGTCGTACCCGTCGAGAATGCTCGCGAGCGCCGGGTCGTCCCGGTCGTTCGAGTTGCCGAGGAACTGAATGTTGAAGGAGCAGACGCGGATGGTTTCTGCGGCCGTCTCGGTGATGGCTTCTGTGACGATGGGCGGGAGTGCAAGGTCCGTCTCGAAGTCGGTCCAGACGGCGTAGTGATCCGATCCGTACGCTTTCTCAGCACGGGTGGCCTCCGAGAAGCTCGAGATTTCACTGCCAGCCACATAGATGTTGTCGATCGGCCCGGTGTCGCCGAAGCTCGAAGAGTGGAAGACATACGTCGGACCGGGGATCGAGTCGGTCAGGTTCGACATCTGGAGACCGCCAACGAGGCCGTGTCGAAGGAGGGCGTGGGTTTCGTCGTAGCGATCCTGCCCGTCGCAGTCGGCCTTGAAGCACTCCTCCTCGAGGTCGATCCCATTCTTCTTCTGGTCCTTGCGGCCCACGTTCAAGTCGCCCGCAACGAGGCAGGTCGTATCCTCGAAGAACGCGAGGTCCTCGTTCACGCCTGCTGCGATCGCCGCCGCGACGAGCTCGCGCTTAGCCGCATTGGACTTGTCGGGGGATCCGATCCTGCCGTTTGACGACTTCAGATGCGTCACGAAGACGTTCAGGTTCAACGTCGCGACGCGTGCCCACAGGTAGCCCCGGGATGTGTTGACCTCGTCGATTCCGATCTTCAGGAGCGCCTCGAGTGAAATCTCGTCCGGCCCGCCCTCGGAGTTGTCTGGGGAATGGTCGTACTCGATGACCTGGTCGAGTGCATAGCGACTGAGGATTGCGACCTCGAATGACCCGTGCTGGTTGTTGTCGTTCTGCACGAAGTCCGAGCAGGCGACGTGCGGGGCATTGAAGCCCGAAACGGAGTTGAACGCGTCAACCACCGCACGGGAGGTCACCTCCTGGAGCAAGAGGATGTCCGGCTTGGTCTCGGTGACGAACTTCTTGAGATCGTCTGCGCGTGTTTGCACGGACTGTGGGGTGAAAAGCTCCTTTGCGTTCCAGCAGACGACGCGGACGTTGCCGGCGATGGCCTGTCCTGCGAATGAAAGGAACACGGCGATCGTGAGAGGAACGAAGAATCTTGTCCGTTGATGCACGGTGGGCCCCCTCAGTTCCGCGCCGCCGGTAGGCGTCGCGGACGCTCGCGTTTGGGTGGGAGGGTCATCGGACCATCTCCACAGCTCAATGCCTGGCAGCGAAAGACTCCGTTAGCGGAGCCGATCGTATTCGCGTTTGCGAGCCGACGTCAAGGGCGAACAGGCGAGCGGATGGGTAGTGGCTGGGGGCCCTTGGGATTACGGTCTCGAGGCGATACTCGGCCGTGCAATGTGGGGGATCGCAAGCAGCTCATCGCCTCGTCGGGGCGATCAGTTCGGCGGCGACGTCTTGAAGTCGTAACTTGAACGTCACCAGGCACCGCGAGAATTCTCTGATCTGGCCGTCGCCAGGGGAGTCCGGTGCCGTAATCTGAGCAGTTTCCAGTAGTTACGTCTCCATGGCGGTCATGGCATCCCTTGGTAGTCTTTTCTTGCCAGGCGTCGAGAGGGCCGTCGCTGTCATTTTTTCCGGAAACCACCGGGCCGCCCCGCCGTCTATCCGTCTACTCGATTGTGGGAGGTGGCGCCCGCCCGTGTCCGGGGGCCGGTCCACCAGGATGGCGGCAAGGAAACAAAGAGAGGGGATCCCATGGTTTCGACAGCGGCGATTCAACGCTTCTTCGAGCTCAACAACGATCAGATCAGAACGATCGCAAAGGCGGCGATCGCCAAGAACGCCAAGACGGACTACGAGTTCGATGATCTTCTTTCGGAGTGCTATCTGCGCGTGCACGCTGCCAAAGACGGACTGAACTTCAACTCGCAGAGTACCGCTTTCGCATTCATTCACAAGGTGGCCAAGAATCTGCTCATTGATCGAGCGCGCTACCATTCGGCGCAAAAACGAGACGCGGGGCACGAGAGCCTACACTCCTCTCTCGCCGCCCGTTCCTCGCTGCGCCCTTCGCGCATCGCGGGATCAAGGGAAGCATTTCGCCACCTTCATGCTGCGCTCGAGCTTCTCCCCGATGATACCGAACGCCAGATGCTGTGGCTGTTCGCCCTTGGCAACACTCACCAAGAAATCGCGAGCATTCTCGAGTTCGAGGGCGCGTCTCCTAGCGCGATCAAGAGGCGCTTCTGCAACGCGAAGAAGAACCTCGCGCGATACATGGAAAAAGCACAGAACACTACGCTCAAAATCAGGGGGGAACGGTCAAATGACGAACCGTGTACGTAGTCTCGACGCAGCATTCGATGCGTTCGTAGAAGTTCAAGAGCAAGGCGAGCCAGTGGATGCACGCGAATTCTGCAAAAAGCAGCCCCTGCAGATCCGCGCAAGGCTTCAGAAGCGCATCGAGAACTTCCTCGAAGTGAGTAAGCTCTTCGGTGAGGAGACGCGCCCAGCAGAGCCCGCACAGTTGCGCCGCGTCGACAACTACGACATCATCGATCACATCGGACGCGGCGGCATGGGTGATGTCTATGCCGCTCGTGACCGCGAAACGGGTCGGCGCGTTGCTCTCAAGGTCATCCGCCCCGGAAACTCGGGCTCCCGGATGCAGGCGCGCTTTGATCAGGAATCACGGGTGCTCAGCAAGCTCCCTCCTCACAGGAACATTGCAACCCTATACGCCACAGGGAAGTTCGACGACAAGTCATACTTCGCGATGGAGCTTGTGAAGAACCCTACGCAGATAACCAAGGTCTGCTCAATGCGCACGCGCCCCGTAACGCTAGACGACAAGCTCGAGCTTTTTCTCCAGGCGTGCGAAGGGGTTCGTGCGGCACACTCGAGTCTTTGGATCCACTGCGACTTGACGCCGCAGAACATTCTCGTTACCGAGGAGCCAGCCACAGGCAAGCTCGTTACAAAAATCATCGACTTCGGGCTGACCGATTATCTCGGTGCCCCCCTGGCGGGTCGGTCTGGCACGATCGGCTACATGAGTCTCGAGCAACGAGAAGGAGGGCAAGCCAACGTAGGCTGGGATATCTACGCACTCGGAGTGGTTCTTTGCGAACTCGTGACAGGGAGCAAGCAACTGCAGAGAGACAAGAGCGCGCCATCGGACCTGCTCCACATCATTGGCCGTGCCCTTGGCAACACCACCCGAGAGCACCGGCAGGAACAATACCGAAGTGTCGACGCATTGGCCGACGATATCGAACGCTACCGTTCTAACCGCATGCTGCGAGGCGAGCGCGGCATGTCGAGAGCTCTCGTCAAGACGTTTCGCCGTCATCGACCGCTCTCTATCGTAGTTGCAACATCGGCTGCTGCGATGCTTTTTCTTGCCTGGCTCCACTACGGAACGCATACGGACCTCATTTCCGCATCTACTACACTCCGTGTGATGAATGAAGAATTCGACAAAGAGAGCATCGTGCTGAATAGGCTCACGCACCTGTATAGCGAATCGCGTCCTCAAGAGTTCAAGCGCTTCATCGATTCGATTCCTACCGATAGTGTCCCAATCTCGCTTCTTCACCAGCGTGAGCTCATCAACATGCAGAGCGAAGACCCCTCTTCGGCAGCAGCAATGTTGCCCGACTTTGCAGCGTTCTCGCGCAGGGCTGAAGCGATCTTCGGGTCATCTCACCGGGAAACGGCGGCCGCAAGGACGAGCGAGGCCCTGGCGCACTACTTCGCCGGTGAGAGGGAGACATCAATTCGGCTACTCCATCGCATCGCAGAAGAATATGCTGACATACCGGATTCTGCTTTTGCTGCTCATCACACAGCCGGCTCGCTCCACGTCCTATCGGCACGCGCGGCTCAAGATGAGTCGGTCGAACATCAAATAGAGTCTCTTCACCTTGCTAGAGCTTCGTTCGACGCTGCGCTCCGTGTCTTGCCGGACGATGTGCAGCTCTCTTTGACTGACTACGTCATCTACGTAGACCGCGCTCGCGTTGAGGCACGACTTGGAGAGCTCGAATACGACCGTGAAGATCGCACGGCTGCACGCGCACACATCCAACGTGCGGCGCGACTACTCGAGTCGCTCACTCAGGAGCGCGCCGCCAAGAACTCCATGAACCCGAATGCGCCCGTAGCCACAGTCATTGAGTCGAGTGCTTTCGTCCGCAATCGGTATCTTGGAGTGCTTCTCCAGTGCGGCAAGCTCTGGAGTGCACTCGGCGAGCAGATTCGTGCCACCGCGTCGCTTGACCGTGCACGGGAGCATCTCACTTCGGTCGCTGATCCTCAGTATCGAGCGGACTATTTGCTCGACGCGGCGGTGATTCTGATCAATTTGCAAGAGCCGCGTGCCGCACATGAGTACCTCTCCAAGGTCGACCCCGAGAGTGTCGAGCATGAAGTGGCGCGTGAGCGCATCGCGCTTACGCTTCGTGAGGTTGCTCGGGTTGCTGAGTATCCTCTCGTCGCTTCAGACGAAGGAGCGGATCAATGATTGCTCCGAGTGCCGTCAGAACTCCCTGCATCGGCTCTGGATCTTTGCCCATGGAGAGCTTGGCCCACGTCGAGAGCGCATGCCCTGCTAGGGCCACGGCACAAGGGACGCCGAGCATTCCACCATAAACCACGCAGACGCCAGCAGTGCCGTATGCGGCCAGCGTCAACGCGAATGTCAACGACCAGAAGTGGTCCGGATATCGTGTCCCACAAGCCTTCATCGTGTGCTGTCCTTTCTTGTCTCAGGTCCTACCTACCTGAGTAAACGAAGGCTCGGCAGACACGGTCCGGAGGCCGTGCGCACCCCTCGTACTTCTCCCCCTGCACAGGTCTCGCTCCCAAGAACTGTCTAGCGACTTTCTTCTCATCGCGTCCGGCCCGCACCCGCTGGTCGCCGTGCGCACCCCTGGTCCCTCTCCCCTTTCACAACTTCCTCAGGTCGCGCTACAAAAGAACTGCCTAGCGACATTTTCCCATTGCGTCCGGACCACATCCGCTGGCCCTCGTTCATTCTTGTAGAGGAGAGCAACGAGAACTGGAATACTTCGGAGGTACTCATGCGACGTACACTCGTGTCGGCGATGCTGCTTGCTTTTTGCACAGCGTGCCAGCTCCCTGATACCCGATCATTTGCGGAAGCGACATCCACTCTTCGACATTCCATCATTCGTGGTGGTGAGGTCGTCGTAGGCGCCCAAGACGGAGGTGGTATCCTGGATGCCGAGGCTCCCGCGGCGCAGCTCGCCATGGAATGGAACGTTCGCGTCGAAACGATCGATGCGATCCTTCAATACTCGGATGCACTGACATCGATAGTGGACGCCGGGGGTAACAAGGGCGAGAAGACCGCGGCACTTGCAGCTTCTGTCGAAACACTCGCGAAGTCCCTTCCGCCGAACGCAATCTCAAGTGGTATCTCGGAAGGCAAAGCCGTCGCCGAGATTCTCGTCAATGCCGCCAAACAAGTTCGAGCTTCGCGCTCGATCGAGCGTGCGCTGAGCGAGGCGCACGCAGCCGTCGTCGAGATTGCAAGAATCCTAGAGGCCGATTTCAAGGATCTCGCTCGGATCTACGAGAACGAGATGCAGAACCAGATCAAGGCGCTGAACGATGCGTATGGGGCAAGCAATCAGTACCGCAAGCGCCTCTCCGATAGCCTTTCCAAGGCTCGCACGGAAATGCTCGATGCTCGTACGTCAGCAACCGTCGCAGATGTTGCGGCGCTTGAGGAACTGTATGCGGCGACACGTCCTGAACATGACCGCTACCGCGCGCTTCTTTCACGCCTTGAGAGAGCGAGGCAGGGTGGATTGGACTTCTTCGGGAGAGCGCAGACAGCCGTGAAGATTTGGGAGCAAGCCCACGCGGACCTACGAGGCGCTGTCATGGCAAACCGACGCCCTAATGTGATGCTTCTCGCCAGCACTGCGACGGAGCTTCGTGAGGCGATCGACGACTTGAGAAACTGAGACCAAGCTAGGAGAAAATCGAACGATGGCTACAAACGTGTTGGCGATGGAGAAAGCGGCTGAGCTTGAGCGCATCCTAGAACCCTTGGGTTCGAAATTGACGGATGACGATCGGCTACGCATCCGCTCGGTGCTCATGAGGTTCTTGGATAGCCTTGGTTGGGATGCAGGGCTTCGTGAGATCCGGAGAATCGGCGACGCCGCTTTCGAGGAGCTCGGAGATGCAGTTGGTACGAATAGCCTCGCGCGCATTCGCGCTCGCTCGGAGCACCTGAGGCGCTACGCGGGAGCCCTTCGCGCGGCTTCGTCGAAGGCCGAGGATGATGTAGCGGCGGTCCGCCTCGACAAACTCAAGGGCATTGTCGATTCGACAACTCACGCGTTCGATGCTGTGACGAGCGCGCGTGCCGCTCTCAAAGACGGAACGAGTACCGATGCCGTCGCCCGGATCGAGGGTGCGCTGGCGGTCCTGGCCCAGCTGCTCGATCAGGTCAAGACAGCCGCAGCATAGAACCGAGTAGGAAGTGCGTGGAGCATCACGAAACACTACCCGACTACTGGGGCGGGAAACGCCTCAATGGGACCGACCGCAGCAGCAAAGCCTCAGACCCAATCCAAAGCTGGTCAAGAAACGGGATGGCACTGAGGTAGGGAGGCCCCGGGAAATGAGTACCGTGAACGGCTCTCACGGGCAGTAGTCCGCAAGCTTTGGACAGCTCGCGCTATCGCTGATGTCCGGACGAACCAACTCTCTCTCCATCGGCTCTGGGGTGGTCCATCCTGGGGTCGATGGAGTCTGGGGCCCGCGGCCCCCTTGACCAGCGTCAACTACATTTCCCTTCAGCGACGACTATTCTTCCCCACGACACCAGTGCGTTCTTTGCTTCGCTGTTGGGGGGAGCCGCGTCGATCTGAGCCCCCCCGGGAACAAGCTCGATGCGAGGCGCGGCGGTCCGGGGGGCGTAGCCCACCGGGGGGTGGGGGCCTACGGGCCGGAGATTAGCGAGTCAGCGCTACAGGATGAGGCCGCGGCGCAGGCTTTCGTGGACATCCTGATTCCGCTGCTCGCGGACACGACGCTCGCGGCGAGCGAGAAGGTCGCGCGGATCGTGGAGATGGCGCAGCAGGTGTGAGGTTCGACATCATCGAGGCGATCGACCGGCTTTGGTAGGGGGGGCGGGACACTGGCGGGCTAGCCCCTCGCCGAGGAGAAACGAGAGCCCTTGTGCGACATCTCGACGACTGAAGCCGTTGAGGACGTCGGCCCAAGCACCCCGAGTTGGTGCCACTCGCACACGGCCGCTAGCAGGGGGACAGTTTTTCTTGCACGGAAAGACGCTTAGATAGCCTCTTGGCGCCCCGGCGCTTCGCCGAAAGCTAGTCGGGCTAAGTGCATCTACTGCTTATCAGGCTTGAAGCGGAAGACTTGAAAGTCGTGCGTTGATGGTCTTGGATGGATGGGTGCGGAGGATAGCTGGACGAATGAGGAGGCTTAGCGCGGAACGCCATATTCATGGGATCAGTGTGATCCTGTGCGATACGCTCGCTTCTTTCTTGATAGGAGGAGTGTCATGTTCATGCGAAGACTTCTTGTTGGCTCAGCGTTGTGCGCTCTGACGGTCGCATCCGGCGTACTGATCTCGGCCACATTGACACACGCGCAGTGCGGGGGAACCGGCTCGAACGGGGCGCACGGCGCGACTGGCTCAAGCGCGCCCCCGGGCTCGAATCAGAACGGACAGTCCGGGGGAAGCGGACTTGCTGGTGGGACAATTACGGTTGTCGGTTCGACGAACTGCAACGTTACGACGAACGGTGGGAATGCGGGGAATGGCGGGCTTGGTGGGAACGGCGATGGCGCTGGCAACGGTGGACCCGGGGGAACCGGTGGATCCGGCGGACGCGCGACGGCCACGCTGACCCTCGGCGGCTCCGGCGGAAACGTAACCGGGATTGCAAATGGTGGCCTTGGTGGTAACGGTGGCGGCGGCGGGAATGGCGGATCGAGTGGCAACGGCGCTGCCGGTGGGCAGGCTGGAGCCGGCGGGACCGCGTGGGTCAACTTCACCGGCAGTTGCGGTTCCAACACCGTAACGGAGACTGCGAATGGTGGCGCTGGCGGCAATGGAGGTGCTGGCGGAACGGGGCAGGTGAATGGGGCTGGCGGTGCGGGAGGGAATGGTGGAAACGTGTGCACCAAGTTCCTGGGTACGTCGTGCCTCGTTCCGTCGTACGAGAACGACAACGTCGGGGCCGGTGGCACCGGAGGTGCGGGCTCGCCGACTGGGCCGAATGGAAGCAATGGCTTGGTTGTGACTGGGTGCTAGCCGGGATCACTTGATGCGAAGTACCGTATCCGCAGGGCGGGCGAGCTTCTCATTCTCTCCCGTCCTGCGATTCTGAAGAATGGCAAACTCATGAAGAGACTAAGGCTGATTGGGGCAGTAGCCGCAGCGATCCTCGTCGTACTCGTAGTGAGGATGCTCCTGCAGGCAACGAGTTCGACGGGGTCGCTTGAGCAGAGTTCAGCACGCGCGAGAGAATCTGTGGGGCTGTCGGTCTGGTCACCGCCCAACGCGGATGAGTGGTCGCCCGATACAGAACCAGATGAAATTCATGGGCGATCGCTGGTGGTATCGGACCTTCTTACTGGGAGACCGCTTGGGGATGTGAAGGTCGAAGTATCGGTGAAGGAAGAGACTGCATCTATCGGTATTACTGACGGGGATGGGCAAATACCCCTCGACGTTCGCGAGACGATGCTGCTTGCTCGCGACGAATACGAGCTCTTCGGCACTATGCCCGATAGCATGGGGGCGACTCGAGCCTCCCTAAGCATCGTGAGCGAGCCTGACGCGCGGGCGTTGACGGTGGTGGCCGCGGTGTACAGTGCGGTCGACCTGCAAGTAAAAACGGATCACGCTTTGCCTGACGAGGTGCACGTGCGCCTGATTGCTGTCCCACCGCTCTGGTCTACGCCGAATGGATGGTTTCTTCCTGAGGAAGAGGTCTACCTGCAGCAGATGCGACTCGCAGACCCAGACAACTATCGGAGATTCATCCAGCGGCGCCGTGAGACTATGCCTGAGGTTCCTGGCTCCGTTTCTCTTGGATTCGCGCTCTCGATCGAGCAGAGTATTGCGCTTCGCGTCGGGGAGACGCATCGCGTAGCCGTGCCGTACGAGGGCGACGTCTTCATTGCCGCGCACGCCGACACGATGGAACTCATACCTTGCACAAGTATTGTATCGCTAGAGCGTGGCGTCGTCCGCGATGGCGAGCTGGTTCTTGAACCGTCGCCGGCAATATCGGGGCACGTCCGCATGCCGAGCGGGGATCCTGCCGCGGGCTTCCCGGTCGTTGTTTCTTGCCGAAGCCGCTTCTACGAGAACGAGCTTGTACCGCGTGCGGCGAACCAGCCTGCCAACCCTGGATTTGTGGTGGAAACCACGCCCGAGGGAGATTCCACGGTCTTTGCGATCTCCCGAGCCACTACCGACTCGCAGGGATACTTCAGGCTGTTCGTCCCGTTTACTGACAGCGTTTCGGTCTCCTGTCTAGTCGACGGATTCGAGAAGGCCGAAGAGAGGGTCGTCGGTCTTCAGCGAAACGAATCGGTTTATGGCCTCTCGATCAAACTGAGTGAGGTCGAAGGAGCCAAGTGGATGCGCTTCATAGAGTCCGATGGAACAGCGGCCCGGAATTTTCGCTTTACTCCGGCGGAAGTCGACCCTCCCCACCCGTTCAAGTTACAGTATCCGGAGCTCGTGACCGACGAAGATGGTGTCGTCTCGGTGGCCTTTCTCGATAGCGAGAGAGAATACTTGTTTTTTCCCGAAGGTGGGCGCTACCGGCAAGCGAGCTTCGTTTGTCGTTACGGAGGTACGGTCGTATGCGAAGAAGTCGAGTAGCTTTCTCTGCGCGGTTCCGGAGGGGCGTTCTCTGGAGCCTTCTCGTTGTTTCCCTCGCTTGGTCAGGCGTCGTCGTTAGTGTAGCTGGGACGAGCCCCGCGGGTTCGTCAATGCGAGTCGTGGGTGCACGAGGGTCGTCGGGCGCCCATGGGCAAGATGCGTCGCCAGGCAGTGATGAGCCTGGCGCTGCGGGCAATCCGGGAATACAAGGGCAGGCGCTGAATATCATCGCGCGACGTGGGTGTTCGGTCGTGGTGGCCGGTGGCAATGCCGGGAACGGTGGGAACGGCGGGAACGGAGATGGGCTGGGGAACGGTGGTTCTGCGGGATCGGGCGCAAGAGGGGGCACGGTTGTTGTCAGGCTTTCGCCGAATGGACACCCTTCCTTCTGTGTGGCAGTCGGCGGCAAGGGCGGCGATGGTGGTGATGGAGGCGATGGCGGAGATCCCTCCACTAGCAACGGCGGGGCAGGTGGATCTGCCGGCACTGGTGGCAACGCCCTCGTGAGCTTGGCGGATTTTTGGGGCGCCGCTTTCGTAACCGCAATCGGTGGAGATGGTGGGAACGGCGGAGATGGGGGCGATGGGATAGTCAGGGGTTCCGGCGGAAGTGGGGCAAACGGCGGTGCGGTTTGCGCCTCGCAGGCAAATGGATCTCCGGGCAGAGCTCCAGTCCTTACCCCGGGACGAGGGGGACTAGGAGGGCAGGGGGGGATCAGGGGATTCGATGGATTCGTCGGGCCGGTTCTCGAGGTTTGCCCATAATCGGGTCGCTCGGGTCTGCGCTAGCATCCAACGTAAGTACCACTCGAATGCTTCGTCGGAGAGCTCGTTCGTCCGAAGACCTGTGCGTATCATCGCGGAATCACTTCACCAGGCATGCGCGGGGATTTCAAGAGAAGACCGCCGTGCGGGAGAGGTCCGGCAGTCCGCCCCGTCGAAGCGGGCCGCCGATTTCGCGCGAGGCTCCGGCCAGAGACGATCGTTTCGGAGAAGCGCCGCGGCCGGCCGCGCATCCCCAATTCTGCACGGCGCACCGCGAACTTCAAGGGGGTGGGCGGCTTGTCCAGTATCGATAACCCAACCCCACCCGGCCGCCGGATCACCCTCGCTGCGGCAGCAGTACCGGTCGCCGGGCGGGATTGATCGTTAGTCGGTTGCCTTCCCCTGCGAGCGGTCGATCGCAAGGCGCTGGTTCTTGATGTCGAGCTCGACCTTCGGCAGGTGGCGTAGCGAGAAGTAGCCGAAGGCGATAGCGCCGGCCAGGACCACGAGGGCCAGGCCGATCAGTCCGAGGGGACCGATCACGAAGTCCGTCAGGGCCTCGAGCACGGCGAGCGACAGGATGAAGACCATGCCGCAGACGCCCGCGAATAGCGTCCCTTTGAAGCCGAACCTCGCGAAGTCGAGGAGCTCGATCGTTCTTCTCAGCTCAGCGTTCGCTTTCTCAAGCTCTTGCGCATTGTTCATCTTTTGGTGCCTTCCTTCGCTTGGTGACGTGGGGGAGGTGCTCACGGTCGAGGACCACGGACTCTATGCGAGTGAGGGGTCGCGCCGGTCCGACGCTTGGTCACCGATTTTCTTGGATGAGATGGAAAGCAGGTAGGCTTGGCTTGATCGTCGGGCGGAGGTCCCCCGAGGCAAGTCGCCGCTCACCTCGAGGGCTGTGCAGAGAGCGCGGCCAGAACGGAAAAGCCGCGCCGATCATCTCACCATGCGATCGGGAGGCGTGCGGAGTCCGGAGGATTCGCAGGAAGTTCGAGGCGCGTCGCGGGATTGCGGCGCCTACAACGCGTACAGGAGAGCGCTGCTATTTCTCAATCGAGCCGAGCCCTGAAAGAGGTCTCGGTCTTCGAATCGTTCAATGGGGTGCCGCTCCCTTCGGCTCGCGACAGGTAATCGAGCCGTTGACGAGTCTCGGGTTGTGCACGCTGGCGCTCGGAGGGAGTGGCAATCTGATACGTACGCATCGTGCCCCCAAGCTTGCGAACTTCCGACTGAAGGTCCATCGCCTTGCGTACCTCGGCTGGATCAACCTGCGGATTGCGCTGGAGGATCTCATCGAGCTTCTCACGCTGGTCTGACATGAACCTCGCTCCCTTCTCTAGAACCGAAACAAGCGGACCCGGTCCTTCGCGTGAACCGCTCCACTTACCCCAAGTTTCGCAACGTAGTCGGACAGCAAGTTGTGATATGAGCGGGTGGACTCACGTTTGGCATTATCCTCTCCGAAGTCGGAGATGACGAGCTTCAATGCTCTGCGAAGTATCTCCATTGAGATGCCGCGAGAATGGCTGTGCCACTTAGACGTGTCTTGCAATTGTCGGGCGATTTCCTCTGCCCGGTTTTTGCGCATCACGTCGGTTACCTCGGCCCCCCGTGTCTCGGTTTTCTTCCAGTTCTGGAACTTGTACTTGACTAGCCAGTCCTTCAGTAGGGTAACGCTGAGCTCCCTGCTCTGTTCGTACTTGTAGAGTTCCGCGGGATCGAAGCGGTTGATCAAGAAGCTCGTCTCGGCCGCGGTGATGGATCCATTCTCTGCCTTTTCCATCAGGCGCTCGTACTGCTCTAGGTAGCCGAGTGCAGGGACCCACTTCCCATCCGCCAACTGGGCTTGCGGATCGATCGGGCCTAGGCGGGAGTAGTAGTCCATATGAATTGCGTTCCCGGACATGGCTAAAACCGTTCCGGCCGAGTACGCGTGGCTTGGCACAATGAACTCGACAACGGTCGCGTTATACCGCAGTGTCTCAACAATCCTCTGTACGACCTCGATGAAGCCACCATTGGTCGTCAAGCAGACGACAAGTCTCGCAATTGGCTCCTTCGAGGCGCCGCGCAGTTCCTCGACTGCATCCCTAATGTAGTCATCAGAGCCATCCGTGATCTGCCCATCGAAAGCTAGCAACCGTCCATCGTACGCTTGCTCGATTTCGCGGCCAAGGTCGATCAAGCTGCGCTCAATGAATTCGTTGGCGTCGCGGGGACCTTGATACTCGGACAATTCAGCCTCCTGCCTCTGGTCGCGCTGCGACCCGGTAACGGCCGCAATCATATGCTCATCAGGATCTTGTGTCAAACGGGCCGCACCTGGCCGGAGACTTCAGTCCTCGCGCCAGTATGCGGCGGATCTTTTTGCCCCATGCGCACAACCCCGACCCAGAGTCCGGCAAAATCCACGGGAAACCTGTACCGATCGCGTAAAGCCATGGGCGCCGGGCGGGGAGCCCCTCACCCCCGCTCCCTCGCCATCCGATATCGCACGCGCGCCGGCGACTACCGTCGCAGGTATCGCTCGTAGATCCAACATTCGATGCCCGCATGCTCGCCTGATGCCACGCGTGCAATAACGAACGCTTTTCTGCCGTCGTATGCGAATTTTGTGACTTCGACTTTCTGGCCGTTGCGTAGTTGTATCTTCGGCACGTTACCCAGCCTATCCGACTGAAGCTGCTTCATCGCCTCTTCGGGCGGTTCAATCACTTCGAACTCCACAGGCCCTTCGTTGCCCAGGTCGATCGTCAAGATGTCGCCAGGCCTGTACTTGTCAAGGTCGAGCGCCGTGGGGCCGCAAGCAAAGAAGAACATCAGGGAAAGGGCGCAGAGTAACAGCAACGTGGTGTGTCGGGCTGCAGTAGTCATGCGGTCGATTGTGCGCATGCTCACTTTCGGAGTCAAGCGAAACGACTTCCCGACTGAGATTCGTGCGGAGTCCGACAGAATCGAGAAAACTCACCGCATGCGTGCGATCAGGGGGCATTCGATCGCAGGGATGAGGCACCGGAGGTGGATGGGGAGCCGGCGCCGGTCGAGCAGCCGTGATGCGCTGGGTGGGGCTATTCCGCGTTACGCCGAGGGATCATCGGAGTGCACGATTGAGAACATCGCTGGCGAATAGAACACCTTCATTCCGCGGTACTGGCCTGATAGCGGGCTCACAATATCCTTGCCCTCAAGAATCGCAATGTCTCGCCTTGCTGTTTGCGAGGAGACCTCAAGCTGCTTCCGGATTGCCGGCACCGTTACAAATCCGAGATCGAACACCATATCCACGATCGCATGCAGCCGACTGCTCCCCGCGCTTTCAACGGCTCGGTGCATCGTCGACCTGAGGTCCACGAGCTGTTCACATCGCTTTGTGGCGTCCTCGGCTTGCTCTATCGTCCCCTTCAAGCAGAACTCGATCCATCGCTCCCACGTTCCAGTCGCGCTGACGTCGAACATCAGCGCGATATAGTCCCCTTTGTTTCGCTCGAAGTATGGGCTCATGTAGAGCCACGGCATCCTCATATTGAGTGCGCTGTAGATCATCAGCGCGAGAAGCACCCTGCCGACACGCCCGTTCCCGTCGAGGAACGGGTGAATCGCCTCCAACTGGTAGTGGGCCATGTAGCAGGAGACGAGTGGGTCATAGCCGAAGTCACGCACGCCCTTGATCGAGTCGCTGAGCTGGCCCATGCATTGCTGAACGAACTCTGGCGGGGGCGGGACGTATCGACGATCGGCATCAACGAAGACTTGCGTCGTGCGGAAGTTGCCGGGTTCCTTGTCGGACCCTCGGACTCCCTGCATGAGCCATTGGTGCACCGCGCGTATGAGGCCGCTCCCCATCGCGTCGCCTGATGATTTCTCGAGCAGCGACCACCCCTCGCTCAATGCAGTTGAGTAGTTCATGACCTCCTCGATGGATGCATCGCGGCTGTCCCGATCCTTCGATTGCTTCGGTCGGGTCGCCTCGAAGAGCGCGAGCTCCTCTGGAGTGGCGAATGTGCCCTCGAGTTGGCTCGACCGGATGGCCTCTCGCTCCAGAAGTGGCCGAAGAAGGAATTGTGGATGGGGGAGCTGCTGCGCCATGCCATCTAACCGGGCAACGGCGGTGTTCGCGCAGACAACGAGCGGCCAGAGCCCCTGCGGGAACTTCCACTTTGGCGGCAATGGCTCAGGCACGAAGGCGACATCGCGACTCGGCGACGTGATTTCCACGAGCTGGCCAGGGCTAGTCTCCGCGAATCTCGATCTATCCATAATGGGTCGACTCCTGGATGGCGGGCTGTCCAAATATAGCACATTTATGGACTCTGGGCGCGGGTGGCATCCAAGAATGGACCGAAGATGGGGCCCACGAACCCGCCCGCCAGCTCACCGCATCCACTCACCGCATCCGCCCAAGCGCCTTCCGCGCCTCGCGTTGAACCACGCCACTCCAGTGGCCGGTAGCAACCTCCTCGAGGAAGGCTGCAGTCGCCTGGCGGTCCGCGCCCTTCTGGACTTCGCGGATCGCGAGCCGTGCGAGGGCGGTGTCCCGCGTGCTGTCGACGAGCTCCATCAGGGCGGTGTGGGCGTCGGGGTTCCTCGACGCGTGGCGGCCGAGTGCAACGACGGCTCGGCGACCGGCTTACTCTGCCCCCCAAACATCCTGGTGTACTGGCTCTTCGACGATCCCCTCGATGAAGTCTCTCATCATTGGGAAGAAGTCGACCCCCGTGCGCTCCTCGAGCTCGTCAATGCTGACGATGTAGTCGGCGAGCGGCGCTTTCGTATTCCCGAGGTCGTACGACAGCGACAGCTCGCCGTCCTCCTCTTCGGCGACGTGCGGCTGCTCAAAGACGAACGCGCGCGCTTGGAATCTCCGCTGCTCATCGAACCATCCAACGATCTTATACGTCGCGTCCGGGACGGCAATTCTGCCCTTCGTGATGCGAACAACATTCTCGAAGTCGTCTTCAGGTGACTCGCCAGCACTGTTCTGCTCGTCCCGATAGACCGCGCCGGCGATCGTCCACACGGCTTCTATGCCTGTCCACTCCTTGGTGACGACCTTCCGAACCTCGTCTTCGAGGTCGCCCCATGCCGAGCTGAACCGATTCACACGTTTGTGTTGGGGGACAGAGTTGCTCATCTTGCAGCCCCAGTTCGAACTGTCGATACCCCAGGCGCGGTTCATTGCGTGCATAGCCATGTGACCTCGATCCAATTCGGTCTTGTTACCGTCATAGCTGATGCCGCCGCGTGCGTAGGACGGGAGTGCGAGGTCTTCCTGCCACGGACGGTCTTGCGAAGCGACGTCGCCCATGCGTTCGGCGTCCCATCTTGTCCACCGCTGCGCCACCCAGAGCGGGGCCTTCATGCGATCGAAGTGCGCGGCGACGTACGACTCGCGAACGACGATGCTGATGCCGGGTTGCGTGCGAGGTGCGTCTTGCGGCTTGAAGTCGTGGCGCGCATCGCTGAGGCGCGGCATCCCAAAGACGAAGTGCTCGGATCGCAGCACCCAGGAGCCGGTCGGCGAGTCGTTGAGATCGGTCTTCGCAGCCTCCCAGTCGGCAAGTTCGTGGAGGAACTTGCGCTCCGCTGAGTCTGGCAGGCTAGATTCGGTAGCGAGGACCGGCCTCAAGAGCGCTGAAACGATGATGAGAATGGCGGTGACGGCGCGGGTCATGGTGATCTCCTTCTTACCAATCTGCGGTGGCGCGTAGGTTCACGCGCGCCGGGATGTCAACGTTGCGTTCGTCTTACCGTTGTCGTGGGGGTAATGCGATCGAGAGAGGCCCAGCGTCCGACATACTCCGCGGAGGACCCGCGAGAAACGGCGACGAGGCCTCTTGGTTTGGCCGTAGCCTAGTCAGTCGAACGCATACACACGGATGGAGTAATCGAATGTGCCGGCCTGCGAATTGATCAGGCGGGCACTTGTCACTTCTGACGCTCCGTCGCCGTAGCTGCCCCATACACTCGTTCCGAATACGCCGTTGTTCGCGCCGAAGAACTCGCCGGTATATGTTGCTCTAGACTGTCCCGGCTCGCCACCGCCGAGTCCCACGGTTGACGATCGCGTATCGATGAAGAGAGTCCCACGGAGGAACCCATCTACTCGTGAGATCGATGCCAGGATCGGTGCATCAGCCATTTGGCCACCGGACGCGGTGATTGCGGTTGGAGTCTGTCGCTGCGAGACCCAAGAGTACACGGCGGCAACATCGTCATTGAGGCGAAGACGGATTTCAGGGCTGGGTGTAGAGCCCTTCGCATTGCTGATCACGATGAAGAAGAGATACTGCCCGCCTGGATCGATTGCGATTGCTTCTGTTTGCTGTGCAGCGATGCCTTCGTGAGTCGAGAGGAGTCGGATGCCACCGAATGGCGCGGCACTCGTTTGCACCGAGCCATCTGGAAACATGAATCCACCAGCGGTCGAATGAACCACTCCAGCGACTTCGAGCGGGGAGCTAGGCGCTTTCGTACCGATTCCTACTTGCCCGTTGTTGTCGATTACAACCTCGGTGTCCGTGTCCTTGTGGAAGGTCGCGATTGGCCCCGTTCCGTTTTGATTCGCGACAAAGCCGCCCAGGTTACCCATCGAGGTCGCGTTCACGGCCAGCCGGCCGTCGTTGACGAGTAGGCGGAACTGGTTGCGCGGATTCGAACCGATCGCCACGTTCCCTCCACCGTTGTCTCGGATGGCCGAGGAGCCGATCGTGTCTTCGTCCAGGAATCTCGCGACTCGATTCGGCGATCCCGTTCCCCCGACCGGTCCGCCGCGGTATGCCTGAACTGATATCTGAGATGCGTGTAGGATGAAAAGCGAAATGGCGATCGTGAGGCAGATGGCAATGGTGCGGACGTGATAGCGCATGGTTGTCGTTCCCCGTTCGAGTGTTGCGAGTGGCAGAGCTGCGTCGAAGTATTGTCTCTGCGCGCGCGCTCGGATGTCAACGTCGCTGGGATGTGAATCGTATAGGTCAGAAGGGTGCGTTCGCCTTACCGTTGTCGTGGGGGTAATGCGATCGAGAGGGAGCCGGAGTCCGGGGCATTCTGCGGAGAATTCACGAGGAACGGCGACGCGTTCCCGGTCCGCTCGCCCCGCACGACCTCGACCAGGTAGGCGATCTCTTCGAGGAGCTCGTGGATCTGCGCGCGGGCGCGCTCGAGCTCCGACTGCGCGTCGTTTGACGACTTCATGTTGCTTAGTCGCTCTGGAGCGCAGCGGTTGCGGCGGAATCCTCTTCTCCGGGGGCTGATTCATAGCGGACCCAACTTCGCGTACTGCTTATGGGACCCTGTTGCTTAGCGTCTTCGTAGCACGCAAAGGCTTCATATCCTGCGCCCCTTCTCTTAAAACCGATGGCTTGGCGCGTGACTGGGGACGAGAAGTCACGCCTTCGTAGCGAGAAGTTAGGAGGCCATGCGTGGAAGCAGTCACCACAATCGCCGTAGCTGCAATAACGGCTCTCGGAACCATCGCGGCGGCGTTGATCAATCGCAAGCAGGAGGGCGAGCGCGCAGCCGCGGGTGCCGCGCCAGAGTATCGTCGGGCCGGTTGGGCGGAGAGATCTGTAACGATTGGTCTTGCGGTAACGATTAATCTGGTGCTACTCGTCGTCATTTTTGTTGCGCAGGGAAGCCCCGACCCCGCTCCACCAGGGGAGAAAGGGGACAAAGGCGAACAGGGCGCGCGTGGTCTAAGGGGTGATCGAGGTGAGACAGGTCCAAGGGGTGACAGGGGACCGAAGGGTGAGGCGGGACCGAAGGGTGACAGGGGACCGAAGGGTGACAGGGGACCGAAGGGTGATACGGCCAACACGATTGCAATCGAGGGCAGGCTCAAGGCGCTTGAGTTTAACGTGGCTACGCTAGATGTCGAAGCAAAGCCGGTAAGCGGCAGCTTGAGCACCGTCGTTGCGATGGCCAAGGCGAAGCTGCCTAGCATGGAGAAGGGCCGCGACGCGTCGACCCCGGTTGGGGAGTTTCAAACCTCCATTCAGCAGCTCCTTGGAGTCGTGAGTGCATGTCTCGCGGTGTTGAGTTCGGACGATCCCGCGCGACCTCTCTTGATGAAGGCAGAAACTGAACTTCGACGGGCTTTCGAGGTCTTTGATACGGACCGGAGGAAGGGTAATAATCCGAATCCGCAGCAAGCTGTTTCAGGGAGGGAGCAAGTGCGAGACGCCGCGAGTGCTGCGGCGGTTCAGGCGACGACGCTGTCATTCCTCGACGCGTAGCGGCGGTTTGCCCCCAGGTTGCCGTCGGGGGTGTGGTGGGTTGCCCGCAAGACCAGAAAAAGGCCGGCCCCGCGCGTGGGCGAGGCCGGCTTGTGCGGAGGTTGTGCTAGTTGACGAAAACGGTCTTCGACTTTTCGTGGCCGAACTTGTCGGTCGCGGTGATCGTGAAAGTGCGTCCGGAGTCGCTCGGATCAGTGTGAAAGTTGAAGTTGGTTCGGTTCCCGAACCCGCCCAGCTGGGGCGATCCGTCGAGGTCCGTGAACGTATCGTTCCAGATGGCCTCGACATCGACCGGTGGATCGTCGTCCTCGGCGTATCCGGAGAGCGTGTCGCCGGCGTCCACGTCGCAGTCGACGCTGAGATCGGGCGCCTCGTCGACGTTCCGGATGGGTGAGGCGCCGAACGCGAACGGCAGTCCGGCGAGGCTGACGATCGCCAGCACGAGGAGCAAAAGTTGCTTGGTGCGCATGAGTTCCTCCCGTGTATTCGAATGGCCCACCATTGAGCCACGATATCGGGTGTCTCGATTTCCCCGCCCGAAGAGTCTTTCGAGACAAGCGGAACGTCACCTTTTGCGGTTATTTCTCCTCAAGTAATCCGAATCGAGCATACATCTCGTTCGGGTGAACGGCGTCGAATCTAGCAAGTGTCAATGCGGCGAGCTTACGCTCTTGCAGCGCAAAGGAGTCAGAAGAGGCGACGCGCAGGATGTCGTCGCCAAGAGGTGAGTAATCCTGAAGCCGGTGCGCCCTTTGGAGGAATCTGAGGGCGTCGGCGCGCGAGTCGCTAGAGAACAAACGGCGGCAAATAGCCATAAGCTCGTCTGCACGTGAGACGATGTCATCGTCTGATAGAAGCCGGAACGCCGACTGCGTGCCAGGCCCTTCGATTCCCGATCGCAGAACTGAAAACCCCGTGGCCGAGTAGCTCGCGCCAGTGACACGCTGGAGTTCAAAGAGCAACCGGAGCGCTGGCTCTCGCGCATCGCTGTCGGTGAGCACGAAAGACTGCATTTCGCCGCCCAGGCCATAGGACCATCTGGGCGCTGCCTCCCCGCGAAGCCTCTTGAGCGCGTGCGTTGCTGCGGTGAGTAGCTCGCGAAGCGTAGGCTCCCGGGAATCGATCATGCGGACGATCTCGTGGTAGATCTCCTCGAACGCGTCCGGGTGCCCCACAACCGAGAGAAGCGTTGCAGCTTCGGCGCGCATCGACGCGGAATCAGACCGCTCGAGCACATCGAAGAAGGCGGGCGCGGCATCGATGCCGTCGCGCGCGGCGAGCTCGCGTAGGTCGAGCCGGGCGTGCGCGTCCGCGATCGCCTCAGGCTTCGCGTCTGGCGCGGCGGCGAGCTGCTCGACCCGTTCGAGGTCCCGTTCGATCGAAGCCTCGAGATGCGCGACGGAGCGGGGCATGGGGGAGAGTTCGATCGGCGTGAACGCGCGCCCGGCGATGGGATCGACTGAATCTATCGCTGGCCTGCGATCGATTACAAAGACGAGCGCAACCGCGGCGAGGATGCAGAGCGAACCCAGGCATGAGCGCCACCGAACGGATCGGTGCACCCTCCGAAGAAACGCAGAGTCGTCACGATAGGAGGCGTAGCGTTGGTCTCCGATGCGCGACAACTCCCGATGTAGCTCGTCGTCGTCGAACTCGCGCAAGCGTGCTATTCCCGGTCGAACGAGGAGGCGTCCTGTTCCGCCCTATACCACCTCCGAAGGGCCGCGTACGCAAGGCTTATTCTTTTTCGAGCTGTCGCAGGCGTGATTTCCAGTCGACGGGCGATCTCCAGATGTCCCATCTTTAGGAAATACTTCATGTAGATCGCGTCGCGCTGGATCTCGCTCAGGGAGGCAAGCGCTTCGAGCAGCCACGGCGGCACAGCCTCCGCCGGCTCGCTCGCCTCATCGGTCGCAACGCCGTCCCGATACCTGGAGTCGAACGTCCACCACTTCGCGACGCGGCGGCGCTCCTCGCGCACCTTCGATCGTCGCGAGTCGCGGAGCACGTTGTGAGCCATCGTGCAGATGCACGACTGAAGCTCTCGGGCGTCCACCGGTCGAAGCCTGGACTGATACCGCAGCAGGACCAGGCAAGTGTCGTGCAGCAGGTCCTCCATATCTTGTACCGGGGCGCCCCGCGAGATGAGGAACGCCTCTATCGATGGCCGCACAAGAACGAAAAAATCGAAGAGTGCATCGCGGTCGCCGGCGCACGCTCGCGCCGCCAAATGCGCGCGCGCCTTGCTGTTCACATTCGAGGCAGAGTGGCCCAAGCTTGCCGGGGGCTCGGATCGGCACGGCCTTACGGCCCCTTGGACTTGCGCCGCCAGCGGCGTAGAGGTAAAAGCTGCTTCGGTCATTGGTCAACTCTATCTCGGTTTCAACTGCGCCTAGTGCGCGCCGGGATACACGGCCGGGCGAGCGGCTGACCGGCTATGGACGCTCTTTGGTCAGACCTTCCTACCGACACCCTCGCCCGGCCACTTTTACTACTGCGAATAGGTGTCGTTCCCTACCCTTGGGTTGCACCCTTTAGAGTTCGCCATTAAGCCCCGACGAACGACTCGCTGTCTAGGTGAGGTCGTTTCTTTTTTTGTTCCCCGCTTGACGGTCGTCACTCCGCACCGCTACGATCGCACGTGACCAAAGAGTGATTCACATAGCCAGTCGTGCGATCGACCATCCCACTTCGAACCGCACCTTCATTCGCACGGCGCAACGCGGAGATTCTTCATGGAAGATCGTGCCGCTTCGTGTGCGGAGTTCTTTTCAACTCCATTTCCCGAGCTACTGGACTGCCTCCAGGCCGGCTTGTTCTTGCACATCATCTCGCATGAGGATGTCGCGAGAAACAGGGCGGAGGCCTACGAGCGTGCGAGGGACACGCTCACGCGATACGAGAATCAGGGTTTGATCCCACGCCCCGGTCGCATCGCTCGCCGAAAGCTCTATCGGAAGAGCGTTCTTCTTGAGGCGATCGCGCGAAGAGAGGCCGAAGCAAACGGAGAAGGCTCTCCTTGGTGCGTGAGGAATAGCGGGGCCTGCCCGTGCTGCAACACGGCAGAGCCTCAGGGAAGAAGGGCGGTCGGGTAGCTTCCCGCGGGGAGGAGAAGATGGGAGCATTACTCGTGACACGCAGTCGCCGCAGCCGATTCGGATCCATCACGCCAACGAAGTCGGGTAAGTACCGGCTTCGCTATCCGCATCCGGATGGATCGCGCAAGACGAAGACAGTGCCCACGCGCGAGCTGGCCGAGCTTGCACGGTCGAAGCTAGAGGTCGATTTCGCGCGGGGAAAGATCCTAGGCGAGGATCCGATAGCAGAGATCCCGTTCAGAGCATTCTCGCAGCAGTACCTGCGCTCGATTGAGGGAAGGCAGTCGCCGAACACCATCGCAGAGAAGACGTGCCGGATGGCCCGCTTGGACGCGTTCTTCGGGGACACGCCGATGCACGAGGTCCAGCGCCGGCACGTCACACGCCTGCGCGCCGAGCTCTACGCCGATGGGCTCTCGCACGCGTCAGTCAATCGCGTGCTGACGATCCTCTCAGCCGTCTTCACGGAAGCGATTGAGCTGGGACACGCGGCCGTGCATCCGGTCCGAGGAATCAAGCGAGCGCGGGAGCCGAAGCGAAAGTTCGCGTTCATCGACATCGCTGGACAGCAGGAAGTGATTCGGGCATGCGGACAGGTCTCCTCAGATCTCGGCCTCGCGTGCATGGTGACACTCGACACTGGTCTGCGCGCGGGTGAGCTCACGCGCCTGGAGACCTCGCACGTCTCCCTCGAGCGCGAGCAGCTCACGGTGCACCAGTCGAAGAACCGTCGCCCCAGGCTCGTACCGATCCCGACTCGATCGCTCGCGCCGCTCCGAAACAAGCTCGCCGCCGTCGCTGGCGAGAAGTTCATCTTCCCGTGGAGGACGCATCGCAATGAGATGCGCTGGCTCTGGCAGCGAGCGAGGACGGCGGCCGGTCGGCCGACGCTCCGGTGGCACGACCTTCGGCACCTCTACGCGGTGACGATGATCCAGCCGCCGGACCCGAGTGACTTTCCGACCGTCGCTAGGCTGCTCGGCACCTCGCTCGCTGTCGTCGTCTCGACGTACGCGGACCACGCGCCGAACAACTACATGATCCACGCGAAATCGGGAATGGATCGGCGGCATGCGGAACACCTGAAGCGCAACGGGGCCGCAGGATGAGTGCCGTGGGCGATGATATCCTTGCATCATGCAACCAAGAACACGGAGAAAGCACGATGCGAGGCACTATGGATGACATCACGCCGGAGACGACCCTAGCGCGAATGCGCCGCTTCTTTGAGATCGCAAGCGAGCGAGGGATGAACATCGAAGACCGGGCGAAAGAGCTGGCCGAGGCGATCGGCGTGAGCCAAGCAACGGTCTTTCGGTGGCGGGCAGGGACTTCGCCGCTCCAATCGGTGAAGGCGTTTGCGCTTGCTGCGGGGCTAGACAAACTAGAAAAAAAGTACGATATGACCTAGATTCCCCTCGCACGATGCGAGGGCGATTGGTAGAATAGGGGCATGATGACGAAGAGCGAGCTAGGCACGAGCGCGAAGCGAGGACGCCGGGACGGGTTCTTGTGCGAGTGTCAGATCGCTTCTGGTAGGGTAAGGACGGCTGGGGGACGCGCTGCAACGCGCCCCACCAGCCTAAACGCTAACGCAGTCGCCAACACCAAGACCTGCGGAGCGTCGTTTTTTCTTTCGCTGCACGCCGTTACGCTTCTGGCGGAGGGGGAGGGATTCGAACCCCCGGGACCTTGCGGCCCACTGGTTTTCAAAACCAGCGCAATCGACCACTCTGCCACCCCTCCGGCTCGGTGAGAACGACGTGGGCGGGGAGCGCGAAGCTCCCCGCGGTCGGCCATTCTACTACTTTACCTTGAACGGGACGGTGGCTTCGGTGTCCTCGCCGAGCTGGATGCGGAGCTTGTAGCTGCCTTTGGTGATGCCGATGTTGCGGTCGAGGCGGATCGCTTCGGCCCACGGGGTGTCGGCGAGCTCGCCCTTGGTGCTTCGCTTGGCGGGCTCGGCGTCGGCCTCTTCCTCGCTGCCGTCGCCGTCGTTCTCTTCGGTCTCGGATTCGGCCTTCTTGGCTGCCGCCTTCTCGGCCTTCTCCTGCTCCTTCGCGCGCTTCTTCGCGACGCGCTCTTCCTCGATCGGGAGGGCGAGCTCGGGATCGAGCAGGAGGTCGTACGCCAGCAGGTTCACGCCGGCGATGACGCTCGTCTCGAAATGCCGCAGCTCGTTGCCGTCGCTGTCGAGGATCGTCGCCTTCACGTCGCCGGCCGCCTTCGACCACAGGAGGAACTCGGTCTTCGGGGCACTGTCGGGCCGCCTGGGATACCACGGCGACGGCTTGCTGCCCCAGCCCCGGCTCGCGCGAAGGTCGCTTTTCGGCCAGAAGTGGAGATCCTTGTCGCGGATGTCGGCGGTGAGCGACTGGATCGGCTCGGCGTCGATCACGTAGGCGCCGCGACCGTGGGTGCCGATGATGACGTCGCGGTCGCGCTCGTGGATCTTGAGGTCATGCACGGGTACCGAGGGCAGGCCCGTCGGCATGGTCGTCCACGACTCGCCGCGATCGTGCGACACGTAGACGCTCCGGTCGGTGCCGACCCAGAGGATGTCGGGGTTCGTCGGGTCTTCGCGCACGACGTTCACGGCCTCGGCCGGAAGCCCGCCGCCGATGTCGCGCCACGTGCGCCCGAGATCTTCCGTCACGTAGAGGTAGGTCGCGATGTCGTCGTCGCGGTAGCCGGAGAACGAGACGTAGCAGCGATCGCGCTCGACCCGCGAGGGCTCGACGCGCGTCACCCAGCGATCGGCCGGCAGTCCGTTCGACGCGTCGCGCCAGGTGTTGCCGCCGTCCTCGGTGACGTGCACGTAGCCGTCATCGGTGCCGACCCAGATCAGTCCGAAGTGCAGCCGCGATTCGTCGACCACGGTGATCGTCCCGTACGGGACGTCGCCGCGCTCGAACGACCGCGTGAGGTCTTCGCTGAGCGCCGTCCACTTGCGGCCCTGGTCCATCGATCGGAAGAGCTTGTTCGTTCCGAAGTACACGATGTCCTGGTTGTGCGGCGACAGGCGAACCGGCGTACACCAGTTGTAGCGCAGCGCGGGTTCGAGGAACTTTCGCTTCGGGCGGACGGAGCCGCCGCCGCTCGCGCCGCTTCGTCGGTACACGCCGAACTGCGACCCGACGTAGCGCGTCCCGTCGCGCGAATCGACCTGCACGTACATGCCGTCGCCGCCGCCGATCGTCTCCCACGAATCGACGCCGCCGCGGGATCGGCTCGAACCCTTGAGCGTGCCGTTGTCCTGCAGGCCGCCGTAGATGTTGTACGGCCGCGCGTCGTCCACCTCGATCGTGTAGAACTGCGCGAGCGCCATCTTGTCCATGCGCGCCCACGTCTTGCCGTAGTCGTAGCTGACGTCGAGCCCGCCGTCGTTTCCGGCGATGATGCGGTTCGGGTAGTTCGGGTCGATCCACATCTCGTGATGGTCGACGTGGACGCTGCGCCCGGCGATGCCCGCGAAGGTCTTTCCGCCGTCCTCGGACGCGATCATCGGAACGCCGGTCACGTAGATGCGGTCGGCGTCCTTCGGGTCGACGCGGATCTGCCCGAAGTAGTAGCCGTACGTGAACACCACGCCGTCGATCGGCTCCTCGTGCGTCCGCGCGAAGCTCTTGCCGCCATCGTCCGTGCGCCACACCTCGAGCCCGCGGATGTCGGCGTCGAACATGCTCGAGTTCGCGTCGCCGAGCGAATCGAGGAGCTTGGCGATCGTGAGCTCGCCGTTCTCGATCATCTTCGTGAGCTTCTTGCCGTCCATGCGCGGCTCGACGTCGAAGCCCCGCGCGAACGAGTCGATGGTCGCCGGATCATGTCGCAGGAATTCTTCCTCGGTCATCTTGCGAAGGCGCTTCGTGCCGAGCGGGTTCGAGCCGAGATCCCATTCTTCTTCGGGGAGGGCGGCCTGGTTGTCGACCACCGCGTACACGCGATCCGGCTCGGCGGCCGAGATCGCGAGCCCGATGCGTCCGACCTTGTCGTGCTGCGGGAAGCCGCCCTCGAGGCGCGTCCACGTGTCGCCGCCGTCGGTCGTCTTGTAGATGCCCGAGCCCGATCCGCCTTCGACGAACTCCCACGGACGGCGCGAGCGCTCCCACATCGCGGCGTAGAGCGTTCGCGAGTCGGACGGATCCATGACGAGGTCGATGCAGCCGGCCCAGTCGCCGCCCGGAAGCACCGGCTCCCACGTCTTGCCGCCGTCGGTGGTGCGGAACACGCCGCGCTCGCCGCCCGGCGTGTAGAGCCGGCCGAGCGCTCCGACGTACACGCGATCGCCGTCCTTCGGATCGACGAGCACGCGACCGATGCGATCCGTCTCGCCGAGCCCGGACCACGTCCACGACTCGCCGCCGTCCTCGGAGCGATAGACGCCCATGCCTCCGTAGGACGACCGCGACGAGTTGTTCTCGCCGGTGCCGAGCCACAGCCGCTTGCTGTCCGACGGATCGATCGCGAGATCGCCGCAGATGATCGTCGCTTCGTTGTCGAAGAGCGGCGTGAAGTCGCCGCCGTTGTTCGTCGTCTTCCAGACGCCACCGGACGCGACGACCACGTAGAACGTGTACGGCTCGCCCGGGATCGACTCGATGTCGACGACGCGTCCGCCCTGCTTGGTGGGGCCGACGCTTCGCCACGAGAGGCCGTGGAACGGAGAGGCTTCGTCCATCGCCTGACGCTTCTCCCACGACGCGAGCTTCTCTTCGAGCGTACCCACGCCGTTCGGTTTGATGCGCTGCGCGGAGGCAGGCGTAACCGAGATCGCGAGGAACAGCAGGGCCGCGAGCGCGGCGATCGGACGAGACGGAATGCGGACGGTACTCATGACCCCTCCTGGAGCGGAAGTCTCTTCAAACGAACGGACACGAATCGGATCTCAACCGTAATGGATTGTCGACCAAACCGGGGCTCGGGCCTGAGCCCCCCGGCAGGACCTTACGGTGTGCGATATCCCCATCGCGCGGTGCGGGACGGCAGGGCGTCTGGTTGCGGGCCTTCCGGCGTCCGAACGGGCCCGCGGGTCCATGCTAGGATGTCCCGCGACGGCCGTATCTTAAGGGCTTTCCTTCGGGGTTTCTACCGTGTCGATCAACTGGTTTCCCGGGCACATGCACAAGGCCCGGAAGCAAATCGAAGCCGCGATGCCGCGGATCGACGTGGTCATCGAAGTCCTCGATGCCCGCCTGCCGGCCTCGAGCTCGAATCCGATGCTCGCCGAGCTCCGCGGCGACACGCCGTGCGTGCGCGTGCTGAGCAAGCCCGACCTCGCCGACCCCGAGACCACCAAGGGCTGGCTCGCGGAGCTGGCGCGGGACGAAGGAGTGTCGGCGGTCGCGCTCGATTGTCGGAGCCGACGCGACGCGCGCAAGCTCCCCGCCGCTTGTCGTCGCCTCGCGCCGCATCGCGGGACGATCCTGAAGCCGCTTCGCGTGATGGTGGCCGGCATCCCGAACGTCGGCAAGTCGACGCTCATCAACACCCTTCGCGGCAAGCGCGTCGCGAAGGTCGGCGACGTGCCCGCACTCACCCGAGGGCAGCAGCGCGTCGAGGTGGATGAAGGCTTCGTCATCTCCGACACTCCGGGAGTGCTCTGGCCGAAGCTCGACGATCAGGAAGGCGCGAAGCGCCTGGCCGCGAGCGGAGCGATCCGCGACAGCGCGATGGACCGCGAGACGATCGCTCTCTACGTGGCCGACTGGCTGCGCACGCACTACCCGGAGCGATTCCTCGAGCGCTTCAAGCTCAGCGAGATTCCCGAAAGCGGACTCGACGCCCTCGAGGCCGTGGGCCGCAAGCGCGGGTGCGTCGGGAAAGGCGCCGAGGTCGACTGGATGAAAGCGTCGGACGTGCTGCTTCGCGAGCTTCGCGCCGGGAAGATCGGCCGCATCAGCTACGAGGTCGCGCCCGAGCCGGCGTGAGGCCGGCCTAGCAGTCGTAAGAGCTCAGCTCGTGTCCCGTTCCCCACTCGAAGTCCTCGATGCGCTTGTGTCGTCGCGTCGTCACGAAGAGCACGCCGAGGAACGTGTAGAACAGGATCAGCGTGCTGACCACCAGCCACGGCGGCATCGAGAGGATCGCGATGCGCTCGAGGAAGCCGGCGCTGCTCGACGGATCCGGCAGCACGAACACCTTGACGAGCCAGCACGCGAGGAGCGCCAGAAAGAGCGCCAGGTAGTTGCGCCGGAGCCGCATTCCCATGACCTGCCAGAAGGAGTTGCGGAACTGCGGATGAAGCAGGTCGCCCGCCATGTAGACGCCCCACTCGGTGAAGGGGCTGTCGAGCTGCCGGGTGAGGATCGGGCCGAAGAAGTTCTCCTCGGTCTTTCGGACGCGGGCGCGGAACACGTCGAACACGCGGAAGCGACGGGCCTCGATCCACAGCAGCGCCATCAGCATCAGGTTGCCGAAGAGCACGACCACGTGCGGGACCTCGGGGTGCGAGAGGGCGAATCCCGAGAAGGCGGCAGCCGTGGCGACCGCCCAGTTCGTGGTGGAGTCGATGCGCGTGCGCCAGGTGTTGGCGCGGTCGACCTCGCCCCGGTAGAAGTGCGACACCGAGAAGAAGTACTCGGGCCGGGTCAGCGGGGCCGTCTCGAAATCGGGAGCGTCGACGGGAACCGGGGCGGCCTCGACGGCACCCATCAGTGCCGAGTCCCCTTTTTTGGGAGCCGGAAAGCTCGAGCCGTGCGACGGGGATTCGACCTCGTCGGGGCACGGCACTTCCGGGGGGCACGGCACCTCGGGCGGCGTGGACGCGGTTTCGGCGTCGTCTCGAGGCCCGGGATCAGGGGATGGCGGATCGTGTCGCGTCAACGGAAGCTCCTGGCACCGCCAACGATCGGCGGGTCGCCATCGTAACTCTGGTCCCTGCGGGATCCCATCTGCTAGGATCGACCCGAAGCCCCCTGGGCGCCGTTTGTTTCGAAGGACCGAGATAGGACTATCCCATGATTTCCGAACGTATCGGATCTGTGATTCTGATTGCCGGGCTCGTCGTTGCCGGGGCCGCCACGACGGCCCTCGCCGCCGACGACGGGCACGCCGACCGCGTCCGTCTGCTCGTCGAACAGGGCAAGGGCGCCGAGGCGCTGGCCGCGGCCGTGATCGCGCTCGAGTACGCCCCCGAGGACCCGGCGCTTCTCGATCTGGCGTCGCGCGCGGCGCAGGCGGCCGGTAAGCCCGACGAGTCGATGTGGTACGCGAAGCTCGGTCTCGAAAGCCTCGCCGCAGAGGACGAGACGCCGGCCGGCCTGGCGCTCACGGAGGAGCTCGAGAAGCGCCTCGCCCAGCTCGACCCGCTCCTCGAAGAGACCGACGCGCTGCTCGAGGCGTACGCCGCGCAGCTCCTCGAGGTGTGCAAGAAGATCCAGCGCAAGAAGCTCTACGCGAACACCGTCGACCTGCTGCTGAACCTCGAGGGAACGACCCACTCGAAGGCCGCGGCCGATCTGCTCGACAAGCTCTACAAGAACCCGAAGTCGGCGGAAGCGATCCTCGAATCGGGCATCGACGTTCCGATCCGATCCGAGGAAGAGGCGGGCGACGAATCCTACCAGGACAAGAAGCACAGCAAGTGGGACAACGCCTGGGAGTTCAAGGGCAAGAACTACACGGTCGTCACGAACATGAAGCGGAAGATGGGCCTCGCGGTGCTCAACGCGATGGACCAGATGAACCGTTTCTACCGAAAGGTCTTCCAGCACAAGACCAAGGGGGGCGGCACGGCGCGGAGCGTCATCCGCGTTCACCGTGACAAGCGCGAGTTCATGAAGATGCACGACGTGAGCGCGTCGGTCGGCGGATTCTTCATGCCCGGCGACAAGAGCGTGACCACGTACGATCCGCGTTCGGCCGGCGAGCCGCTCACCGATCTGTGGGAGGTCCTCTTCCACGAGGCGTCGCACCAGTTCGCCGACATGATCGCGGCGGGCGAGTGGCCGGGATGGCTGAACGAAGGCACGGCCTGCTACTTCGAGGGCGCGCGCATCCTGCCGAGCGGAATCGTCCAGACGAACCTCATCCCGGATCGGCGCCTGAAGGTGCTCCCGGCAATCCTGCGCTCGGGTCAGCCTGCGCTTCGCGACGTGGTGAGCTTCTTCCAGGGAGGCTCGTACCCGGGCGCCTACTATCCGGTCGGCTGGGGTCTCGTCTACTACATGCTGAACTACGAGAACGAGAAGTCCGAGCGCATCTACGTGCCGCTCTACCAGAAGTACATGAGGACGTACCGCACCGGCGGCAAGCACGACGTCGTCGGCCGCTTCGAAGAGTACTTCGTGAAGAAGGCGAAGGTGCCGGGCGTGACCACCTTCGAGGAGTTCGAGGCGAAGTTCGCGGCGTGGATCGGCGAGCTCCATACGCTTCACTACGGTGGTCCCGAGCAGGCGGACAAGCTGATCGCGCGTGCCCGCAGCCAGCGCGACAACGGCAAGCCCGAGTACGCGGTCGAGAGCTACCAGTGGGCGCTGCGCAAGCGCCCCGGCGATGCGCTCGCCTACTTCGAGCTCGGTCAGGTCTACGAGAGCCTGAAGAAGGAGAAGTGGTCGAAGGACGCCGCCATCTTCAGCTATCGCCGTGCGCTCGAGATCGCGCGCGCCGAGCCCGATCCCAAGGCCACGCTCCCCGGTTTCGACGGCATCGACGCGGGCGGCGTGATGGCGCGCTGCAACGAGCGCATCCAGAAGCTCGAGTCGACGCTGCCGAAGACGCTCGGCCCGGCCGAGCAGAGCCTCGTCGACGGCATGACGCGCCTGGCGGCGACGTACGTCGAGAAGGGCCGCCCGCGACGTGCGGTGGATCTCCTCGGTGAAGCCGTCGGCATGCTCGGCGGGCACGGCCCGCTGCAGAACCAGCTCGATGAGATCCGCGGACAGACCGGCGTCGACACGAGGCGCTGGCGTCGTCTCATCACCGGCGATGGGGACCTCGGTCGGTGGCAGGGAAGCGACGAGATGTGGACGCCGTCGCAGGGCGGGCTCACCGTGAAGACCGAGGTGACGGGACTCATTCGCTACGACCTCGAGCTACCGGATGCGTACCGCTACGAGACGCGCATCAACACGACGAACACCGATGAGGACGGAATCGCGGGGATGATCTTCGGATCGAACCTCGGTGGCGAGCAGATCCTGGTCGTGCTCGTCGAGCGCGGCATCGTCGCTCTCATGAAGCTCGAAGACGGAGCGCCGCGCATCGAGAAGCCGCTCGGCAAGTTCAACGCGGCCGACCTCGACGACTTCCTGCTCGCGATCGAAGTCGACGAGAAGGGGCACGTCGAGTTCTTCGTCGACGATCGCAACATCGGAAGCCACGACTACACGCCGCTCGACGTTCGCGGACGCGTGGGACTGCTCGGCGGCGAGGGACAGGGCACCGTCGAGTACCGCGACATGCGCGTCTTCTACTAGGCCGCTTCGCCGCTCATCGAAATAGGTACTTCTCCCCATGGTGGGAGCTCTGCCTGATGAGAGAATACCGGCTTGCCGTCTCGAACCGACGATCCTTCGGAGCCAACGAGCGGCGTGTCGGGCTTCCGCACGACCTCCGCGGAAGCCCGGCTCTATCCACCTCGCCTCCACGGGTTTTCCACATCGTGCGACGCATTGCGGACACCCGATCCACGATCTTTCCACACGTTATCCACAAGCGGGCGATCGGTGTGGACAGACCGTCGGCAGCCAGAGATTCGGTGGACGCGTGTGACGCTCGGTCTTACGAGTGTGAGGCGTCGTCCGGGCGAATGCTGCCTTCGGTGGGCTGCCCCTTGCGCAGGAACTCCACCGGCAGATCGCTGTCGATCGCTTCGTGATCGAGCAGGCGGTGCAGGTCGGCGACCGAGTGCAGCCGCTGTCCGCGGAAGCGATACAGCAGGTCGCCCGGCTCGAGCCCGGCCCGCGCGGCGGGGCTGTCGGGCGCGACCTTGCGCAGCGCGATCATGCGCGAATCCTCGAGCTCGGCGCGGCGGGCGACGATCGTCGGGACGAGCGTCTCCTCGACCCCGACGCCGAGCATGGCGCGACGCACGCGTCCGTGGTGCAGCAGCTCGCTCACGACGAAGCTCGCGGTGTTGGACGGGACGGCGAAGCACAGGCCCTGCGCCGCGGCGTGGATGGCGGTGTTGATGCCGATCACGCGGCCGTCGGCGTCGGCGAGCGGTCCGCCGGAGTTGCCCGGGTTGAGCAACGCGTCCGTCTGGATGACGCCCTCGATGCTGCGGCCGCCCGGTGCCGGGAGGCTGCGTCCGAGCGCGCTCACGATCCCGAGCGTGACGGTTCGCGACAAACCGAACGGCGATCCGATGGCGATGGCCGCGTCGCCGACCCGGAGCTCGTTCGAGTCCGCGAGCTCGGCGAAGGGAAGCGCCTCCTCCGTGTTGACGCGCAGCAGCGCGAGGTCGGTGGCCGGGTCGTCGCCGACGACGTCGAGGAAGACCGTGCGGCCGTCGTAGATCTCGCCTTCCACCGCGGCCGCGCCTCGTACGACGTGGCTGTTGGTCAGCGCGTAGCCGTCCGGGGCGACCACCACACCCGATCCGTTGCCGAGTCGGGAGCGCTTTTCGTGGATCGAACGGACGTGGAGAACGGCGGGCCCGACGCGTTCCACCACATCGGAGACGCGGTCGGAGAGGTCCTTGAGGGCGTTCATCTTGCTGCCTTTCGCTACCGGTTGGCTGCCGGCGATTCCCGAGCCGATTGTAACAACTGCGGCGATTCCCGAGGCGGGATGGAGGCCGTGCGATCCCCCGGCTTTCCTAAGTTCCTGAGGTTTCGGGGGTCCTGTTGACTTGAAGAAAGAGCGACCCTAGGATTCACCGCGCTCGTCGGCCGCCTCTGTTGGACGACCCGAGAGACGGCACGGGATGTAGCGATCAGGAGCAAGTCAGATGAAGGGACGACCGGGCTGGATCGGCCTCTGGGTCCTGTGCGCTTCGCTCGCCGGCTGCGGCGACGGCGGATCGACATCCCACGGCGACGGGGGACACTCGCACGCGGGCGAGCGTTTCGATCTGGGCTCCGTCGAGGCGGCGGGACTCACCATCTCGGCGACGCAGATCGGCCGCATCGAGCCGGGGCGCGCCATCGTGGTCGAGCTCGACGTGAAGGGCGACCCGAAGAGCTTCGACGTGATCCGCATGTGGGTCGGCGACGAGAGCGGAAAGGGCGTTCTCCGGATGAGGGCGACCCGATCCGAGGGCAGCTACCACGCCCATCTCGATGTGGACGTCGAGGCGACGGCCGAGGCCCGGCTCTGGCTCGAGGTCGAAGCGGGCGGCGAGAGCTTCAGACGAAGCTTCGACCGCGAGGGCACCTGATCGGTTCGGCCGTCAATTCCACGTCGGCAGGAACGAGTGCGTATCCGCGTACTCGAGCATCTGCTCTTCGAAGTCGTCGGGGTACTCGATCCTCGCGTCGATGACGACGCCGTCGCGCTCGACGGGCACGATGCGCGGGTTCAGGAACCCGGTGAACGCGGGAATGCCGAGGCTCTCGAAGCGCGTGACGACCTCGGCCTGAAGCTTCGGGTCGACCGTCGTACCGTACTTCTCGACCAGTGAGCGAGCGGCCACGCCGTCTCCCTGCGAGAGGATGCGCTGCGTCTCGCCGAGCAGCTCGCCGAACAGGGCGCGCAGCCGATCGTGATCCGAGATCGTGAAGTAGGTCTTGCCGTCGCGCTGACGTCGATCGACCACACCGTCCCGTTGCCCTCGGGCCTGCACGTACCGTGCGATGGTGGCGCGCGCTCGCAGCGCGTCGTCCTCGATGCGCCCGCCGGCAGGCACCTGGCGAAGCTGCATCAGGAGACCTTCCCGGAGGATCGCGTCGTACGCGGCGGCCGTGACGTCGGTCGTCGGCGGGATCCCGATCTCCGCGAACCTCGGATCGGGGAGGCAGTACAGGGCCACCAGCTCGGCGCGGGCTTCTTCGATCACGCCGGCGTACTCGCCGAGGGTCTCGCGGGGCGGCGCGACGCCGGGCTCGAGCTTGCCGACGGCCCGTCCCACGACCTCGCGAAGCTCGGTCCGGAGCTGCCGCGCGAGCTCGCCGTACTTCCGCGCCCGCTCGACTTCGGCGTAGTCCCATGCGAACTCGGACGTCGACGCGCCGCTCGCCTTGGCGCGGGCTTCGATGATGTTCGTGAGCGTCACGTTCTTCGATCCGTACTCCTCGCGGATCCAACGTGACTTCGGGAGGCTGAAGCCGGTCGGATACTCGGGAGAGGCATCGCCGGCGTGCACGACCGAGTGGATGACGCGGGCGTCGATGCCCTGAGGCGTCGTCCGTCGGTGCGCGTCGTCGATCGGAAGGCGTTCCTCGAGCCGCGGCGCGGCTTCCGCGATCGACCGCACGCGCGCCGTCGCGATCGGATCGCGCAGCGACACCACGGCTTCGTACGAGCCGCGCATGCCGATCGGGTCGTTGCGGACGTCGATGAAGCCGTGGACCAGCTCGACCACCGAATCGCGGTCCTTCACCCACAGAACGTTGTAGGCGTCCCAGTCTCCGAGGTCACCGGAGACGTAGTAGCGGATGAGCGCTTCGATGGCGTCGCGCTGCGCCGGGTTCTCGGCGACACGAGCGGCCCTCTCGAGCCAGACGATCATCTCTTCGATGGCCGCGGTATAGCGCCCGCCGAGCTTCCAGACTTCTTCGCGAAGGGCTCCCTCCGACCCGCGAACGAGCGTCGAATTGAGACCGTGCGCGACCGGTCGCGGATCGCGCCGCCGCAGCCGCGACGCGTAGAACGACTCGACCTGCGCGCGACTCACGCCTTCGTAGAAATTCGAGGCGGAGTCGCGGACGAGATCCGTGTCGTCGGCGCGCTGGATGAGCTTCGCGTCGACGCGCGAATCGAACAGGATCGGCCGGAGCTCTTCGAGGAGATGCTCGCGCGAGCGACCGGGGCGCGCCGGGAATGTGGCGTCCGTCGCCAGGACCCATTCCGCGAACCGCTCGTAGGAGAAGCCGGGTGTGAACTTCTCGTGCGACGAGTGATGATGGATGCCGTTCGCGAACCAGATCTCGCGCGCGTACTCCTCGAGCGCGCGCCATTCGGCGGTGGTGCGGTCCCCGGGATACGCGCGCAGGAGCTGCTCGATGGTGCGGCGGATGGCGAGATTGTGCGAGTGCTTCTGATCGTACAGGATGTCCCGGCCGGCGAGCGCCGCTTGCTGTAGGTAGTACAGAAGAACTCGACGCGAGGGAGCGAGAGTCTCGAAGCCCGGGACCCGGTAGCGGAGGATGCGCTTGTCGGCGAAGCGTTCGACTTCGTAGGAGAAGTCGGCGGGCTCTTCGACGGGCACGAACGGCTCGGGTACGATCGGTTCCGGTGGCTGTCGATCGAGCCAGACCCGACCGGTCGCCGATTCGGGCGTCGTCGGTTCGCCGTCGCCGAGGCGCGATGCCTCCGGCGGGCCGGTCTCGATCGCCTCGGGCGGATCCATCGCGGGCTGCTCCGAGGGCGACTGGCAAGCAACCAGTGCGAGCAAAGCGACCAGCGCGAGCCAGGCGCGCGATCGCAAGCCGAGCACGGAGAGGCCGATGGCCGTCGACGTGCGCATGAAATCCTCCAGGAGGTCGAAACGAGACAATGCCGGCAGTACCCCATCTCCCTTGGGGGGCACGATTCTAGATGATTCCGTCGCGCGATTTCAATGGGAATCGTGATAGGATCGGGACGATCAGGGAATAGCGGAATCGCGAGGCCCGGAAGGCCTCCGTGCGGAGGGCGAGTATGCGACGGACTGTCGTTCTTCCTCTGGTCTGGCTGTTCCTGTTCGAGTCGAGCGCGTCGGCTCGAGAGGACTCCCCTCGCGAAGAAGAAGACTACCGCCATGCCGTCGGGCTGGCCGACCGCGGCTACTTCGATCTCGCGAGCGATCTCGCGGCCTCCCTCGAATCCGAAACCTCGGCTCTCGCTCGTGCCGCCATCGCTCGCCGCCGCGCTTCGCGGGCCCCTGCGTTTTCGGTGCGTCTCGACCTGTACCGATCGGCGATCGAAGGCCTCCTCGGGTTTCTCGAACGCGAGAATCCCTCAGCCCACCCTCTCTACTTCGAAGCGCTGTGCGAGCTCGGCGATGCGAGCCATCAGCATGCCGAAGCCGCCCTCGACTCTCGTGGCGTAGAGGCCGGGCACGCAACCGACACACGGAGTGGCGCGGCCACGTTGCTCGCGCGTGCCCAGGAGCGGCTCCGGGAGGGGTACGCACGGCTCGATCGCCTCGACTCGAATGCGGCGACCGATCTTGCACGCATGCGTCTTCGATTCCACCTGGCGGTCGGTGCGTACACGCGCGCGCGCTTCCTGTCGCCGTCGACGACCGAACGAAGCGACCAGTTTCGTGTCGCCGCGCGAAAGCTCGAGGCGTTCGCGTGGGAGTACGCGGCCTTTCGGAGCGGCGAGATCGCGTGGCTCTACCTCGGCAAAGCGTACGCGGATTGGAGCCACGACGCGCCGGACCGAGCGCGCGAGCTGAGCGCGACCGCACTCGATCTGTTCGAGGGCGTCGTCGTGGAGGCGAGCCGCGCCCAGGAGCCACGAGGGTGGGCCGCATCTCTCGTCCAGCGAGCGTTCTTCGAGAGGATGCGCCTTCTCGTTTCGATGGGGCGCCGTCGCGAGGCGATCGATGCCGGCTGGGGTCTGATCGCGCTCTTCGACCCCGCGTCGAATGCATCGCGTGAATCGACGATCGATGCCCTCGCCAAAGCCACGTGGATCGAGCCGTTCGGCTACGCCGCGCTCATCGATCTCGCGAACGCGCATGAAGCCGAGGGCGATCGCGAGCTGGCAAGTCGGCTGCTGAGCTCGCTCGCGGCGCATCGACCGGATCCCCGGACGCGACAGGTTCTCGAGCGCCGCCTCGCGCAGATGGTCCTCGCCCGCGACGGCCATGCGTACGGCGAGCGCGAAGCCACGCCCGAGGCCCTCTTCCTCGCCGGAAAAGGACTGTGGCTCGAGGGCCGGTGGAATCGAAGCATCGAGCTCTTCCAGCGCATGCTACGAGCGACGGAGACGACGGGTCGCTACCGTGATCGCGCGGCCGAAGCGTGGTTCTGGATCGGTCGATGCTACACGGAGATGGACGATCATCTCGCGGCGAGGATCGCGCACGAAGCCGGTTCGTCGCACGAGCTCGGTTCCTCGTCGGACTTCGCTCGGCAGAACGAGGTCGAGGCCGGGCTGGCCGAGGCGCGCCACCGCGCGCGGGATTCTCGCGCCGTCGACAAGAAGAGCCGTCGTCCGGCGACGCCGTTCGTCCGCGAGGCACGCCGGGCTCCGCGAGATCGCGCGGCCGATGCGTTCGACGGGAGGAGCGCCTACGACGAGGGCCTGGCGGAGATGGACGCGGGCGATTTCGCGTCCGCGATCCGGCGGTTCGAGAGCGTGCATCGGACGCATCCCCGTTACCCGCGATCCCGGCTGCGGCTCGGCGAGTGTCGTCTCGAGCTCGGGCGGCGTGCGCTTGCCTCCGGAGATCGACGTCGAGCCGAAGCCGAGTTCGCGGAGCTCAGGCGCGTCGCCTCCGGCTTCGATTCCTTCGTGCGCCGGGACTCGAGGGAGCGCGGCGGGCGGGCGACGTCCGAGCAGCGACAGGCGATGGCGGCGCTTCTGTACTCGCGGGCACAAGCCGAGCGTGCCGCCGGTCATCGAGGGCGAGCTCTCGCGTGCCTGCACGGCGTGACGAGACGATTTCCCGATCAGAGCAACTTCGTCGAGGGCGCGCTCTACGTGGAGATCGATCTGCATCTCGAGCACGATGATCTCGCGGCCGCGCGGAAGGTTCTCGTGAAGCTCGAGGCCGTGGCGCCGGATTCGCGCTCCACGATCGAAGCGCATCTCGCGATCGGGCGTGCGTTCAAGCGGGCCTTCGCGCGTCGGGTCGCGGCGAGCGCGATGGAGCCGGCGCAGGTGCTGCGGCTCGACGACGAAGCGCGCGACTTGCTCCGCACCTCGGTGGATCATCGGATCCGCTGGTGGGAGCGACGAGGTCGTCCCACTCGCACGGCGCTCGAAGTGGCGTCGGATCTCATCGGGGTCGGAGACCGTGACCGCGCGCGTGAGCTGCTCGTCTCTCTTCGAGAGCTCCGAGAAGACGTCATGCCCGAGTCGGATCGACGCGCGCTCCTGCGGCTGCTGGCGGATCTGTATCTCGAGGAAGGGCGCTCGGCCGACGCGGTGCCGCTGTATCGTGAGCTCGTCGACGCGACGGCGCGCGGCGGATCTCGCGAGGAGCTTCTCGAGCTTCGTCGGCGTTTCGCGATCGCCCTGGGTGGGACCCTCCTCGAGACGAAGCGAGGCGGCTTCGTCGAGATCGCCGGGGCTCCCGGTGCCGACGCACGGGACGAGGCGCGCTCGGTGTGGGGACAGATCGTGGGTCCGCGCATCCCGTCGTTCCGATCCGACGAGTGGTGGGAGGCGCGCTTCCATCTCGTCTATCTGCGCTTCCGGGCCGGCGACGTTCAGGGGGCCGATGAGGCTCTCGTCTACCTCGAGAATCGCTTCGGCGAAGAGCTCGACTGGAGCGCGATGCGCGGCCGATTCGGGTGGCTGCGATCCCGCCTCGACGGCGCCCGCCGCTAGCACGACCCCACCCGGCAGCCTTCAAGCGGAGTGTCCGGTTTGCCGCCACGCGGGAACCTCCCACGCCCACGTCCGTACGGGTAGTCGTTCCTACCGGCTCTTCAAAGGATGAATACCCATGAGACGCACCCCTGCGCTGACCCTGTTCGTTGCCGTTCTCGTCGCGACCGTGGCCTTCCCGATCGCGGCCCAGGAGAAGTCGAAGGACGGCAAAGCCGCCAAGAAGGACGAGATCACGCTCGAGAAGCTCTTCCCGGAGAAGGGGCTCTTCGGGCCTTCGGCGCGCTCGACGACCTTCTCGCACGACGGGAAGCACGCCGCGTGGCTCTATCGACCCTACGCGGAACGTCGGCACGGTAGCGACCTCTGGGTGCTCGACACGACGTCGGGCGAGGCGAAGCGCATCACGTCGGTCTCGGTGATGGCCGAGTTCCAGAAGAAGACGCGCAAGGTTCGAGACGATCGAATTGAGAAAGTTCGGAAGGCCGATCAGAAGAAGAAGACCGACGAGGACAAGAAGGGCGACGGCGCGAAGGGCGATTCCAAGAAGAAGAGCGGCGACGACAAGAAGAAGGAAGACAAGGGCGAGAACGATGGCGATCGCGTGGACGACAAGGACGCCGACGCCGAGAAGGCGCCGCGCTACTCGGGGATCTCGTCGTACGTCTGGTCGCCGGTCGGGGACGAGCTTCTCTTCCTCTCGGGAGGCGACATCTACCGGTGCACGTTCGGGGGAACGAAGGACAAGGGCAAGGACGCTGAGACGGGCCCGGCCATCGAGCGCCTCACGAAGACGAAGGACTCCGAGCGGTCGATCGACTATCTCCCGGACGGCAGCGGCTACACGTTCCTGCGTGACGGCGCGCTCTACCGCGTGCGCTTCGGCAGCCACGTCGTCGAGCAAATCGAGCCGAGCTTCGGCTCCGGCGAGCGGCTCATCGGCTACGAGATCAGCCCCTCTTCCGAGCGGGTCGTGCTCACGACGATGAAAGGCGAGGCCGGGCTCGGCGGCGCGTCGCGCAAGGTCAAGATCGCGCGATACCGTGACCGCTTCATGGATGTGCGCGAGGTGCCGAGGCTCATGGCCGACGACACGCTTCCGCCGCAGGAGACGCGCCACTACGTCTACGATCTCGGCGATACTCTCCACGAGAACGGGAAGCTCCGAGAGATCTTCAAGCGCGATCGCAAGGGCCCGCGCGATATCGTCACTTACCCGCAGTGGTCGCCGAACTCCAAGCGCGTCGCGTTCAGCGTCTTCGATCAGGAGACGGAGAACGTGACCATCTTCGAGGCTCGCTTCGAGGACGACCCGACGGACGACGCCGACAAGAAGGACGAGTCCGACGCGGACGCGAAGAAGGAGAAAGGCGACGACAAGAAGGAAGACGGCGCGAAGAAGGACGGTGCCGACAAGAAGAAAGACGCCGAAGACGGCGACGACGAGAGCGAGAAGGCCCGAGAGATCTACCGCTTCCTGCATTTCGGCGGCCCGAACACTCCGCGTATGATCCGGCCGTACTATCTCGACGACAGTCAGCGCCTCGCGTTCATCTGCGAGATGAGCGGCTTCCGGCAGGTGCACGTGCTCGATCCGCTGTACCAGAACTGCGAGCAGCTCACCCGCGGCCGATTCGAGATCTATCCGATCGACATCTCGAAGGATCGAAAGTCCTTGTTCGTCACGGCGACGAAGGAGTCCCCGTCACGGCTCGACATCTACAAGGTGTCGTTCGAAGACGGCTCGATGGAGCGGCTGACGCGGCAGGACGGCACCTATAGCTCGGTCGCGGTGAGTCCGGACGGCACGCAGGTTCTCGCCAACTACGTGACCTACGGAAAGCTGAACGAGCTCACGTCCTTCGAGGCCGGCAAAGACAAGCTCACGACCCTGACCGATTCGCATCCCGAGAAGGCGCGCGAGCTCACGAAGGCCACGCCCGAGATGTTCACCTACAAGAACCGCCACGGCCACGACATCCACGGTCACTGGTTCGCGCCGGACGGCTTCGATCCCAAGAAGGACAAGCGACCGCTGCTCGTCTACGTCTACGGCGGTCCGCTCGGAACGCGAAAGAGCGTGACCGACGGGAGCTATCGCGGCGACAGCTACTTCTTCGCGTGGTACCTCGCGAAGAAGCACGGGTTCGTGACCTGCACGATCGATCCGCGCGGCCAGTCGGGGTACGGCGGGCTCTTCGAGAAGGCGAACTTCGAGCAGGCGGGCAAGCCCCAGGTCGAGGATCTCGTCGACGGCGTGAAGTGGTTCCTCGGGCGCGGAGGCATCGATCCGAAGCGCGTCGCCATCCACGGCTGGAGCTTCGGCGGTTTCCAGACGCAGATGTGCCTCTACACCGAGCCCGAGATCTTCGCGGCGGGAATCGCCGGCGCGGGTCCGACCGAGTGGGAGAACTACAACGCCTGGTACACGACCGGGACGATCGGCGAGAGCCGCAAGGGCAAGACCGACCTCGAGAAGTACTCGCTGCTTCCGCTCGCGAAGAACCTCGAGGGCAAGCTCCTCCTGGTGCACGGCATGGAGGACTCGAACGTGCTCTACCAGGACACGGTGCGCGTCTACCGCGAGCTGCTCAAGGCGGGCAAGGAGACGCAGGTCGAGCTCTTCCTGGATCCGACGGGAGGGCACGGTCTCGGGGGCGACGTGAAGTCGCTCAACCGATTCCGCAAGTACGAGGAGTTCCTCCTTCGCACCGTCGGAAGCGAGCGCTCCGACGATGCGAAGGAGAAGAATAGCTGATCGATCAGAACCCTTCGACGACGAAGGGGATCTTGAGCGTGATGGAGTTCGGCGTGCGGGCGACGATCTCGGCTTCGAGGTCGATGCCGTCGTGGTTGCCGAACTTCTCGGTGGTGACGGTACCGTCCGGCCAGACTGAAACGTCGAGGCCGGGCGAGTACTGCTCCGGGTTCTGCGGGAAGACGCGCGGGTTCCACATCAGCACCTGCACGGACTTCCTGAGGATCGGACGTACGCCCGGCTGGCCACCGAGCCCGGCCTTGCCGCGGCCCGGATCGACCTGCTCGGGAAGCGGGAGCCGGACCTCGAACTCGGGGTTGGCTTCCATCAGCACCGGACGCCACTTCTGGATGTTGCGCAGGTTGGTCTGGAACTCGTGCGCGAGCGGACCGGCGCGGAAGGTGTCGTCTCCGCGACCGGCGCCGATCACCAGGAAGCATTCGGCGGCTTCGATCGCGACCTCGAACACGGTGGGCGTCTCGTCGCTGTCGAAGCGCTGCAGGCGAGCCTTCACCTCGATGAAGCGACCGAACTCGCCCCGGAACGGGTCTCCGTTGAAGACCTCGCGGAACGGCTGGAGCGGGAGGTCGAACCGATCGTCGGAGGCCCGGACGAAGACGGAGACCTTGCTGCCGAGCGGCTGCTCGTCGTCCCACGACGCGGTGCCCCAGGGCGTGCCGGCGGTCTCACTGTCGAACACGACGTTCCAGATGCCGTCGTCGCTTCCGCCGGTCCCGGCGAGCGACACGAATCCGGTCATGTCTCCGTAAGACTCGGGCGCGGTGCCCGGGAGATCGATCTGCAGGTCCACGGCTCCGAGCGGAACGCCGCTTCCATTGGTGATCGGGCCGGCGACCGGATCGATGCGGCTGAGCTGACCGCTCGACTCCGGAACCCAGATGTTGCCGAACGTATCGACCGAGATGCCGGACGCGCCGAGGAAGCCCGTGATGCGGCCCACCTCGAACAGCTCGGACGGATCGTCCGGACTCGGCGCGAAGTGCAGGACCTCGTCGCCGCCGCGTTCCGAGACCCAGAGATGTCCGAAGTTGTCCACCACGATCGGGCCGATAGCGCCGAAGCCGGTGACCGTCACGCGGTTGATCTCGGTTCCGTCCTGCGCGAGCTGGACGATGCTGTCCTCGGGGCCGCAGCATTCGCAAGTCGCCCAGATCGTGGAGCGGGTGGGGTCGATCGTGAAGCCCGAAACGCAGTTGAGGTCGGTGCCGCAGTTCACGTCGCCGGTTTCGGTGTCGATGCGGACGAATCCCGAGTCGCCTCCGGGCGTCGACCACAGGGTGCCGAACGGATCGATGATGCCGCCGGCGCCGCCGCATCCGTTCGTGATGACCCCCTTGATGAATTCACCGGACTGCCCGTCGACGAGCACGTGGTCGATATCTTCGAAGAACGCATTGCCGCCGACCCAGAGGTTGTCGTCGCGGTCCACGGCGAGCGTCCGGGAGGTGAACGGGATCTCGATGCGCGTGTGGAGCGTGATGCACTCGTCTTCGGCGAGGCTCACGCCTCCGCAGAAGTTCTCACCCGTGAAGTCGTTCCACGAGAGCACGTCGAGGAAACCGCGCGACGTCCGGATGAGACCGTCGCCGTCGCGATCGGTGCAGGTGTTGTAGCGGAACGGCGGCTTCAGGTACTCGCCGTTCGGGTCCGGCTCGCCGTCCGCATTGGTGCGCGTGCCGCCGACGACGATGCCGATCCGGGTGATCGAGCCGCGGAGCTGCTTTGCGCCGTCACCGCAGCCGGAGCCGGCGTGACCTCGATTCGCGACCCAGCAGTTGCCCAGCTTGTCGACAGCGATCGCGTACGGGTCGGGGACACCGCCTCGCGCGGGCGCGAGCGGGCTCGTGACGTACCGACCGAGGATGGTCCCGTCTTCGGCGTTGATCTTGAGGATGCTGAGGTCGTCGGCCGGCACCCAGACGAGCGGGACCGGCATCGGGTCTTCGGCGAGCTTCAGCTGCTCGTTGTCGTCGTTCAGACTGATCGCGAAGCCTTCGCCGAAGTTGGCGTTGTTCTTGCCGAGGCCTCCCCAGGCGCGGCGCTGGGCCTGGGCCGCCTGCGCGATCACAAGCAGCACGAGGACAGCCGCGCACAGAAGGCTCCATCGCGGGTTCTGATTCTTCATGCTTCGATTACTCCTTCATCGGGTCGGCGTGGTCGCGAGGACCTTCCGACCGGCCCGTGGTTTCAGTTCGTGATCTCGAGGACGACCGCGTTCGTGACGCTTGCCTGACGATTCGGCGGACCGGGGACGGCCGGGTTCTCGATGACCCCCTGCAGCGTCCACTGCGAGCCCACCGGAAGGTTGGTCGAATCGCCGGTCGGCAAGGTGAAGAACACGGTCTGCCCCTCGTCGGCGAGCGGCGGGTCGGCGATCGAGCTTCCGAAGTAGCTGCTCTCACCGAGCGCGTCGGTCTTGCCGAGGTTGTTGAAGACGGCGGCCGGATCGGCGCCCTGCGGGAAGAGTACGCGGAAGCACGAGACTCCGAGACCGCGCGGGAGCGGCGAGATCGTGTCTCCGTTCGGCGCACCCTCGTTGAGGTGCACGACGTAGCCGCCGTCGCCGCCGCCGCTGGGCTTCTCGATCGAGAAGCGGATCTCGTTGCCGAAGTCGACCGTCACGATGCCGCCCGTGCCCGCACCGGTCGAGTCGTTGATCTGCAGCACGGCCTCGGCGTCCTTGCCGTGGCACGGGCTCGCGAAGCCGATCGTCGCGACGGCGTCCGTCATGTTGACGCGCGGCCGCGAAATGAGGTTCTTCACATCCGTCACGTCCTCACCCGCGATGACCAGGAGCGAACGAACCGAACCGGGCGGAAGAAGACTTCCCCTCAGCTCCTGCGCGGCGCTCTGGAGCACGGCCGCGGCTCCCGCAGCGAACGGGGCCGCCGCCGACGTTCCGCCGAAGTTCCGGAGCCCTTCGCCGGGGCTCGGCGCTTCGGTCTGATCCGCAGGCGCGAGGAGCTGGACGGCCGGGCCGCTGTTCGAGTAGCAGGCGACGGTGTCCGGCGACGTGGCCAGATCGTTGCAGCACCACCCGGTGTCCTCGCACTCGCCGCAGAATGCGCCGATGCACGAGGTGGAGCGGATGCACAGCGCGCCGAGATCGGGGATGCCCTGACGCGAGTAGACCGCGCCGACGGCGGTGGCCGCCGACAGGCACGCCGGCACCGAGATCGCGTCGCAGTAGCCGTCGTTCCCGGTGGAGGCGACGATGGTGATGCCCGCATCGTCGACGGCGTTGGCGAAGTCGGCGAGCAGGGGGAACGTATCGTCGCAGGTGCCTTCGAAGCGTCCGGCGCCGAGGCTCAGGCAGACGACCTGGATCGGAGCTTCCGGATTGCTGTCACGGTTCGACAGGACCCAGTCGAGCGCCGCGATGATGCGATCGGACGTCGTGATCAGGCTGTCGAAGAGCGTGACGCGAAGTGCGTACAGGCTCGCTCCGGGAGCGGCGCCTCCTGCGAACGGGCTCCCGCCGGGCACGTCGAACGGAAGGCCGGCGCAGATGCCGGCGACGGCCGTTCCATGCCCGTCGGTGTTCTCGTCGTTCGGCGGGGTGCCGGGGTCGTCGAAGTCGAAACCGCCGACGACCTTCTCGTTCGGGAACGTGCTCCCGCCGAGCGCCGGATGCGTGGCGTCGGCTCCGGAGTCGACGATGGCGATGCCGATGCCCGAGCCGTCGAACTTTTCGCGGATGTTGCCGGGATCGATCACTCGCAGACCGTCGCGCGTGTGAAGCTCGAGCTCGAAGACCGTTTCGATCGACTCGACGCGTTCGTCGGCGACGAGCGCGGCGAGACCGTCGCGCGTCACGAGGCCCGAGAACGAAGCGTGGTTGTCGTACGCGTGCGCGAGCTCGAAGACGCTCTCATCGAGATCGACGAGCACGTCGGCCGTGAGCTCGGCGACGAGCGCCTGGTGCTCGAAGAGCGCGTCGTGCCGCGTCCACCCGTCGAAGTCCGCGAGGTCGACCGGCTCGACCAGGTTGACGATCACGCGTGCTTTCGAGCCCCCGGCGAGCCCGCCCTGGAGCGTGACCGGATCGAGAACCTTGGCGCTCGACAGGACGGGGTCGTTCGCGAGCGCGGCCTCGGGCTTCTCGGCGAGAAACCCGACGTCAGCCGTGAGCGCGAGGGCGGCGCAGAGCGCCACCCCTCCGGCTACGGCGGTGAAGCGGGAGAATGGGCGTGGTGTCATTCGATGTCTCCTTCTTCTAACCCCAGGTGAATGGGCGTCCGGCAGGAGCCGAGAATCTTCCCCATGGACGCGGTATCCCTTGCCTCCTACAGGCTTGGTAGCCTAGAAGCTCGCCCATCCGCCCCTCGAAGTCAATTGCGAAGGGCGGTGAGGAGGAGAAAATGCCTTCCCTGGAGATGTCGAAGGCGCACAATGACTTGGCCCGAACGATCCGGTTCGGGCTCCCCACGATGGAGAGGACGACGCCACGTGATTGCCGCGGCCTTCGTAGCGCTGCTCCACCTAGCGGCGGCGCATTCGGATAACCACCTTCAAGAAATTCGGTTAGGTACTCCCCTCGAGAGCGAGATCTCGGCCGACGATGCGATCGTCTCGGCCCCGAGACTCGAATCTTCCGGCGAGCCCCGAGCCAAAGGACGATCGTTTCGGCTCCTCATTACCCAAGGAGGCGTCTACCACGTCGATTTTCACTCGCCGTCCGTGAACGGATATCTCGTTTTGCGGAACGCCGAGGGGCGGGTCCTCGCGGAAGACGACTTCGGCGGCGTCCTCTGGCCGAGGATCGCGGGACGTCTCGAGCCGGGCGAGTACCGGATCGACGCGGCTTCGCGATACGGGCAGCCGGGCACGTTCCGGATCGAAGCGCGCGAGGGCGCGCCCGGGCCGCCGAACTTTCGAGCGGTGCGCGC
>CAZQZX010000004.1:57153-83038 GCA_964597885.1 uncultured Planctomycetota bacterium
GTGTTTCCCCCGTCGCCAGTCTCTCTACCACTGAGTGCGCACGCGGAAGCGGATCTGAAGACGGTCGAGGCGGCGGGTCACGAAGGCCCGGCGCTCGCGACGGCGCTCCACCGTCTCGCGTTCCTGTTGCTCGAGTCGCGCGGCGAGCAGGACCGCGGGCTCGAGATGATCCGTCGCGCGGCAAAGATTCGCGAAGAGAAGCTCGGCGCGCATCCGGAGACGGCGATGAGCCTCGACGAGCTCGCGCGTGCGCTGGCCTCGCGCGGCGGTTTCGAGGAAGCGCTTCCGCACGTGCTGCGGGCCGTCGAGATCGCGGAAGCCGTGTACGGGCCGACGCACCCCTCGACCGCGGACTATCTGCTCGGGGCCGCCGAGGTGCAGATGCGCATGAAGGAGTTCCGCGGCGCGCGCCCCGCCGCCGAGCGCGCGTTCGCGATTCGTGCCGCCGGAGGAGGGACGGTCAAGGATCAGCTGCCGTTCTCGTCGACCGCGTTCTGGGCGCGCTTCTACACCGGTGACTTCGCGAGTGCGGTGGATCTCGGCGAAGCGCTCTACGCGATTCGCAATGAGCCCGGCCTGCTGATCCCGATGGGCCTCATCCACTACGAGCTCGGCGACTACTCCGCGGCGCGTCCGTACTTCGAGAAGGCGCTCGAACGCCTCGGACCCGACGATCCCGATACCATCGCCTGTCTGTCGGGCCTCGGCGTGATCGCGAGTGTTCAGAGTGACTTCGAGGAGGCGCGGCGGCTTTTCGATCGTGCGCTCGAGCTGGAGCTGGCGCGCAACGGCGAGACGACGACGCGTCGGGCCGAGCTGCTGCACAACAAGGGCTGGGTCGCGTCGTACGAGGAGAAATTCGACGAGGCGAACGAACTGTTCGCGAGCGCGCTGGCCATGCGGACCGAGCTGCTCGGCGAAGGCCATCCGCTGACTGCGCAGACGCTCGACAACATCGGCCGCGTGCGCTTCGAGGCGGGCGATCTCGAGTCCGCGGAAGAGCCGCTCCGCAAGGCCCTCGACATCCGCAAGCGCGAGCTCGGCGAGCGTCATCCGTTCACCGCGTTCGGACTGCACAACCTCGCGACCTACCTGCGTTACGCCGGTCGGCTCGAGGAAGCGCGACCGCTCTACGAAGAGGCGCTTTCGATTCGAACGGAGACGATCGGGAGCGTGCACCCCGATACGGCGCGAACGCTCGGGGAGCTCACGCGGCTCCACGCGGACCTCGGCGAGCTCGACCGTGCCTGGGAGCGCTCGAGCGAAGGTCTCGCGGCGAGTCGCGGACAGATCGAGCGGGTCTTCTGGTCGCTGACGGAAACGGAGCGGCTGCTCTACGCGGACCGCTTCGAGATCGGGCTCGAGACGCATCTCAGCCTGGCCCGTCGTCGCGGCGGGGCCGATGCGTGGAACGCCGCGTACGAGTACATCCTCGACTGGAAGGGGCAGGTGTCGCGAAGTCTGCTGGGCAGCCGTGCGCGATTCCTGCAGTCGTTGAGCGCAGAGGAACGACAGAAGCTCGATCGGCTCGACGCGGTGCAGACCGAGCTCGGAAAGCTGTTCTACGAGAAGGGATCGGAGGATCCGGGCGAGCTCGAGTTTCGGCTCGAGGAGCTCCGCGATGAACGCGCGCAGCTCGAGCGCGAGCTGGTCCGTGCCGCCGGAAAGGGGGCATCCGCGAGCTCCGCGTCTCTGTCCGAGGTGCGCAAGGCTCTGCCCGAGGGCGCGGTGATCGTCGACTTCCTCGTGCATCGCTGGTACGAGGAGGCGTCGGAGGACGAGAAAAAGGACGGGAGCCGCGCGCTCGGCGCGTGGAGCGAGCCACACCTGAGCGCCTGGATCGTTCAGCGCGACCCGAAGCTTCCCGTCGTCCATGTCGACCTCGGACCCGAGGAGGACATTCGAAAGACGACCGCGAGCTTCCTCAAGACGCTCGTGAAGACGCGCGGAGTCGCCACGGTCAGCGAGGTCGAAGATCCCTCGCAAGAGATCCGCGAGGCGCTTTGGGATCCGATTGCCTCGTCGATCGGCGCGTCGGAGCTGGTGTTCATCTCGCCCGACGGCTTTCTCGGGACGCTTCCGTTCGAGGTCATCGAGAACGAGGACTTCGAGTTCCTCGTCGAGAGGATCGGATTCGTCTACTTGCAGGACATGAGCTCACTCGTGCGGATCGTGCGGGATCGTCCGGTCGCGAAGCGAGACAACGAGGGCGAGTCGAAGTCGCTCCTGTGCATCGGCGGCGTCGACTTCTTCAAGCGCGGGGACCTCGCCTGGGCGAAGGACGTCGTCGACCCGGGCGAGCTTGGCGGGCTCGGCGATCCACAGGTGGCGTCGCGCGGGACGCCGGCCGATCGGCGCAAGGCCGGAACGAAGTGGGTGCCGCTCGTGGCGTCGGGTCGCGAGGCGGGCAGCGTCTACGGACTGCACAAAGCGATGTTCGAGAAGGAGCCCAAGCGCCTTCTGCTACGCGACGTCGAGGCGACCGAGGAGCGTCTGCTCCACGAGCTGCCCTCCTATGACGTCGTTCACCTGGCCACGCACGGTTTCTTCAACCCGGATTGGCTCGAAGGGATGTGGACCGAGCTCCGCCGGGTGCGCGGCCGTCGGCGCCCGGTGATGCGGGATGCGCCGCGGCGGCTCTACGGATCGATGCCCGGTCTGCTTTCGGGAATCGTGCTCGCGGGAGCGAACGCACCCGCGGACGACCGCGATAACGGCCTGCTCACCGCCGAGGAGATCGCGTGGATCGACCTCGAGGGCGTCGAGCTCGCCACCCTGTCGGCGTGCCGTACCGGACTCGGCGAGCCCCGAAGCGGCGAGGGTCTGATCGGATTCCGTCGCGCCCTTCGGCAGGCCGGAGTCGATACGGTGGTCAGCTCGCTGTGGAACATCGACGACGCAGCGACCGCCGAGCTGATGGAAGCCTTCTACACTCGGATGTGGACCGAGGGCCAGGGTAAGCTCGAAGCCCTTCGCGGCGCGCAGATCGAGATGCTCGAGAAGAACCTCATCGAGAACGACGGCGAAGCGCTGCCTTCGACCTGGGGTGCGTTCGTCATCGACGGCGATTGGCGTTAGCCGCCGATCCCCTCGAGCATCAGCCGGAGGAGCCGCCGCGCGTAGGCTTCGTCGATCGGCTTCTTCTGGAGCGTCGACCGCACGAAGAGGGCGCCCGTGAACGCGTCGATGATCAGGTCGAGGTCGTCGGGGTCGATCGCCTCCGAGCCCGCATCGCTCTCGGCTTTCGCGCCTTCTTCGAGAATCGACCTCGCCTCGTTTCGGTCGGGACGAAAGAACCGCTCGCGGATGCTCTCCTCGACGTCGGGATAACTCGAGAAGTCCGATAGCAGCCCCATCACCGCTTCGAGGGCGCCGGGCGTACGATACAGCGCGAGCTCGCGCTCGATCAAATGCCGTAGGTCGGAGGCGAGGGAGCCGGTCGAGGGCGTCATGCCGGAGCGCGCGCGACTGAAGAACGCGTCATACACGAGGAGCGGCTTGCTCGACCACCGGCGGTAGACGGTGGTCTTTCCCACGCCGGCCCTTCGCGCCACGCCTTCCATCGTGACGGCGCGGTAGCCGCCTTCGAGCAGCAGGCTCCGCGCCGCCTCGAGGATCGTCTGGTCGAGCGCCGGGTCTCGAGGACGCCCGGCGCTCGGGGCTTGTCGCGCTTCGGTCATGTACGTCTCATGGGGTCGCGGTCGCGCTCATCGCCCTCCGGTCATGTCGGTGTCGACAGGGAAGAAGCGAAGCGGCGGGAGCTCGATCGTCTTGCTTTCGACCTTACCTCCGCCGAGGAACGTCCGCAGCAGATTGCGGTACTCGCGCGATTCGAGCTCGCGGGAATCGTGCGCGGTGTTCGTGGCGATGACGTGGATTCCGTTCGGGAGCCCGCCGACGATGTCGTCGACGTTCTGCGGAGGAGTCTTCGCGTCGAGATCGCCGCTCACCATCAGGACGGGCGCGTCGCAGCGCAGCGGTCCGCGGAACGCGTCGCCGAGGTCGGGGTTCCCGCACCGCGATCGGAGCGCGGGGTGGTAGGGGAAGTTGATCGCGTCACCGAGGATGTTCTTCGGGTCGCGCGCCTCACGTTCGATCCGCGCGAGTCGACCGGCCGTCGCTCCCGAGGCCATGTCCATCCAGATCGGCATCGCGCCGGTGATTCGATCGCCGCGGTACCGATCGACGATGTTCGCGAGCAGCGACCAGTCGCCCTGCGAGAGCTGATGCATCGCCGCCGGGATCGTCTGCATCTCGCGGGAGCCGCCGAGGAACTGCGACAGGATGAGCTGCAGATCGAACTTGCCGATGTGGACCTTGCGGTCGTCGCGGAGCGTCAGGGTCTTCGGTTCCTTGTCGAGCTTGTCGAGGAGCTGCTTCACGGTGCCCGCGAGATCGGGCATTGCTTCGCCGACGGTGGCGTCGGCGGCGACGAGGGTGCTCAGCCGCTCGAGGCAACGCTGGACGGTGCTCGGATACTTCCATGTATGATCCGGGCCCTCGCAGCGCGACAGCACGGCGCGCGCCACGTGTTTGCCGTGGCTCCGGAGATACGCGAGAGCGAGATGCGAGCCGTAGCTTTCCCCGTAGATCGCGATCTTGTCCACGCCGAGCGCGCGGCGCACCGCGTCGAGATCGTCGGCGCTCTCGGCGGTGTTGTAGGAGGCGAGATCGACGCCCTGTTTCTTCCAGTAGGCGGCGCACTCCGAGACGGCTCCGCCGTAGGCCTCGATCAGGTCCTTCGCGGTGATCGCTCGATCGGCCGGCAGGTCGTACGTGAACTCGGGCTCGAAGAGATTCGGCTTCGAGAGTCCGACGCCGCGCTGATCGACGCCGATCACGTCCCCGTGCGCGAGCAGATCGAGCGCGGGGTGCGTCGCGAAGAACGACGCGCGGGAGACACCGCTGCCGCCGGGGCCGCCGGCCAGGTAGAAGATCGGGGGGCCGGCCTCCGGGTTCGAGCTGCGATACCGGACAAACGCGATCTCGATCTTCGGACCGTCGGGTCGGTCGCGGTTTTCGGGCACGGTGATGCGCGCGACCTGCCCTTCGATCTGGCCGCGCTGGGCAGTCCGGCCGGTGTAGGGCTCCCACTCGAGCGCCTGCGAAGCCGGTGGCTCGATAGCGGGGGAAGGGCTCGCGAAGGTCGCGAGCAGGACCAGGGTGGTGACACACAAGATTCGACGTCGCATGGGCTTGCCTCCGGTCAGGGACGGACGTCGAGACCCGCTTGCAGCTTGGCTCTCGCCGGACCGCTTGAGAATACGATACGGCCCGTATCATATCTAGCTTTTTCTCGGAGAAGAAAGTCGGGCGGGGGTCGGGACGGATACGCCTGCAAATCCTTCGTCAATCCAGGCTTCCGCGCTATACTCGGGTCGTGGAGACGAACGAGGAACAGGATCCTGCCGCCGCGGCGACCGCCGCGGACGAGGCCACGCGCCTGCTTGCGCGCATCGACGAGGGTGATCCGCTGGCCGCGGAGCAGCTCCTGCCGATCGTGTACTCGGAGCTTCGAGCGCGAGCGGGGTCCTACATGCGCAGTCCCAATAATCAGACACTGCAGCCGACGGCGCTCGTCCACGAGGCCTACCTGCGCCTCATCCGGACCCAGAGCGGCTGGAAGAGCCGCGCCCACTTCTGCGCGATCGCGGCGACGGCCATGCGGCAGATCCTCCTGAACCACGCCGCAGCGAAGCGTGCCGCCAAGCGTACGCCGCGCGGAGCGGAGGTCCTGCTCGACGATCTCTCGACGCCGTCGCTGACGCCTTCGGTCGATCTCCTCGCTCTCGACGAGGCGCTCACGAAGCTCAAGGAGATCGACGAGGACGATTCGGGCCTGGTCGAGCTGCGATTCTTCGCCGGCCTCACGATCGAGGAGATCGCGAAGCTGAAGGAGGTCTCCACGCGGACCATCGAGAAGCGCTGGCGTCGGATCCGAGCCTGGCTGAACCGCGAGCTCACTTCCAGCGACTCGGCCTGACGGACGCGAGGCCCTTTCCGTGACTTCTTCGGATCAATCCAGGCAGGCTTTCGACATCTTCGATCGCGCGTGCGATCTCGCCGGCGAGGATCGTGAGACGTTCCTTCGCGAAGCTTGCGAGGGGAATCCCGATCTGCGGCGCGAGGTGGACTCGTTGCTCGCGCACGATCACGAGGACGGGGCGGTGCAGGAGCTCGAGTCCGGCGGAGCCGTCGACGCTCTCGCCATCGATGTCCAGGAGGCCGAGAGCTCCATCCCGAGCCAGATCGGACCGTACCGGATCCAGAGCGAGATCGGCAGCGGTGGGATGGGCGTCATCTACGCCGCCGAGCAGGAGTCGCCGCGGCGACGGGTCGCGCTCAAGCTGATTCGCCCGGGCGCGATGTCGCCGGAGGTGATCCGTAGATTCCGCCACGAGGCGCACGTGCTCGGCCAGCTTCAGCATCCCGGGATCGCGCAGATCTTCGAAGCGGGGTTTGCCGGGGAAGGCGCGGCCAAGCAGCCGTTCCTCGCGATGGAGCTCATCGACGGAACGCGGCTCGATCAGTATGTCGACGCGAGCGACCTCGATCTCGACGATCGAATGGAGCTGGTCGCGCGCATCGCCGACGCCGTTCAACACGCGCATCAGAAGGGTGTGATCCACCGCGATCTCAAGCCGGCGAACATCCTCGTCGTCGGCGGGTCGGGCTCCGAAGCCGGCGCGCCGCCAGAACCGGCCAGCTCGACGCACGACCTCGATGCGATCGGTCAGCCCAAGGTGCTCGACTTCGGAATCGCGCGGGTCACGGACGAGGAGCTCGACGCGAGGACGATGCACACCCAGGCCGGGCAGCTGATCGGTACGCTCGCCTACATGAGCCCGGAGCAGGTCGCCGGCCGATCCGAGGGTATCGATACGCGAAGCGACGTGTACTCGCTCGGGGTGATCCTCTTCGAGATCCTGACGGGACGCGCGCCCTACGAGGTCGCGAACCTGTCGTTGAGCGAGGCCGTGCGCGTCCTCGAGCGGACCGACCCGCCGCGCGCCGGCTCGATCGATCCCGCGTTGCGCGGCGACGCCGAGGCGATCCTCGCGCGGGCGATGGAGAAAGATCGCGACGAACGGTACACGTCCGCTGCGGAGCTCGCGGCCGATATCCGCCGGAGCCTTCGCGACGAGCCGATCCTCGCACGTCCCGCGAGTACCGGCTACTACCTGCGAAAGTTCATGCTCCGGCATCGCGTGCTCGTGGCGGCGGCCGCGGTTCTGTTGATCGTGCTCGCGATCGGCGTCACGGGAACGGCGCTCGGCTTCTTCGCGGCGAAGCGTGCGAATGCCGATCTGGCCAAGGCGAACGTGACGCTCAAGGAGACGAACGAGAAGCTGGGCGATGCGAACAACGCCCTCGGCGATGCGAACGACGCCCTCGAGGTCACGAACCGGGCTCTCGACGAATCGCTGGCCGAGGCGAGGCGCCAGGCCGACAACGCGCGTGCGGTCATCGCGTTCCTCGACGAGGACCTCCTCGCGACCGTCCGGCCTTCGGACGAAGCCGGCCGCGGACGGGATGTCCCCATGCGCGACGTGCTCGACGAGGCCAGCCGTCGCATCGGGCTCGCGTCAAAGCCCGGCGGGCGATTCGAGGCGAAGCCGTTGATCGAGGCGACGGTTCGCGTTTCGATCGGGGGGTCGTATCGCGCGCTCGGTCTTTACGATCAGGCGAGCCCTCACCTCGAGAGATGCTGCGCGCTGCGCCTCGCGGAGCTTGGCGAAGAGCACATCGACACCATTCGGGCCCAGATGGAGATGGCCCATCTCGACCGAGACCGGGCCGACTACGGGGAGTCGCTGTCCCGTATCGAACGGCAGATCGAGCTCCTCGAAAGCTCGGACGACGAGGACGCACCGAAGCTCCTGTGGAGAGCGCGTTCGATTCGCGGCACGGTGGCCTCGCGCCTGGACCCGGCCGGCGCCATCGAGCTCTTGCAGGCGCAGTACGACGAGGCGCGCGAGGAGCTCGGCGAGAACCACGACACCACCGTCGCCGCCAAGAACAACCTGGGCACGGTACTGGCCCAGCGCGGACGTTTCGACGAAGCTGCATCGATCCTCAAGGAGGTCTACGAGCACAACGCTCTGGCGATGGGAAAGTCCGACCCTCGAACGCTCGCCGCGATGATGAGCTACGCCCATGTCCTCACCAGGATGGGGCGCGCTTCCGAGAGTGTCGAACTGCTGCACGAGTCCTACGAGCGGCACGTCGAGGTCTTCGGCCCGGGGCATCCGGATACGATGCAGGCGGTGGCCACGCTCGGAAACGCGTTGAGACGATTGCAGCGCTCGGCCGCCGCAGTTCGGATCGTCGAGCCCGCCGTCGAGGTCGGCTCAGGCGAGATTGCGGCCGATCACCCGACCTTGCTCGTTGCGAAGCAGGTGCTCGGGGATCTCTACGCCGACCTTCACCGCTTCGACGAAGCGATCGCGGTCCTCGAGGAAGCCTACGAGATTGCGGTCCGCACTCTCGGTTTGGACAACGCAGTTGCGGGTCCGATCGCGACGAGCCTCGGGAACACGTATCTGTCCGCCGGACGCTACGAGCAGGCCGAGACGATCCTGGCGGCCTGCCACGAGATTGAGCTGGCGAAGCTCGGTCCGGATCATCCGAACACGTACTTCGTGGGGTTGAGGCTCGGGCGCACGCGGGCCTTCCTCGGCAAGTTCACCGAAGCCGAGCCGCTCCTGCTCGATGCGTACGAGCGCGCGGCGAAGCGCTATCCCGGGCACCCGGCGCTTCGCAACTACGCGGCCGCCGTGCGCAAGCTCTACGAGCTGTGGAACGAGGCCGAACCCTCCGAGGAGCGGGCGGAAGCACTCGAGCTCTGGCGTCAACGCGAGAAGGGCTGAGCCCGGTCACTCCACGACGACGATGACCGCGTTGGTCGCGCTCGCACCCTTCACGCTCGTGCTCCCCGGATCGAAGGTCGCTCCCTGGAACGTGATGACCGTTCCCGGCGGGAGATTCGGATCGCCCTGTCGCATCAGGAAGTTCGCGGTGGCGCGCGGCGGGTCGTCCGTCTCCGTCCCGAAGAACGCGCTCGCTCCGACGCGAGGCTCGCGGCCGGCGTTGTTCGCGATGACCTCGGGCGAGGCTCCGGCGGGCAGGAAGAACGGGAAGCACACGTCACCGATACCAGCGGGAAGCGCGGTGACGGCGCCCGCGGACGGGTCGCCGAGGTTCCCGTGCATGACGAACTTGCCGTTGCCGCCGGCGGGCGGGAGGAAGATCGTGCCGACGATCGGATCGCCGTCGGTGACCGAGACGCGGCGCGTGGCTCCACCGGTGCTCCCGTTGACGAAGACGACGTCGACGGGTCCGGACTGCGCGAGGTCGACGGTTCCGGTCGCACAGGCGGGAGTTCCGTCGAGCGCGAGCGTCAGCGCGCCCGAGTTCCAGCCGACGGGGCTCGTGAAGATGCGCGAGGCGCCGGTACCGTCGAGGTTCGACATCCACACGCCCTTCTGATTGGCCGTGATCTCGTCGCACCAGTAGATCTTGCCGGCGGCGAGGTCGAGCTCGAGGTTCGTGAGGCCGGAGGACTCGAGCGGGAAGTCGACGAGGATCTCGGCTCCCGTGCCGTCGAGGTCCACGCGCGCGACGTAGTTCGTGATCGTTTGCGAGTCGAGCCAGTACAGCATCTGCGCATCGAGGTCGAGGGCGATGCTCTTCGCTTGCTCGACCGCCGACGTCGCCAGGATGATCTCGGTGCCGGCGCCGTCGAGGTTCGAGCGCTCGATTCGCTTCAGATCGAAGTTTCCGTAGTAGAGCTTGCCGTTTACCAGATCGAGCGTCGGCCTTCCGAGCTGGTGCCCGTTCGAGACGATCGTCTCGAGGCCGGTGCCGTTGAGGTTCGCGCGGTACATGGCGCGGTCCTGCGTGTCGGACCAGTACATCTTGCCGCCGTCGATATCGAGGGCGAGCCCGCGCGCGTTCGTGAGCCCCGAGATCAGGACCTCGCGGTTCGACCCGTCCAGGTCCGCGCGAACGATCCGGGAGTCGTTGAAGCTACCGTGCGTCCAGTAGAGCTTCTGGTTGGTCTCGTCGAACGCCACGCCGACGGGCAACCAATCGTTCGTCGGAAGGGTTCCCAGATCCTCGACGTTCGTCCCGTCGAGATCCATCCGATAGACCTTCGGATCGTTGAACTTGTACTCGGCCAGGTAGATCTTGCCCTGCCCGAAGGCAGCCGAGACGGCGAGAAGGCTCAGCAAGAGCGTCGTGGCGAAGCGCAGTGCGGGTACCTTCATGATCTCCTCCTTTGGGTTCAGGGTAAGGAGACGAGGATACGGCACCGCGGCTCGTATTGCACGAGTCGGCTCGGAATCCGGCGCCCGACGCGGTCGGCCTACTCGACTCGAACCTCGACGGCGTTCGTCACCGCGCCTCGGCCGTTCGGCGCCGCGTCGTCCGCGATCAGACCCTGCAAGAACGCGCGGATCGGGCGGCCGACTCCCCCCGGAACGGAGATCACGATCGAGGGGGCCGGCGCGGACGGCTTGGTCGCGGTGCCGAGGAGCGCCTTGCCGGTGTTGTTCCAGACGACGTCCGGGAGGGGGCCGCGACGAGAGATCGGCGTGGGGAAGCACGAGGTTCCGAGACCGAGCGGCGCGAGCGTCACGGTCGTTTCGTCGGGGGCGTCCGCGTACAGGTAGAGTGCGAACCGCGACGGGCCGGAAGGGATCGAAGAGGGCGCGTCCATTCGGATCTCGATCGAGTCGGAGGGCGCGAGCGACACGACGCGCTCGGCGCCGATCCCGGCCGTGCCGTTCACGAGGAGCACGTCCTCCGCGCTGCTCGACTCGCCACGCCCCACGAAACCCGTGCGACAGTCGATGAGCTCGAACGTCGTGTTCTCGATCACGGATCCGTTCGACAGGACGAGATCGGGCCGGCCGTCGAAACCGAAATCGCCGATGAAGATGTCCGCGTTGCCGGGAGGTGCGAGAAACTCGGAGGCGAAGAGGAACGATCCGCCACCGCTTCCGGGAAGAACCGCGATCGTGCCCCGCTCGCCCTTCGTGACGAGATCGCCGCGGCCGTCGCCGTCGATGTCGCCGATGGCGAGCAGCTTCGACTGCAACGGGAGCACGTCCGGTGCCGTGTACGGGTTGCGGAAGGTGCCGTCGGCGGCGCCGCGGTAGAGCCCGAGCTGCCGTGCGTTGCCATGGATGAAGACGAGGTCGTGGAAGCCGTCCGGCTCGAGATCCACGATCGCGACGTCGTGGATCCGCGCGAGTGCCTGCGCATCCGACAGCGAGAACGAGCCCGACCCGTCGCCGAGGAAGACGCGGAAGTTCTCACCCGTGACAACGACGAGATCCACGAACGCGTCTCCGTTCATCTCGTGGATCGAGATCGAGACGGTCTCGAAGGCCGAGCCGCTCAGGCCGATGTTCTGAATCTCGGTGAAGCCGCCGGCACCGTCGCCCTTCAGGATTCGCACCCCGTACGGCTCGCCGTCGGCGCTTCCGAGGGCCGCCAGGTCGACGAGACCGTCGTGATCGACGTCCCCCGTCGCGATCTCGCGCGGTTCGATCGGTAGCGGCAGGGCGGCCGGCGGTAGCCACCCGTCGGCGCCGTCCGAGAGAAGGAGCGTCGCGTCCGTCGATTCGGGCGAGGACGCGACGATGTCGGACGCGCCGTCGCCGTCGACGTCGGCGATGCTCACGCGATTCGTGCCGCGAGGCACCGAGAACAGCGCACGCTCGACGAATCCGCCGAAGCCGTCTCCGCGCAGGATCGCGAGGCTTCCCACGTCGGTGGCTGCGAGATCGAGAAGCCCATCGCGATCGAGCTGGCCGAGGGCGCGCACCGTGCGAGAGGTCGCCGCCGAGCGTACGTAGCGGAAGCGGCCGCTCGGATCGCCCGGTATCGTCGAGATCCGGTAATCGCTACCGAGGTAGTGCGGGACCACAAGGTCGAGCCGTCCGTCGGTATCCGTATCGCCGAGGCTCGCGCTGAGCGCTCCGATCGCCGAGTCGGTCAGGCCGGTCACGATCTCGGGTGTGAGCGTGCGGTCCGCCGTTCCGTGCCAGGTCGTGACCGTCCGAAACGAGCTCGTGCGGTCGACGTGAACGGTGACGGCGTCCGTCCGTGCGTCTCCGTCGAGGCTCCCGACCTCGAGCGTCGTGAGCTCGCGCTGGGCCGGTGTCGTGCGCAGCTCGAACGCGCCCGTCCCGTCCCCGTAGCCGGTGGTGAGCCGAGCGTCGCCGGGCGTGTCGTTGATCACCAGGAAGTCACGGTTGCCGTCGCCGTCGAAGTCGCCGGTTCCGGCTCCGCGTACGTGCGAGACGTTGTCGAACCGGAAGACCGAGCGGAACCCTCCTGTACCGTCCCCGAACGCGATCCGGGTCGTGCCGAGGGCTCCGATCACGACATCGAGATGCTCGTCGTCGTCGAGATGGTCGACCGCGAGCGCTCCGGGACGCACGGGGATGTCGATCGACGAGACGAGGGTGAGTCCGCCCGCGCCGTCCCCGAGGTAGACCGCGACTTTCTCGGCAAGGCTGAACGACGCGACGACGTCCATCCGTCCGTCTTCGTCGAAGTCGGCGACTCGCATTCCGGTCACGAGGCCGAAGCCGGTGGCGGTCAGAATCGGATCTTCGAACCCCGCGTCTCCACCGAGCAGGACGGCAAAGCGTTCGTCTTGAAGAGCGACGAGCAGATCCGGTCGCGCGTCGCCATCGAAGTCCGCGACGCGCGCCTGCGAGCGAGGTGTGCCCCCGGCGTCGAGGTCGACGGGGGGGCCGAAGCCGGTCGACCGGCCACGAAGAACCACGAGGCGCGTCGGAGCTCCCGTCGTGGCGATCGCCTCCTGGAACCCGTCGCCGTCGAGGTCGGCGAGGACGGGCCGCGACAGGGAAGCCTGCAGCGGGAGGGTCGCGGGCGTTTCGAGCGTCGGCGACTGCGCGGCCGCGATCGATGCTGCCGCCGCGAGAATCGCGAGGACACCGGCCACGCGGATCACGTCCAGCACGGGGTCGGGGCTCGGGCGAGGGATCACGGCGACTCGGGACGGAGGGGCGACCTTCGGTTTCATGGGCTCTTCCTCTTCGCCTGCGGCAAGACGGTCCGTGTGGACGGCTCGCCAGGTACGCACGAATGCCAGTTTACTCGCAAGACCCGGCGGGGCGCCATCCGCTCACTCTGGATTCGCGGGAATTCCCGCGGGTTCCGATCAGGCGTCGCGGGGCGCGATGACGGCGCCCATGCGTCCGGTGAGCCCGTCGCGGCGGTAGCTGTAGAACTCGCCTTCGTCTCGCGACGAGCATCGGTCGGAGACCTCGATCGCGGCCTCGTCGATGCCGGCGGCGAGCAGCCGGACCTTCGCGGCGCGGCGGACGTCGACGTGGGGCCGGCCGAACGACTCCCGATCGACGGCCTCGCCGAGCCCTTCCGCTTCGAAGGCGTCGGCCACCTCGTCGCCGACCTCGTATCGCTCGAGCGAGATGCACGGGCCGATGGCGGCAACCAGGTCGCCGGGCTCGACGGCGAAGCGTGCGCGAGGCGCGCTGACCGTATGTCCGGGCGCGGCGGCGACCAGCCCGCGCCAGCCGGCGTGGACGGCGGCGACGGCGGATCCCCGTCGGTCGGAGAGCAGGATCGGCACGCAGTCCGCGGTGCGCACGAGCAGGACCTGGCGCGCATCGTCGGTGATGATCGCGTCCGCTGCGGGCGGGGCCGAGCCCGTGTCGAAGGATGTTCCGTCGAAGACCGCGTTCCCGTGGACCTGCGACGTGCGCACGAGATCGGCCGCAGGTCGATCGAGAGCGCCGAGCAGGCGGTCGAGGTTGGTCTGGTACTCGTCGGTGCGCGTGGCGTCCGCGTCGGGATCGGGCGGGCCGAGGTCGAGTGAGTCGCGCGGTCCCGGGCTCGCTCCGCCGAGGCGGGTCGTGAAGCCGTGGGCGACACCGGCCGCGTCGAGGGCGTCGGATCGGTACAGCACGAGGCCGTCGGAAGTGCGCACGCGTCGGATCATCGGTCGTGGTCGTCTCGGGTCAGCGATGGAATCGCGGGATGCCGACCCAAAAGGAACCAATCCGGAAGCGCGCGGTCAAACGGGGGCCGTCGGCCTCAGCTCACGCGGGTGAGGCGCTTGGCGATGTAGTCGGCGAGCGCGGCGCGGTCGTCTTCCTGCAGTTCCTGGAACTCGAGACCGATGTCGAAGGGGGGATCGGAATCGGCCGACTCGTGCCACCGCGTGACCGCGTGCAGCTGGAGGTAGCAGTCGTCCTCTTCCTCGTCCTCATGCTCGAGAACGAGATGCAGAAGAAGAGGCGTGCCGGCGGGGATGTATCGGTTCACCCGGATGCGCGCGCCGCCTTCCGAGATGTCCGTGAGCCAGCAGGGGACTTCGTCCATCCCCTGGCCGACGTTGTCGATGTCGGTCGCATCCTCGAACGTGATCGTGACGTTCTCTTCGAATCGCGGGTGCTTGCGGCTGTCGTGCATCCATCCCCCGTCTGATGAGCGGTTTCCTCGGTACATCCGGGCCGTGGAATCTCCCCTGAACCCGGTCGGACGTCGTACAAGGTCGTCTGAGCTCGCGCCGTCGGCTACTCGAGCCGCTTCCAGAACTCTTCGGGCGTGTCGTGCGCCATCTTGAGCGCGCCGTTCGCACCGGCGTACTGCGCTTCCTCGACACGAGTGACCTTGCCGCTCCCGAGCATGTCTTCCATCGCCTTCTCGAGAACGAGATCGAGGCCGTGGATCTGGGATCCGCCGCCGGCGAGCAGCACGTGCTCACGCAGCTTCTTCTGGAAGTCCGGGTCGAACGTCGAGATGAGGTTGTGGAGCGATTCCACGATCGGCGGCACGATCATGCGGCAGCCTTCGCGCATCGTCTCCGTGATGTCGTAGCGCGTCGGCTTTCCGCTGACGAGCAGCTCCATCTCGATCGGGTTGCCCTCGTCGGTGACGTAGGCGTGCTTCTCCTTCGTCTCCTTGACGTGGTGGATCGTGTAGTCGGCGTTCGGCGCGGCTTCCTGGATCAGCGAGAACAGCTGCTTGTCGAGCCAGTCGCCGGCCGTGGTCAGCGTGATCTGGTCGTCCGGCGCCGGCATCGTTCCGTGCAGGCGGCAGAGGTCGACGGTGCCCGCGCCGATGTCCACGACGAGCGTGTCGCGGAGCAAGTCGAGCCCGTACGCGACGGCGAACGGCTCGGAGCAGATCATCGCGGCGTCGAGCACTTCGCTCGCCGCCTCGAGGAGCAGCTGCTGGTTCGTGATCGAGGCCTGCGCCGGCGCACCGATGACGCCATAGATGAGCTCGTCCTTGCGCGGGTTGCAGAGCGACACCGCGTGCTTCACGAGATCCTTCGCGGCCTCCATGTTCTGCTCGAGGTGGTCGTCCGTGACCTCGCCGTGCTTGATCTGGCCCTCGGCGAACGGACGGATGAGGTTGAGCGACAGGCGCTCCTCGACGGCTTCGCGACCGAAGAGCTTGTCCTTGCCGAGAACCTTGCGGGCGATGTGGTCCTTCGGATACCCGACATACGACCAGACCGTCTCGCGGACACCGTTGCTCGCGGCGACCGACGTGCGCGACGTTCCGAGGTCGATACCGACGTAGAGAACGCCTTCTTCGCGCTTCGACTCGGTAGCCTGCTCTGTGCTGTTCTGCTCTTCGCTCATCTCACTCCCTCGCTAGAACGATGTTTCTTCCGTCGTCGGCTCGACCGGCTTACGGAAGAGGAGCTTGCGTTTTTCCGTGGGGCCCGCGTCGCGTTTCGGCGACGGCGGCGGCCCGATATCGGCGGCCGGGACCGCGGGTCTCGCGCCCGGTAGGCGCGAGGCCGGCATGCCCTCGGGAATGTCGATCAGGAACTGATCTTCGACGCCTTGTAGATCATCGGCCGTGACGTCTCGTTTCATGAGGCGCAGGTTGTTGACGAAGACGACCTTGATCATCTCCATCTTCTCCTGGTACTTGCCGTCCTTGTTGGAGAGGCCCTGGATCTCGTTGTAGATGGACGCGATCCCGGGGTCGCCGGCCTTGGCCTCCGCGAGCCGGCGAAGCGCATCCTCGCTGGCGCCGAGCGCCGAGTTGAGCTTCTGGATGCGCAGCTGGAGCTTCTCGACCTCCCGGGCCTGGACCTGCTCGGGGGTCATGTTCTGCTCGGTGGCGAGCTCGCTCTGCTGCCGCGCCAGCTCTTCCTTGAGCTGGTCGACCTGCTTCAGGAGCGCTTCGCGGTCGCGGCGCTCGCGGTTGGTCTCGCGCCCCTCCTGGTGGTCCTTGATCAGGCGTCGCAGCTCGGTCTTGGTCTGCTCCCGCAGCGACTCGTGGTCGAGGACCGGATCGAAGTCGCCGTCGAGGATGATGTTGGCGATCGCTTCGCACATGATCGCCTCGAGCACCTCCATCGGGATCGCGCGGACCTTCTTGCGCTCCTTGATGAGGCGCGTCAGGTTGAGCTGACGGCTCTTCGATTCGATGGCCCGGCGCAGCGGGCTCGTGTCGGATGAATCGCGATTGGCGGTCAAGCCGGGCCTCTTCGAACGTCCCAGGGAATCTCGCGAGTGGAGCGGATCGACACCCCATCGATCCGTTCGTTCGGCGGAAACCGGGCCGGAACTTGAGTGAGACGCCCATTCTACACGGTGCCTCGTTGTCCGGCGACCGACGGGCCGAGGCGGGCCGATTGGTATTCTCCCCGGCGAGGAGGCTTTCCGATGTCCGCCACGCCCGATCCCGACCGCCCGAACCGCCGCCGATTCGGTCTCATCGTCTCGCTGCTGACGGTCTTGATCGTTCTCGTGGCGGCCGAGGTCGGCCTGCGCATCTACGCGCACCACTTCGCCCCGCGTCACCGAGCGGCCCGCTGGCTGCGCGTGGGAGACCTGCCGGCACACGCCCTCAAGTACGAGTCCCATCCGTACCTGTGTTACTCGCTGAATCCCGACTTCCGCACCGACGACGGTCTCGACCGCCACAACTCACTGGGTTTCCGCGGCGAGGAGCCGACCGTTGCGAAGGCGCCGGGGCGGTTTCGGATCGTCTGCGTCGGCGGATCGAGCACGTATGACACGGAGATTCCGGACTGGAGGGATGCCTACCCCGTCCAGCTCGAGCGGATCCTTCGGGAGACCCACGGCCGCGAAAACGTCGAGGTCCTGAACTGCGGGATCCCCGGCTACACGAGCTTCGAGTCGCTCATCAACCTCGAGATGCGAGTTTTGCCGCTGCAGCCGGATCTCGTCGTCGTGTACCACGCGGTCAACGACGTGCACGCGCGCCTCGTTCCTCCCGAGTGGTACCGCCGCGACAACACGGGCTACCGGCATGCGTGGACCGAGCGGCAGTACTGGTGGGATCACTCGATGCTGCTGCACATCATCGGCGTACAGGCCGGCTTCTCGCAGCGCAATCGGCTGCGCGACTGGGTGCTGACGCTCGACGACCGGCCGCCGGCCGACGTCCGGGCAGAGTGGCTCGCGGCAAACCCTCCGACGCACTTCCGCCGCAACCTCGTGGCGATGCACGCGCTCGCCGGCTCGGCCGGTGCGCGAACGGTCTTTCTGAGCTGGGCGTTCTCGGGCAAGATGGACGATTACGCGTCCGACCCGTCGTACCAGCAGGGGTTCCGCGAGCACAACGACGTGATCCGCGAGGTGGCCCTTGCCACCGGGAGCCCGTTCTTCGACCTGGCCTCACAGCTCCCCGACGATCCCGAGCTGTGGGACGACGGCCGCCATAGCAACGCGGCCGGCGCGCTTCGCAAGGCCGAGCTCGTGGCGGATTTCCTGCATCGCGAGGTGTTGGAGACGCCCTGAGGGATAATCGCGGGGGGGACCCTCTTCTGTGGTATGATCTCGCGAATGGCAGGTCAGTTTCTTGTTGAAGGGGTCTTGAAGGCCGATCTATTCGGCCGCATCGAGAAGGGGACGTTCACCGCCCCCGGTGCCGCCCCTGTACGCGCCGTGCGGCGCAATCCCGGGGTGGGCGCCTGGTGGCTTCGTCCCATCTCGCGGTGGCTCGCGGGGCGCGAGGCCGCATCCCTCCGGCGTCTCGACGGGCTTGCCGACGTCCCGTGGCTCCTCGACGAGAGTCGGGAGGGCATCGTTCGCACCTGGATCGACGGCGAGCCGATGCAGATCGCCAAGCCTGACGATCCTCATTACTTCGCCGCGGGCCGGCGCCTTCTGCACTCCGTGCGATCGCGCGGGGTCATTCACGTCGATACGGCAAAGAAGGCGAACTGGCTCGTGAAGCCGGACGGCACGCCCGCACTCGTCGACCTCCAGTGCTCGCTTCGCTTCGAGCGCACGCGTGGCTGGGTACGGATGCTTGCGAAGGAGGATCTGCGCCATCTTCTCAAGCACAAGAAGGGCTTCTGTCCGGACGACGTGACCGCGGTCGAGCGAGGCCTCATCCGGAAGAAGAGCCTCGTCGCGCGGGTCTGGCTGCAGACCGGCAAGCGCGTCTACATGTTCATCACGCGTCGGATCCTCGACTGGTCGGACGGCGAGGGGCATGGCGCGGGTCGGCGCGAGCGCGAAGCGCGTTGAGGAGACGCGCACGACGTCGTCGTCGTGATCCCGGGCCGGATGCAACGCGATGATCCTCGTCACCTGGCTGTCCACCGTTGGCGTCGCTGTCTTCGCCGCTTCCGGTGCGCTCGTCGCCGGTCGCAAGCGGCTCGATCTCTTCGGAGTGATCGTGCTCGCGGTGGTGACGGCCGTCGGTGGCGGGACGCTTCGCGATCTCCTGCTCGGTGCTGACGTCTTCTGGATCGTCGATCCGACTCCGGTCTACGTCGCGATCGGCGCGGCGCTCACGACGGTGGTGGCCGCGCGCTGGCTGCCGCGTCGGCGTCCCGTCTTGCTCGTAGCGGACGCCTTCGGCATGTCGCTCTTCGCGGTGCTCGGCGCCGAAAAAGCGGTGGACGCGGGAACCGGACCGTTCGTCGCGGTGGTGCTCGGTGCGATGAGCGGTGCGGCAGGCGGACTGGTGCGCGACATGCTGAGCGGCGAGGTTCCGCTCGTGCTCCGATCCGAGATCTACGCCACCGCCGCCCTCCTCGCGGGGGCGACGTTCGTCGGCGGACAGGCGCTCGGACTCTCGGATGTCGCGGCGCTCCTGGGCGGTGTCGCCGCGGGGTTCGCGCTGCGCCTCGCAGCCATCTGCTGGTCGCTCTCGTTGCCCGTTTTCAGCCTCGAGCGGGCCGAGGGCTGATCGGCTCCGGGACCCCTTGTCCGTGCGCCGGATATTCCCTATAGTCGGCGACCCCCGATGCGGGTCCTGCCGGGCCCGGGGTCCCCTCATTTCGAATCCCATGGAGGTCGTTTCGATGCGAATGCGAATGCTTGCCGGGCTGCTTTCGGCAATCTTCCTGGCTCCCCTGGCGATGGCCGAGATCGACCGCGGTGCGCTCGAAGCCAAGGCCAAAGGCATGAGCGAATCGGCGCTCACATCGCGCGCCGACAAGCTGCAGGCCGACGTCGAGGCCAAGAACACCGAGATCGACGAACTGAACGACAAGCTCGCCGACGCGGCGGAGGCCGACAAGCCCGCCGTGCAAACCGAGATCGATACGGCCAACGAAGCGAAGGCCGACGCGATCGGCGAGCTCGAGGTCCTCATCGCCGCGATGCGCGAGAAGGGCATGAACGCGGACGACTACGGCGCCTTCGTCATCGCCAACGGCGGAACGGACATGAGCGTCGGCGCCGTGATGAACCTCGGCAAGCAGTGGCTCGACAAGTCGAAGACGTGGCTGATCGAGAAGGCACCGGGTTACGGGATCAAGGCGGTCCTGTTCCTCGTGGTGATGTTCGTCTTCCGCATCCTGTCGCGCGTGGCGGGCCGCGTGGTGCGAACGTCGCTCGAGCTCTCGCGACTCAAGGCGCCGGAGCTTCTGAAGGACTTCTTCATCAACGTCACGAGCAAGGTCGTCATGCTGCTCGGACTGCTCGTCGGCTTACAGGTGATCGGCGTTCCGATCGCCCCGCTGCTCGCCGGTATCGGTGTTCTCGGATTCGTCGTCGGCTTCGCGCTGCAGGATACGCTTGCCAACTTCGCGGCGGGAATCATGCTGCTGCTGTACCGACCGTACGACGTCGGTGACTTCGTCGACGTCGGCGGCGTTACCGGAACGGTCAACGCCATGAGCCTCGTCTCGACCACGATGAAGACGCCGGACAACCAGATCCGGATCATCCCGAACGGCCGCATCTGGGGCGACGTCATCACGAACGTGACCGCGAGCCCCACGCGTCGTGTCGACCTCGTCATGGGAATCGGCTACGACGACGACATCAAGAAGGCGCACAAGGTCCTCGAGGAAGTGATCACCAGCCACGAGAAGGTGCTGAAGAGCCCGGCGCCGCAGATCGCGGTGGCGAACCTCGGCGAATCGTCGGTCGACTTCGTCGTGCGCCCGTGGTGCAAGACGGAAGATTACTGGGACGTGAAGTTCGAGCTCACGGAGCAGATGAAGCTCCGCTTCGACGAGGAGAAGATCTCGATTCCGTTCCCGCAGCGCGACATCCACGTGTACAAGCACGAAGAGTAGGCCGGACCCACGGCGGGAGGCAGCATGGAGATCCGCAGCGTCGAAGGCTTCCTCGAGTACTTCTCGGGGATTCGCAAGCGAACCGAGCGTATCGTCGGCTGCATCCCGCCGGAGCGTATCGAGTGGACCTATCGCGAGGGGAAGTTCACCCTCGGCGATCTCGTGCGGCATCTCGGCGCGACCGAGCGCTGGATGTTCGCCGAGAACGTGTCGGGTCGTCCGAGCCGGTACGCGGGCTGCAGCACCGAGCTCGCGTCCGGCTATGACGGCGTGGTCGCGTATCTCGGGCGCATGCACGAGGAGTCGATGGCGCTCTTCGGCGCGCTCGATGACGCCGACCTCGAGCGCAAGTGCAAGACGCCGGCCGGGGTCGAGCTCACCACGTGGAAATGGCTGCGCGCGATGGTCGAGCACGAGGTGCACCACCGCGGTCAGATCTACCTGTACCTCGGGCTGCTCGAGGTCGAGACCCCGCCGCTGTACGGCCTGACGGCCGAGGAAGTGCAGCAGCGCTCCGAGGCTCCCGAGTGACGCGCGGACGCCGCCGCTCGAAGCGCGAGCCCGAACCGACGAATCGCGAAGCGGATCCGCGTACGGACGACGTCGCGCGCGAGGCCGCGCGGCTCGTCGAGTCGGGGCGCGAGCCGACCGTGCGCTCGGCGATCCGGGCCGCCCGCCGACGCCTCGACGCGTGGGATGCTCCGGTGCCGAGCGTCGGCCGCGTCCGCGAGCACGCACGCTCCATGGCGATGGCCGAGCAGGGCGAAGCCGGCTACGTCGCGTCGATTCTCGATGTCCTCGCGGTGGCGGCCGAAGTGATGGACGTGCTCGAGCACGCGTTCCTCGGATGCGAGACCGCACTTGTCGGACGGGCCGCCCGCGGCCAGATCGACAGCGGCGTCGTCCTGCACATCCGTCTCTACAGCGAGGCTCCGATCGGCGAGATCGCGCGCGCGCTCGTCGAGCACGACTACGAGGAGCCCGAGTTCGAGACGCTCACGACGCGCGTCGGCGTTCTCGAGCAGATTCGATTCGACGCCGAGGGGGAGGACGTCGCGGTACTCCGGGTGCCCCCTTCGGTTGCGAGCGCCGATCGCCGCGTGGATCTCGTCACGGGCCGTCGAACCGAGATTCTCGAGCTGGCTGCGCTACAGGACGTGCTCGAGGAAGCCGAAGAGGTTGACGGCGAGGACGTTCCCGGCGAGAGCGGATCGGACGAAGGCCCTTCCGGTCCGGCATGAGATCGCAAACGGTGGGATAGCGTCCTCAGCCTGAAGGATGAATCCCATGCTCGACTCCCGAACCTCGCCCCGGCTCGGCCGCGGCAAGCGCGTGCTCTTCCTCGGGATCACATTCCTGCTCCTGTGGGGACTTGCCGAAGTCGCGTCCTTCGCGATCTTGTGCGGCTTGCGGGCGACCGTCGTGACGCCGGGGCAGATGCAGGAGGAGCGCGACCGGGTGCGGCATGCCGTGCGGCGCAACGTTCGATCGAAGAACGAGCCGGGACGGTTGATGGCGCAAATGCTGCAAGCCGAGGTCGTCCATCCGTACCTCGGGTTCGTCGTGGACCCGAGCCGCAAGGCCGACGTCAGCCACAACGGCGTCTCGGTGAACGAGCACGGACTGTGGTCGCGGGGAGAGTTCCTCAAGGAACGCGACCCCGGGCGTGTGGTCGTCGGGATCTTCGGTGGCTCGGTCGCCTTCTGGTTCAGCCTCCAAGGTGTCGATCGTCTCACCGAGACGCTGCGCGAGGACGAGCGCTTCGCCGACAAGGAGTTCGAGTTCGTGCGCATGACCTGGGGCGGCTACAAGCAGCCGCAGCAGCTCGTGGGCTTGCACTACTTCCTCACCCTCGGCGCACACTTCGACCTGATCGTGAATCTCGACGGCTTCAACGAGGTCGCGCTTTCGACCACCGAGAATCTCGCGTTCGGGGTTCACGAAGCGTTCCCCCGAAGCTGGCACTGGAGGGTCTCCGAGACGACCGATCCCGAGGTGCGTCGCCTCATGGGCCTCGTCGTCTATGCGCGCGATCGTCGACGCATGCTGGCGGCGCGTTTCTCGAAGGCACCGCTCCGGTACTCGTTCGCATCGAATCTCGTCTGGAAGGCGTTCGACCGCCGAGCCGCAGCGCGTGTATCCAGCACACTCCTTCGCATTCGCAAGGAGGAATCGGCGCTTGCCGGCGAGACTCGTCCGTTCGTGGAGACGGGACCCTTCCACGAGCCCGCGAGCGACGACGAGGCATTCGATCGGATCGTCGCGCAGTGGCGGCGGGCCTCGATCCTGATGCATCACACGTGCGAGGGACTCGACATCCCTTACTTCCACTTCCTGCAGCCGAACCAGTACCTGCCGGGGTCGAAGCCGATGGGCGCCGAAGAGCGAGCCATCGCCTACCTCGAGGAGCATCCCCATCACGCGACCGTGCGCGCCGGGTATCCGAAGCTGATCGCGGCGGGCGACGAGCTGGCCGCGGCCGGAGTTCGCTTCCACGATCTCACGCAGGTATTCGCCGACGTCGAAGAGCCGCTCTACATCGACACGTGCTGCCATCTCGGCGAGCGAGGCAACGAGATCCTCGGCGAGGTGATCGGGCAGGCGATCCTCAGCGACGGCTGAGCGACCCCCGCGATCCCGAATGTGCCGCGAGCGCTTTCTGGGTGTTAGAATCGTGGCCACGGGTGTCCGGCCCGAAACGCGTGATCACAAGGAGGGTCCCTTGAAAACGACCCATCCCCCCTTCACGGCTCGACTTGTCCTCACCTCGACCCTCGCTCTCCTCCTGATTTCCGGCCTGCTGATCTCTCCCTCTGCCGTTCGAGCGGCCGCGCGGGGCCCCGAAGCGGAACCGGCCCCGAAGACGGCGTTGGTCCAGGGCAAGCTCGGCAGCCGAACTCTCCGCGACGGTGCGCAGAAGACCACCGAGTACTTCGTCGAGGTCGGCAAGTGTCGATACACGCTGGTCGGTGACGCGGAGGTCGTGTCGGTTCTCGCGAAGCATCGGCGAAAGTGGCTGAGTGTGAGCGGCGCGTGCGAGGCTTCGGCGCTGACGGAGGAGAAGGGCGAGCGGACGCTCACGCTCACGGTCGCGAGCGCGAGCGACGTGCAGGCGCAGAAACCACAGACGCTCTCCGGTATCGTCCGAGTGGACGGCAAGGGAACGCAGGCCACCTGCGGCCTTGAAAGCGACGACGGTCTCATCCATGTCGAGGCGTCGACGGATCGGCGCAAGCTCGCGAGCTTCCTCGGCAAGAACGTGGAATGCACGGCGCAGCTCACTTCGGACGGAAGCACGAGCTTCGCCTCTGCGCTCAAGGATGTGAAGCGCAAACTGCTTCCCGGTGAACGCGACCCGAAGAACGAACGGGAGGCCGTCGCGGGGTCGTGGAAGGGGACGCTCGACGTGAAGGTGCTCCCCTCGCAGGCCGGCTCGTCCCGCAAGGGGAAGTATCCGCTCGAGGTGCGCGTCGACGAGAAGCTCGAGAAGGCGACCGGCAAGGTGATGGGTACCTACGCGGTCGATTCGATCCGCGTGCGCAAGTTCCGACTGAAGACGCGCGCGATCGAGCTCGACGTGAACTACAACCTTCCCGGTGGCGGGACCTACACGCTTACCTGCAAGGGCTCGTTCGATGAGAGCTGGCGCAAGATGAGCGGCAGCTGGACCAGCGCATACGTCGGAAGCGGCGATTTCACGCTCGACGTCCAGTAATCGAAAAAACGATCCGAAGGCACACCCGGCGGGCGCGACTTCACGGTCGCGTCCGCCGGTTTCGTTTCTGATCGGGTCGCCTGCTTCCGGATCGGCCTTCCGCTAGATAGGCCAATCGCGAAGGATGCGCTCGGTCTCGTCGCGGTGCTCGGTCTCGTCGCGCACCATGTCTTCGAGCTGGACCTGCAGCCCCTTGTGTCCGAGCGCTTCCGCCTGCTCCGCGCGTTCGGTGTAGCGCTCCGCGGCGTCGGTCTCGGCCGCGAGGATCGCCTCGAGCATCTCGCGGTTCGTGCCGGCTGCCGGAACCGAGCCCGGGACCGTGGTCGGCTCTCCACCGAGGCTGACGATCTTGTTGGCGAGATACTTGGCGTGCGCCGTCTCGTCCGGGATCTCCGCCTCGAGGAACTGCACCAGCTGCGGCCGGTACGGGCCGTTGACCTTCGAAGCGTAGATCAGGTACTGCGCGATGGCGCTGAGCTCGAGCGAGAGGTCGTTGTTCAGCGCGGCGATGAACTCTTCCTGAGTCACGGTATCGTCTCCTGTATCGTTTCGTATCGTATCGTTTCGTTCTGATCCAAGGTTATCCATTCCGCTCGGAAGGGGCTACGAGATCGAGCCCGAAGCTCCGACACGAGCCTGCTCGCCGAGGGACGCGAGGATCCGCCCGGCGGCCGCGATGCCGCTGAGGAACGCTCCTTCGATGCGCGGACCCCCGAAAGCGTCTCCCGAAAAACCGATGCGTCTCTCGGGATCGTAGAGGCACGGCTCGTCGAGCGGAGCAACCGGCAGGGCATAGCGCCAGCGCTGCAAGGCGAGATGCACCGGCATCACGGGATCCGCGCCGGTCCGGAGGAAGAGCTCGTCGAGCAGGGCCTGCTCGAGCGCCGCCGGATCCGCGTCGAAGAAGTGCTCGGCGCTCCAGTCCGGCGTTGCGTGCACGATCCAGCTTTCGAGCGCTGCGTCGCGTGACGGCTTGCTCGAGTTTCGGGCGATCCAGGACGCGACTCCGCCTTCGTTGACGAACGCTCCGTCGTAGTCGAGGCCGAGCGAATCCGAGAAGGCGGCCATGAGGGCCAGACACGGCGTCATCTCGATCTCGCGAAGGCGCGCGACGAGGGACGCGGGGGCCTGGTCGCCGAGCAGCTCCAGGGCCTGCGGCGCCGGCGCGGTGCAGATGAGCGCATCGTACGTGCCGAGCTCCTTCCCGTCGTCGCGCTCGAGCGACCATCGCCCGCCGTCGGATGCGACCTTCGCGATGCGCGTGCCGAGCCGGATGTCGACATCGGTCGCAAGATGCCGTGCGATGGCGCTCATGCCGGGGGTTCCCACGAATCGTTCGGTGGGCTCGCCTCCGCGCCCGGCGCGGTCTCCGCCGTCGCCGAGGACCGCGAGCCTGGCGTTCCATCGGGCGGCGACGCCGTCTTCGCACCACGAGTCGACGTAGCGCCGGAAGCGCGGGTCGCGCGCCGTGAAGTACTGCGCGCCGTGATCGAATCGAAGCGCCCCGTCGGCACGACGGGTGGAGGCGCGTCCGCCGACGCCGCGTCCCTTGTCGAAGACGGTCGTCGGAACGCCGTGATCCCCGAGCGTGCGCGCGCAGGCGAGCCCGGCGATGCCGCCGCCGAGGATCG
>CAZQZX010000005.1:0-39007 GCA_964597885.1 uncultured Planctomycetota bacterium
AGGCGGCCTGGAGGGACGTCGGGACTTCGGCGCCCTCGGCGAGGAGCGCCTCGACGTTCTCCGCGGGGAGCCCGAGGTCGTCGAAGGTCTCGGGGTTCACGACGGGACTCCGTCGAGAAGGCGGCGTGCCGCGGGCGTGGTCGTTCGAGCCTCGTGAAGACTGCGAAGGCCAGTGGCAGAGGTGCACGCCCGAAACCGCGGCGAGCTTCTCGGCCGTCGCGTACTACTTCGGACGGGATCTCGCGCGGGCCCTCGACGTACCGATCGGCCTCGTGCAGTCGGCTTGGGGAGGAACGCCCGCCGAAGCCTGGACTTCCGAAACACCGCTTCGCGACGAGCCTGACTTCGCGCGGATCGTGGACGACCTCGAGCGAGCCCACGCGAATCGAGCGGGATGGGAGCGCGCCGCGGAAGCCTACCCCGCGAAGCTCTCGGCCTGGGCCAAGACCATCGAAGCCGCCGACCCGGGACTCTCGGACGGCGGCGCGCCCTTCGCTTCGGCCGACCTCGACGACACGTCGTGGGAGACCGTCGAGCTGCCGGCACGCTTCCGCGACATCGCACTCGGGAGCTATGACGGCACGGTGTGGTACCGCAAGGTGGTCGAGATTCCCCGGGACTGGGGCGGACGCGCGCTGCGGCTCGAGCTCGGCGCGATCGATGACGACGAGCAGACGTGGTTCGCCGGCAAGACCGCGGGCGCCACGCGTGGGCATCGAACACCCCGCCGCTACCGCGTGACCGCTCCCGAGGGCGGCGGCCCGACGGTGATCGCCGTGCGCGCACACGACACCGGCGGCGTGGGCGGCTTCACGAGCGACGCGGCCGCGATGCGACTCGTTCCGCTCGACGACGACGACAGCCGGGGGATCTCGCTCGCCGGGACGTGGCGATACCGAACCGGCGTCTCGCAGGGCGATCTTCCCCCGCGGCCGTCCCCGCCGAATGTCGCGTACCAGCGGCTCCCGACGACGCTTCGCAACGCGATGATCTCTCCGCTCGTTCCCTTCCGCATCCGCGGCGCCATCTGGTACCAGGGCGAAGCGAACGCGGGCGAAGCATTCCTCTATCGCAAGCTCTTCCCGGCGATGATCCGCGACTGGCGTGAGGCGTGGGGCCAGGGCGACTTCCCGTTCTACTTCGTGCAGCTCGCTCCGTTCCGCTACGGCAACGGCCGCGTCTCGCACGAGCTCCGAGAAGCGCAGCGACACACGCTCTCCCTCCCCGAGACGGGCATGGCCGTCACGATGGACATCGGCAACCCGACCGACATCCACCCTCGCAACAAGAAGGACGTCGGCGAGCGGCTCGCGCGCTGGGCCAAGGCGAGGACGTACGGCCAGACGAACGTCGTGCCGTCCGGCCCGCTGTACCGATCGATGCGCGTCGAGGGCAATGCGGCACGACTCTTCTTCGACCACGTCGGAGGCGGGCTCGTCGCGCGCGACGGCGCCCCGCTCAGTCACTTCACGATCGCGGGCCGCGATCGGGTGTTCGTCCCCGCGAACGCGACGATCGACGGCGAGACGGTCGTCGTTCGAAGCGACAACGTCGCCCAGCCCGTGGCCGTTCGCTTCGCGTGGAGCAACGACGCCGAGCCGAATCTCTCGAACCGGGAGGGGCTTCCGGCTTCGTCCTTCCGCACCGACGGCTGGCCCGGCGTCACGCGCATCACCGCCGAAAGGCTTCCGCGCGGATACACGATCCCCGTCGTGGACCTCGACGCCGAGACGCACCGCCAGGTCGTCGTCGATCGCGAGCCCGGCCAGTACCTCGGGCATCCGACCACCGTGCTGCTCGACGACGGACGCACGATCCTCTGCGTCTACCCGAAGGGGCACGGACGCGGCGCCGTCGTGATGAAGCGGAGCGAAGACGGCGGACGGACGTGGAGCGATCGCCTTCCCGTCCCGAAGTCCTTCGCCACCAGCCAGGAGGTGCCGACGATCTACCCCGTCACGGACCGCGACGGGCGCAAGCGCCTCGTGATGTTCTCCGGGCTCTACCCGATCAAGATGGCCCACTCGGAGAACGAGGGACGCACGTGGAGCGAGCTGGAGCCGATCGGCAACTTCGGCGGCATCGTCGCGATGGCCGACCTGATGCGCCTCGCCGACGGATCCCACATGGCCTTGTTCCACGACGACGGTCGATTCATCGCGAAGCCGCGTACGATCGACTCGCGCTTTCGCGTGTACAAGACGCTGTCGAAGGACGGCGGGCTGACGTGGAGCGCCCCCGAGCCGATCCTGATGCGCGACGACGCCGGCCTTTGCGAACCGGGCCTCATCCGATCCCCGGACGGCAAGACCATCGCGATGCTCCTGCGGGAGAACTACCGCAAGTACAACTCGTTCATCTCGTTCAGCGAGGACGAAGGCCGCACGTGGAGCGAACCGCGCGAGCTTCCCGCAGCGCTCACGGGCGATCGGCATCAGCTGCGATATGCGCCCGACGGACGCCTGTTCGCCTCGTTCCGCGACACGACGCACGTCTCCCCGACGAAGGGCGACTGGGTCGCGTGGCTCGGAACGTTCGACGACCTCGTGCACGGCCGAGAGGGCCAGGCCCGCATCCGCCTGAAGGACAACCACGTCGCGTCCGACTGCGCGTACCCGGCAATCACCCGACTGCCGAACGGGGAGTTCCTGGTGATCACCTACGGTCACTGGACGCCGGGCGAGTCTCCGTACATCCTGGGCGTCCGCCTGAGCCTGGAAGACATCGACGCGAAGCTCGCAGCGATGCGTCGGTAACCGCGGCGCAGCGGCAACGCCGTCCGGCTACTCGCCGATCTCGATCACGACCGCATTCGTGAACGAATACGGAACGTCCGCTGTCGATCCCGAGTCTTCGATCAGCGCCTGAACGGTCAGCGTGCGTCGGAACGGGATCCCGTTGTCGAGCGTGAGCTCGATCGGGGCCGGCGTCGGCGAGATCCCTCCGGGATGCCGCGGTCGACCGATGCGTTCGTCGTGACCCACGATCGTCTTCAGCACTCCGATCGGCAGATTCGGCGTGCCCGGCCGATCGCTGAGCGGAGTGGGGAAGCCCACGGTGCCGAGGCCGAACGGCTGCATACGAAGCGTGGCCTCGTCGGGCTCCTCCTCCCAGACGTATAGCGCATATCGGGCGGGGCTCGGCCCGGACGGCGCCGGCTCGAGGCTCAGCGTGATCGCCTCACGCGTGCCGACGCGAACCGTGCGAGCGTTGTCACCGAACTGTCCGTTCACGGTGAGAAGCGCGACGAGCGCTCCCGACGAATCCTCGACACCACCGTAGCGCGCCGCGATCTCGGGGCGCATCTCATCCGCTCCCACGTCGACCGTCGCCAGACCGACACCGCCGTCGACTCGACGTGGGTCTCCGTCGACGTCGAGACGGCTTTCCTCCTCGATAAGCGACATCACTCCGGCATCGACGCACGGGGAATCCGCGCGCAGGTGGTAATCGCTGTCGCGATCGACGAACCGCGGGTCGACGTCGAAGTTCCCCTCGCCTTCGTACCCGCCTTCGACATTCGAAAAAACGACATCGAGCGTCTCGAAGCCGTCCAGGATCGACGGACGCCTCGGATCGTGATGGTAGACGATACCGTTCGTGAAGCGCCCCATGCGACGCGTGTCCCAGCGGATTCCCGTGCCCGACGACGAATCGTTGTCCACGATCGTGTTGAAGTCGAGGAACAGATCGAGCGTCGTGCGCGGCGGACCGCCGCTCACGTAGACCCCGCCGCCACGGGTCAGCGACGAGTTCCGGGCGATCACGTTGTTGCGCAGAAAGAGCCGCGCGGTCGAGCTATTGAGATAACCGACCCCACCGCCATTCGTGGTGGCGCGATTGTCGACGATCCGGTTGCCGTCCAGCAGGAACGTCGCCGGCGCGCCGGTCTCCATGAGCGCGACGCCCGCCCCCGCAGTGGCCCGGTTGTCCTCGATCCGATTGCGGATCAGCGAGACCTCGCCGCCCCCCACGTACACCCCGCCCCCTCGCGTCTGCGCCTGCGGTCGAAGAGCCGTGTTGTCGCGGATGACGTTCTCGAGAACGAAGGCCGTGGCGTTCTCGATGAACAGGCCCGCCCCATCGGCGAAGCTCAGATCGACGAGCGTGTTGCCCTCGACGCGGTTGTCCGAGAACACGAGCGTGCACTCGTCGCTGGCGAAGACACCCGCGCCCATATCGGTGGCGCCGTTGTCGATGATCTCGTTGTCCGACGCGAAGACATCCGAGCCGCCCGCCACGAAAAGCCCGCCGCCGATCTTCGCGCTGTTCGACACGATGCGATTGCCCGTGATCTCGGCGCCGGCAAAGTCGTCCGCCGCCACGCCGCCGCCGCGGCCTCCGATCCCGCCCGCGGCTCCCGCGACGTTATCCTCGACGACGTTGTCGGTGAAGTACACCGTGCCGAAGCCGCGGGACATGTCCATCCACACCCCGCCGCCCATGTTCGCGCTGTTCGCGGTGATCACGTTCCCGCGGACGATCGGCGCTGCGTTGGTGATGAGGATGCCTCCGCCGAAGGTGAGCTGATTCCCGATCAGCGTTCCGGTACCCCCGCGGATGGTGAAGCCCTCGAGCACGGCGCCGTTCGACTCACCGTTCTGGAAGGTGACGGTCGTACCGGCCTGCCCCCCGTCGAGGATCGTCGCTTCCGGGCCCTCGACGCTGCGCACCTGCACGCTCTTGCCCAGGAAGTCGAGCGTCTCTTCGTACACGCCCGGTCCGACACGAACCACGTCGCCGTCGTCCGCCGCGAAGAGCGCCGCCTGAACGGTCGCGAAGGCTTCGGGAACGCGGAGCACGTCCGCCCGCAGCTCGACGGAAGCCATCGGCAAGAAGGCGACGATCCACGCCACGAATGCCGCGGGGCGAGCGAAGGAAAACCGGGAATCACGACGGGCACGCATGGGCACAGTCTACCCATCTTTCGGGCCGTCATATAGACTCCGCCGTCATGCGTTCGAAAGTCCATGTCCTGTTCGTTCTCGGCGTCGTCGCCTCGGCCCTCCTCGGGTGCGGATCCGGCGATCCGGCGCGGAAGTCCGGTGCAAAGGGGCTGATGCCCCCGGAACAGCAGCTGCGGGCCGCGCTCGATGCGCACGACCGGCGTCCGGATGCCGCGGCACGAGAGCGGTTGATCGAGGCGCTGGCCCACCCGACCCCGCGCCGCATCCTCGGGAGCCCGGCCGAGCCGATCCGCTCGGTCGAGTGCCAGGGCGCGTGGATCCTTGCCATCGCGGACGACCATGTTCTCCCGTTCGACGCGCGGACGGGAATGCGACGCGGACGGCTCGAGCCGGAGGGCGCCCGCTCGATCCAGGTGGCACGACTCTCGCCGCGCGGCGATCGGTTCGTGATGGCCGACGCCGACGGCGCGATCTTCGGATATCGCACCGCGACGAACGCCGACCGGACCCCGTCGCCGCTCTTCGAACGCCCCGAGCTCGGCGCCCGCGACGTGCAGTTCGACCGCAGCGGCAGCACGATCTTCGTTCACGGCGACGAGCTCCTCGCGCTGCTCGATACGGGACGCGGGCGATCGATCTGGGAGCTTCCCGCACGACCCGGAGTTCTCGACGCACACTTTGTCGAGGGAACAGCCGGCCTGATCCTCGTCCGGTCCGATCGCCCCGAGATTCTCGACGTTCGAGACGGCGCGACGATCGGCTTCCTTCCCGAGAAGGACGGCTACCGGATCGCGCAACCGCTCTCGGGCGCTCGCCTGCTACTCGCCGAGACGGAAGAGGATCCGGGCGCTCCGTTCCTCTTCGATGCCGTGAAGCTCGCGCCGGTCGCACTGCCGATCTCGCCCGCCGAGTCCGTCGCTCGCGCGCACGTCTCGGGCCGACGCGCCTGGATCGTGACCGGCAATGACGAGATCATCCGCGTCGACGCCGACGGTTCCGAAGCCGATCGCTTCGCCCCCGGATTCACGCCGGCCCGCCTGGAGGCCACTCCCGACGGGCGGCGACTCGCCGCGATCTCCGCCGATGGCGAGATCGCCGTGTTCGACACCGGAACCCCGGAGCCGATCGTTCGCACTCGCCTCGACATCGGGTCGCCGCGCGAGATCGTCTGGCATCCGGAGAGGACGCGCTTCCTCGTCGTGACTGACGACTCGCAGGTGCACGTGCTCGACATCCGCGGGAAGCTCCTCACGACGCTGCACGAGCACGACGGCGCGGTCGAGACCGCTCGCTGGTCGTTCGTCGGCCGATGGCTCCTCACCGTCTCCGAGCGCGGCGTGGTTCGTCTGTACGACGGCGACCCGTCGACCGCCGAGGATGCGTACCGGGCTCACGCGAAGCCGGGTGACGGCGGCCAACCCGGCGACCTCGGCGCGGACGGCTCGATCTCGCGCCCCCTGCCCGGCACCGGCCTCACCGCCACCGGGGACTCCGAGGGGCGCATCCGCCTGGTCGACCCGGCGACCGACGAGGTGCTGTTCACGCACGCGGCCCACCCGGCGGCCATCCGGGATCTGGTGCTCGTGGAGACCCCGGACGGTATCGACCTCGTCAGCACGGCAGAAGACGGCTCCTTCCGCGTCACCCCGGCCGACCCCGCCGGTCGGGCGCGCCGCCTCATCGACCAGCTCCAGACCACCGGCTCGCTCCCGGAATCCCCCGAGTAGGCCGGTTTTCTCTCAATTCGAGAGACTTCTCGTCCGATAGCCCCGGATGACGGCACGGCTTCGCGCGGGGCCCCGGGGATACGGGACCTCCTGGCGGCCGAGGCCGTATCTCTTCGTTCGCACGGCACACGGATTCAAAGGACCCCCGGGCTCCGGTCCGGCACACACGACTCACAACGGCAGTAGAAGGAAGGATCGGATCGATGAGAATCACTCGCGGGCTCTCCGCCCTCCTTGTCCTGACGGCGCTCGTCCTCGCGGCGCTCGCCGGGATCGCCCTCGCCGCAGACGGCGACGGCAAGGTCAAGACCTCCGACATCTCGGCGCTGAAGGTCCGCTCGATCGGGCCAGCGCTGATGTCCGGACGCATCGGCGACATCTCCGTCAACCCGCACAACCCGAGCGAGTACTACATCGGCGTGTGCTCGGGTGGCGTGTGGAAGACGACGAACAACGGCACGACCTTCAAGCCGATCTTCGACGGGCAGAGCTCGTACTCGATCGGCTGCATCGAGGTCGACCCGAAGAACCCGAACGTCGTCTGGGTCGGCACCGGTGAGAACAACAGCCAGCGAAGCGTCGCGTTCGGTGACGGCATCTACAAGTCGACCAACGGCGGCAAGAGCTTCAAGCATCTCGGGCTGAAGGAGTCCGAGCACATCGGCATGATCGCGATCGATCCGCGCGACTCCGACGTCGTGTACGTTGCGGCCCAGGGCCCTCTGTGGCGCTCGGGCGGCGACCGCGGCCTCTACAAGACGACCGACGGCGGCACGAGCTGGGAGCGCGTGCTGTTCGTCAGCGACGACACCGGCATCAACGAGGTGCACCTCGATCCGCGCGACCCGGACGTGATCTACGTCTCGTCCTACCAGCGCCGACGTCACGTTTGGACGCTGATCAACGGCGGACCCGAGTCGGGCATCCACAAGTCGACCGACGGCGGCAAGACGTGGCGCGAGATCAAGAGCGGCCTTCCGGGCGCCGACAAGGGGCGCATCGGCATGGACGTGTCGCCCGCGAACCCCGACATCCTCTACGCGGTCATCGAAGCGGCCGAGGGACAGGGCTTCTTCCGATCGACCGACCGCGGCGAAACGTGGGAAAAGCGAAGCTCGTACATGAGCTCGAGCCCGCAGTACTACAACGAGCTGGTCTGCGACCCGAACGATGCCGATCGCGTCTATGCGCTCGACACCTACATGCAGGTGACCGAGGACGGCGGCAAGACGTTCAACCGCGCCGGTCAGCGCGACCGTCACGTCGATGATCACGCCCTGTGGATCGATCCGCGCGATCCGAACCACATGATCGTCGGCTGCGACGGCGGCGTCTACGAGAGCTTCGACCGCGCCGCGAACTGGGCGTTCAAGGCCAACCTGCCGCTGACGCAGTTCTACAAGGTCTGCACCGACAACTCCGAGCCCTTCTACAACATCTACGGCGGCACGCAGGACAACAACACGCAGGGCGGCCCGTCGCGAACGACCGATCGCGCCGGCATCGCCAACGCCGACTGGTTCATCACCGTGGGCGGCGACGGCTTCGAGACGCAGGTCGACCCGACCGATCCGATGATCGTCTACAGCCAGTGGCAGCACGGCGGGCTGATCCGTCACGATCGCCGCAGCGGCGAGACCGTCGACATCAAGCCGCGCGAGCGCCCGGGTGACGCGCCGTACGTGTGGAACTGGGATTCGCCGCTCCTCATCAGCCCGCACTCGCCGACGCGTCTGTACTTCGGCGCCGACCGGCTGTTCCGCTCGGAGGATCGCGGCAACTCGTGGACGGCTCTCACCGGCGATCTGACGCGCGACATCGACCGCAATCAGCTTCCGGTCATGGGCAAGATCCAGAACCCGGACGCGGTCAGCAAGAACCGATCGACCTCGATCTACGGCAACACGACGGCGGTCGCCGAATCGCCGATCACCGAGGGGCTCCTGTACGTCGGCACCGACGACGGGCTCATCTGGGTGAGCGAGGACAACGGCGCCGAGTGGCGGAAGATCGACGCGCTGCCCGGCGTGCCGCACATGACGTACGTGAGCTACCTGTACGCCTCGCCGAACGAGGCCGATCGCATCTACGCCTGCTTCAGCAACCACAAGAACGGCGACTTCAAGCCGTACGTGCTCCGCAGTGACGACCGCGGCCATTCGTGGACGTCGATCGCCGGCGACCTCGGCGATCGCGAGATCTGCTGGGCCATCGCCGAGGATCACGTGAACCCGTCGCTCCTGTTCGTCGGCACCGAGTTCGGCGCGTCGTTCAGCGTCGACGGCGGCGAGCACTGGGCCGAAGTTCCGGGGTTGCCGACCATCGCCGTCCGCGACCTCGAGATCCAGCAGCGCGAGAACGATCTCGTGCTCGGCACGTTCGGCCGCGGCTTCTACGTGCTCGACGACTACACGCCGCTGCGCACGATCACGAAGTCGATGCTGAAGGAGACCGACGCGCATGTCTTCCCCGTGAAGACCGCGCTCATGTACATGGAGCGAAGCCGCCTCGGGAGGAGCTCGGGTCGCGGCTTCCAGGGAACGTCGTTCTACACCGCCGACAACCCGCCGTACGGCGCCATCTTCACGTACTACCTGAAGAGCAAGCCCGAGACGAAGCGCGAGAAGCGTAAGGCCGCGTGGAAGAAGGGCGACGCCGCGTACCCGACGCTCGACGAGTTCCGCGCCGAAGACGAAGAGCGCGCGCCGCGCCTCTTCCTGATCGTGCGAGACTCCGCGGGCGAGATCGTCCGTCGCATGGAGACGTCGCGAAGCAAGGGACTGCACCGCGTCGCGTGGGATCTCCGCTATCCCGCCGCGACGCCGATCCAGCTCTCGAGCGGCTCGAACAGTGGCCACCCGGTCGCGCCGGGCACGTACAGCGTGACGATGGCGAAGGAAGTCGACGGCGAGATGACCGAGCTGACCGAGCCCGTCTCGTTCGACGTCGAGATGCTGAACCACGGCACGTTCACCGCGGAAGACCAGGCCGAGGTGCTCGCCTTCCGCAAGTCCGTCGCCGAGCTGCAGCGGGCCGTCCGCGGCGCGCAGAGCGCGCTTGGCGACGCGCAGAACCGGCTGAACCACATGCGACGCGCCGTCACCGAGACGCCCGGTCTCTCGACGGACCTGCTCCAGACGGTCGAGTCCATCCAGAAGAAGATGACCTCGATGTCGATCCGTCTCTCCGGCGACCGCACGCTGTCGCGCCGCTACGAACCGGCCCCGCCGTCGATCAACAGTCGCGTCGGCAGCGTCGTCGGCGATCAGTTCTGGGTGACGTCCGCCCCGACGCAGACGCAGCGCGAGCAGGCCCAGTTCGCGAGCGACGAGCTGGCCGTCCTGCTCGGCGAGCTCCGCCAGGTCATCGACACCGACCTCAGCGACCTCGAGTCGACGCTCGACGCGGCCGGCGCCCCCTGGACGCCGGGTCGTTTCCCGAGCTGGCCGCGCGACTGACGCGACCGGTTACCCTCAGCAAGACCCGCGACGGGGCGGCGGACGGAAGTCCGCCGCCCCGTTTTCTTTCGTGATACACTCGGCCCGGCGTACCTTGAACCGCTTCAGGAGGTCGGATCCGTGCGTTCCTTCTCTCGACGTCTCCCCGCTTCGGTCGCTCTCCTCGTACTCTTCGCAGGCTCCGTCTTCGCCCAGGAGAGGACCGACGCCGACAGCCGACGCGCGAAGGCCCTCGCGATCGCGAAACGCTACGCCGAGCACGAGTGGGTCGGCACCGAGGCGAACCGGATCCACGGGAAGGACGCCGACGGCAACCGGATCGACACGCCGGACGGAAAGCAGCGGGGTTTCGTCGGGTGGCGACCGGGTGAGAAAAGCGTCGGCATCCCCTACAAGTGGGGAGGCTTCACGCGCGTCGAGGACTTCGACCGCGAGATCGCGGCCGGGAAGTACGCCGGCGAGATCCCGAACGGGCTCGGCGCGAGCCGACACTCGGCCGGGGTCGACTGCTCGGGATTCGTGTCGCGCTGCTGGGAGCTTCCGCTGAAGCAGTCGACGCGTTCGCTCGGAAGGCTCTGCTACCGGCTCGATCGCTTCCAGGATCTACGCCCCGGCGACATCGTGAACACGAACGACGGTCACGTCATGCTCTTCGCCGGGTTCGCGAATGCGTCGCGTACGAAGATCCGCGTCTACGAAGCCGCGCTGCCGAGGGTCCTCTCGCGGACCCACGCGGTTCGCGATCTCGAGAAGGCCGGCTACGAGCCACTGCGCTACAAGCCCTTCGACGAGCGCTGGAAGCGTGTGGAACCCGCCGCCGAAACGTTCCGGGCGCGCGGCCCTCGCGCGGGCTCGATCGACGACGCGTGGAAGGCGGATGCCGCTGCGCCGCCGAGCACAACGCCGATCACCGCGCAGGTCGGACAGTGGTGCGAGTACCGAGTGGGCGTCGGAGTCGAGCTCGCGGACGGCGTCTCGATCCGGCGCGTGATCTCCGACGTGGCCAAGGACGGCGTCGAGCTTCAGTGCACGACGACGATCGGCGACGAGCATCTCGAGACCCTGGCCTCGCTCGATCCGGCCGCATCCGTCCTCGACCGGCTGATCTCGTTCCGCGATCTCACCGAGGCGCCGAAGGACCTCGCGGCGGAGACCACGTCGATCGACTCCGGGATCTATTCGATCGGCGGCCGCCGCTTCCGATCCGAGAGGATCCGATCCGATCTCGCCGGCACGCTCGTGATCCGCGGCCGCACGCTCCCGTTCCGAATGTCGGTCGATGCCGTAGTGAGCGACGAGGTGCCGGGCGAAGGTGTCCTGCGCGCTGACTTCACGGTCTCGATCACGATCCAGGGACGCGAGAGCACCGAAGTCCGCGTCTTCGAGCTGGCCTCCTTCGGGCACTGAGGGCTCCAAGGTCCCGGTCAAGGCAGGCCTACGCCCCGCCCCCTCTCCTCGTGCGGCTCTCCCGAGGTTTTTCTACGCCCCGGTGTAATCCCCCCGCCTCCCCGCTCAAGAGCGTTGTGGAGGCGCACGACGGGTCGCCTCACGACGGGTAAAAACACACGGAAAGCGGAGATAACCATGCAGATCCAGAAGACCCTCACCACGATCACGACCACGACGGCCCTGTTCCTCACCCTGCTCGCGGCGGGCGCTGCGAAGGCTCAGCCCTCGGCTCAGCAGGAGAAGCTGCAGAACATGGTCTGCAAGCGATTCGGCGTCTACGAACGAAGCATCCCCCGCGTGCTCCCCGAGTTCACCGCTCGGGCCGCCTTCGAGGCGATCGTGAAGGGCAGCACGCCGGCGAAGACGTCGCCGGAGATGGATACGTACCTGCGATCGATCAAGAAGGACGCGATCTCGATCGGCACCGAGGCCGGCGAGCGGGCGGCCCGAGCGATGAACGGGATTCTGAACGATCTGAGCCAGAACCAGTGCGCCAACACCCACGACCTCACGGGGCCCCCGACGCGCGACAACGTCTCGCTGATCGTGTGCGGACGCCTCGACGCGTACCAGGAAGTCTGGACGCAGGCGGCGGCGGATGCCTTCGTCGATGAGATGTACGCCGCGCTCGCCGAGCGCTCGGCCGCCGCCGGCGTGGATCCTCGCGAAGCCGCCGCGTACAACGAGCAGGCCGCATGGGACGCCGCGCTCCAGGCGACCGCGATGATCGAGAAGCGTTTCACCCAGGGCCGCAGCCGCCTGTGCAACGCCCTCGAACAGGCCGCGATCGACGAGAGCCCGGTGCTCGTCTCGGAGCACGGCCCGAACGACCACCGTTTCCCGGGAGAGCAGCAGCCCCTGCCGCTCGGCCAGAGCACGGTCTTCGAGTTCGGCGTCTCGACCATCGAGGTGCGAGAAGGTTTCGTCGCCAAGGTCACGGACCGCTTCGGCTTCACCCAGACGTTCGTCGGCCCGATCGAAACCTTCGTCGGCCAGCAGAGCAACGACCAGATCGTCGAGATCGAGATCGTCGACAAGGCGGCGCACGACCGTGACGTGCTTCGCGCCGAGCTGCTCGCTGCCGAGGCCGATCTCATCGGCGAGCTCGACTGGGCCAAGGGCGAGCGCGACCAGGCCGCGGGCGACATGGCCGACGCCTGGGACAGGCTCATGATCGTGGACGCTCCGATCCGCTCCATCGAACCGCAGCTCAACGCCAAGCGCCGAGAACTCGAGGTCGCCGAAGAGCCGATCCAGGTGATCCTGGAGCTCATCCGCCAGCTCGAGAGCGCCGCGGCGGAAGCGCAGGCGACCGCGAACCAGTACCCGAAGTGGTCGCCGCTTCGCCTCCCGTTCGAGGCCCAGGTCGCGGCCCTCAACACCCAGATCGGTATGCAGCGGGTCGTGCTCGAAGGCATGATGGGCCCGTTCGACGCCCTTCGCGACGAGTACTACGCGATGGGACGTGCCTACCAGGAACTTCTCGACGAAAAGGCGCAGGCCGAGAACGACCTCGCGGACGCCACCAACGACTACGAGCAGTTCGTCAACTACATCTCGAGCCTGGAAGGGACCCTCGCCGACGTCCGAGCCGAGCTCGCGCAGCTCTAGGAACGACCGAACCACTTACAGAATCAGGGGGAAGATTCTTTCGACCCCGGTCCGATCGATCGCTCGATCGGGCCGGGGTCGCTCTCGTTGGCGACCGCCGGCGCGGGCCCGGCGCGGGACGCTCGGGCTACAGCACCTCGTACGCCACCGCGGCCGTTGACGCGACTCCCTGATCGGCCTCGGGGTCGAGAACGAACCACTGCGCGAAGACCTCGCGCCCGACGTGTCGAGGTTCGAGGGGGCGGCGCGGCCGAACGGTGGCGTATCCGGCACCGGGCCCCTCTCCTCGCAGCGTTCGCTCCACGAGCCGCGCCGACGCGGGCGACACGTACAGGGGAACGCCACGCACCAACCGCCCGTCGCTTGCGGCAGCCCGAGACACCGCAAGCAGGGACCGCGCACCACCGAGCGCGTCGTGAATGCCGAGCCGGAACTCCGCGCCGGCGACGAGTGGCGACGTCGCGAGAAGCTGCGGGACGCGATCGCCGCTGCCGGGATGGCCGACACCGAGCTCGACCGCGCTTCCGATCTCGGAGCGGAGCGTCGGCCGATCGAATGGGTGCTGTGCATTCGCGACGCGCGGATCGGTGAGACCCGAGCGAAGGAAGGCGATCAGGTTCGATCGTTCGGCACTCGTCAAACCGAGCGGGGCCATCGCCGGATCCTGGTGTTCGTGGAAGTCACCGCCCCGATCGTAGAAGTCCACGATCTCTTCGAGCGAACCGAACGTACCTGCGTGCGTGAGACGGGTCCGCAGACCCACGTTGCGAAGGGAAGGCGTCTTGAACCTGCCGATGTCCGCGGAATCGCCCGTCACGGCCATGCGTCCGACATCTTCATGCGCGGGCCGGATCCCCGTGTTGTGGAACTCGTGATCCGACTGCGCGCGACCGCGGTGACAGTGCGTGCAGTTCTTCGTCTGGAAGACGAGCTTCCCGGCCTCTTCCGAGGCGCTCAATCCATTGCGATCGAATGGCGACTGATCCGGGACGAGCGTCCGCAGATACGTAGCGAGCGCCATCGCCGTTCGGGCGAGCGTGACCCCGCCCCCGCTGCCGAACGCGTCGTCATAGAGCTCTGGGTACGTCGGGTGCGCCGCGATCGCGGACGCGGTGTCGGGCGGAAGATCCGTCGCGAGCCCGAGTGGCGTCGATCCCTCGATCTTCGCGATGACGTCGTCCCACGTCCGCCCCTCGTACGCCATCTCGACGGGATTCAAGAGCGGCTGGAGGCTCTGGCTCTCGAGCGCACCGCCCTCCTCCAGGATCACCTCGCCGGTCGCCGGGTCGATAAAACGCGCCCCGGCACGTCCGTCCCAAAAGCTCTCGTCATCGTACGCCGCAGTCAGCACGTTCGGCGCGAGGCGCGGCGTGACGCGCGCGGCGAATCCGGCTTCGACATCCGGCCGATAGTGTCCCGTGCGCGTACTCCTAGCCACGCCCGGCGAGCCGAAGGTGTCGTCATCGCTCCCGGGGATGCCGTCCGGCCCGGGGATCCGCACCGAGCGCGGATCTCCCGAACCGAATCGAGGGAGATGACACGAGCCGCACGCGATCGTGTTGTCGCTCGAGAGCTGCTCGTCCCAGAAGAGGATCTTTCCGAGCACCGCCTTCGAATCCGTGATCGGGTTCTCGGGCGGGACCGCGGGCGGCGGCAGGCTCCGCCCGCGAGCCTCGCGGAACGAAGAGGACGCCAGCACCAGGATCATCGCGGCCAGAGCGACGAATCGATCGAGCCTTCGGGTTCGAGCGAGACTCATCGTCATGTCTCCCTGCGTCAAGAGGAATGAATCGTACGAGGACGGCACGGCATACGAGTGCAGTGCGTGAGGCTCATCGGACGTCGATGACGACCGCGTTCGTGAGGCTCAGCGGACCCGCGGCACGCGAGGCCTCGTCGGCGATGAATCCCTGCAGCGTGATACGGGCCGGCTGACCGACACCCTTCGGAAGCTCGAGGAGCGTCCACGGCGCCGGCACCGACTCGCGATCGGCAGCCCCGAGACGGTATTCGTATCCGAGGTTGTTCCAGGTGGCGACGAGCCGAGACGCTGCCCCGGTGAGCGGGGTCGCGAAACCGGCCATCCCGAGGCCGAACGGCTGCACGCTGACGCTGTCGCGATCCGGCTCGCCACGCCACGCGTACAGGACGTAGGCGGCCGGCGTCGGACCGGCCGGGGCCGGCGTCAGCGCCACGTCGAGCGCTTCATCGATGCCGATCGAAACGACGCGATGTTCGTCGCCGGCACTCCCGTTCACGAACAGCACATCCGCGAGGCCGCCTTCCGCGCCCTGCACCGTTCCGTATCGCGCCGCGATCTCCACCGCGACCTCGTACGCACCGATATCGACGACGTCGATCTCGTCCATGTCCCCATCGAGCAGCCGCTCGCCGCCCCCGATCGTTCGCTTCTTGATGGTCGGGATCTCGTTCCTACCGGCGTCGATGCAGATCGAACCGGCCTGCAGGCGGAAGTCCCCGGCGGACGCGTTGCAGAACATCGGATCGCCTTCGAGGTTCCCCGCGCCGGGCCAGCCGCCCCCGACGAGCGAGTGCGTGACAGTCGGGACGATCTGGATCCACCAGATCTCGGGCGTCCTCGCGATGTTGTCCACCACGATGCAGTTCGTCATCTCGAGCGCAGCCGCGTACCCGAGGACTCCGCCTCCGTCCGTGCTCTGGTTGCCGACGATCGTGTTGTTCACGAGGCGAATCGGCTCGGTGTGCCCCACCAGACCCACGACTCCTCCACCGAGACCGATCGCCCGATTCCCGTAGATGACGTTGTTGGCGATGAGGGCCGTGGAGCGCTCGAGGCCGATACCGCCGCCCGAGTTCGCCGAATTACCGGTGATGATGTTGTTGACGAGGGTCGGGCGGCTCAGCCGCGACACCGCGATCCCGCCGCCGATGTTCCCGACCATCGGAAGGTTGAAGCGCGTTCCCCGGCCGCCGGTGAGCGTGAATCCGTCCACCACCGCTCCGGGGCCGACCTCGTCTTCGATCAGAACGACGCTCGCTCGACTGACGTCTTCCGGCTCGCTGCCGTCAAGAATGGTGACGCGCGGACCGGCGTCACTGCGCAGCACGACCTCCTTGCCGAGGAAATCGACGTTCTCGACGTAGCGCCCGGGGAGGACCAGGATCCGATCGCCGTCGACGGCCAGGTCGAACGCCGTCTGCACGTGGCGAAGCGGTTCGTCACGCGTGCCCGGAGCGGCATCGCTGCCATCCACAGACACGTACCAGACGCTCTCCGCGAATGTCGGCACCGCCAGCAGCCCGACGAGGAGCAGCACCACGGAAAGACCCACGCGTGCCCCTCGGCAGTACGTCCCGACCGGGCGGCGCTCAAGAACTCGGCTGAACATGGAGACCTCCTTCTTCTCGGCGTTCTCTTCCTCGCACTTCGATCCGTGCCCGGACTCGCCGGCCCGGATGCACGGGAGAAAGACACCGCGCCCCCCGCAACGTTGCCGTGTTTTTGGATCCAGAACAAGCCCTCCCGCAATTTCGGAGGGCGATCGCGCGGATTTCGCGTAGAAAAGGGGCAACGTTTCTTCCGCCGCGGTATCCATGAGACCGACGAAAGAGTCCTCGTCCGTCCCTGTCCGAAGGTGTCGTCCATGCACGTCGAACGGCTCGAAACGATCCTGCGAGAAGGTCCCGCCCTGCGCGACCTGGCGCGCAGTCTTCTCGCGAGCGAGCACGACGTCGAGGACGCACTTCAGGAGACATGGATCCAGCTGATCGAGAACCCGCCGAGGCAGCCCGAGGCGATACGAGGCTGGCTGCACCGCGTGCTGCGCAACAACATCTACGGGCGATTCCGAACGCTGAAGCGAAGGCCCGGCATCGAGCGTCGCGCCGCGGCCTCGGGTGAAGCTCCCTCGACCGCCGAGCTCGTCGCCGACGCCGAGCTGCACTCACACGTCGCGCGCTCGGTCCTCGAGCTCCGCGAGCCGTATCGTCGGACGGTGCTGCTACGCTACTTCCACGGCATGCCGCTCAAACGAATCGCCGAGTGTGAGGGGATCGAGCCGTCGAGCGCGCGCGCACGCCTGCACCGCGGGCTCGGGATGCTTCGCGATCAGCTGAAGGCCGACCTGGGGCGCGACCTGCGTCCGCTCGCCGTGCTTGTCGCACCCCTTTGCGCCGACGGCACCGCGGACACGAGCCCGGCCGCTGAGCCTCCGAACGGTGTCGACGCGGATGATTCCGTCGCGTCAGGCTCGCCTGCCGACGGAGCGTCGCCTGGAATCGGGACGATCGGGACGAAGCTCGCCGTCCCTGCCGGCCTTGTCGCGCTGGCCCTTGTCGCCTTCGTCGGGCTCTCGAGGCTCAATCCCTTCGAGATCCGAGGAGCAGGCGATTCCACATCCGAGGCGACCGACGGAATGAGCTTCCGCATCCTCGAAAGAGAGATCGCCTTGACGGACGCTCGTAAGCCACGGGCGACGCCGGCCCCCGTCGGACCGGCACCGTCCGCGGCGTCGAGTGATGACACGGCCGGAACGATCACGTACGAGGGGATCGTGGTCGGGCCGAACGATCGCGGCATCGCGGCGGCAAGCGTCGAAGCGCTCCGTACCGATCGGACCGCCGACCTGTTCCGGACATCGGCCTTGCCGGCAGGCGAGAGGGTCGCGTCGACCGTGTGCGACGACGAGGGACGATTCACGCTCGAGGTTCCGCGCGGCGCACTCCCGACAATCCTCGCCCGCGCGGAGGGCTATGCGCCGACCTCGGAGTTCCAGCCGCCGCCCGATCGCGAGGTTCGAATCCGGGCCCGCCGCGGCGCGCGCATCGAGGGAACGGTGGTTCGCCGTGAGGACGGCTCCCCGGTCGTCGGGGCCCTCGTCGATGCCGACGTGATGTTCCACCCGGGGCTTCCGAGGCATGTTGTCGAGGTCACGACAGACGGCGACGGACGATTCCTCTTCGAAGACCTGCCCGTTGGCGAGACGACCCTCCTCGCCACTCCGCCGCGAGAACCGGCGAGCCTCATCCACATCGTGCCCACCACCGAGGGCGGATCCAACGAGGTCCGAATCGAGGTAGAGCGCGGATACGAGCTCCACGGCCGACTGATCGATGCCGAGACGCGGCAGCCGATCGAAGGAGGCACGATCCATCGGTCCTACCGCGTGAAACATCCCGTGACGACGGGCGCCGATGGAACATTCCGAATCGAGGGGCTCCTCGCCAAGCCGAGCCCCTTCTACGCGTGGAAGGTGATGGCCTCCGCACCCGGCTACGCGACGGCAACGCTGAGTCTCGACGCCACCGAAACCGATCCCGCGACGCCAACCGATGTGGAGCTCGAACGCGGGCGGATCGCGCGAGGTCGGATCCTCGGGCCGGAAGGAGATCCCGTTCCGCACGCGGAGGTCGTCGTCGTTCCGCTCGTCACGATCGACACCGTGCTCGTCTGGATGACTCTTCGCACGCAGGCCGACGCGGAAGGGCGATTCGAGCTCCGGGACATCCCGCGACGTCCGCACGTGATGTACGTTCGCGAGCCGGGGCGAGGCACAGCGGTCCTCCCCCTCTCCGGCGCCGAAGAGATCGAGATCGGCGATGTCCGGCTCGACGCGCCCGGCTCGATCGAGGGGCGCGTGCTCGATGTCGACGACCGACCGGTCGCGAACGCGCGCGTGCTGGCGAGCCTCGCGTTCTACAGCCACGAGACCGAAGCCGATACGGACACGTACTTTCAGCGAGCGGAGATCACCGACGAGGACGGCCGCTACCGCTTCGAGCAGGTCGCGCCCGGCTGCTACGGGCTCTACGCTTCGCCCGAGAACCTCCCGATCCTGCGCCGGGAGGACCTCTTCGATGTTGGGGCAGGAGAATCCGTCGACGGCGTGGACTTCCGCGTCGAAGCGCCCTACACCTTCGAAGGCGTCGTTCGTGACGAGGACGGAAACCCCGTCACCGGAGCGCATCTCATGGTGCTCGCCCGGAACGCAATGCATGTGGCCGGGTTCGGTTCCAGCCGTCACGACGGAAGCTTCCGCATCGCCGGCTTGCCCGATCCTCAGGCCGCGCTCCTCGTCCGACCGGGTCCCTACGTCGCTCAGATCACGGACCGCCCTCTCAGCACGATTCGCCTTCCGCTCGTCGACCTGCGCCATTCATCCCACGAGCTCGTCTTGCCCTACGGCGCGGTGCTTCGCGGCGTCGTCACGGACGACATCGGGAATCCCCTCGTCGAATGGCAAGTCGCAGCCGAATGCGAGGGCGAGCGCATCGACCTCGCGCTCACCGATTCGAACGGCTGGTTCGAGCTCGTGGCGCCCACCGACCGTCTCCTCACCCTGACGCTTCGACACCCCGGCGATCTCGAGACCGCACCACCGCGAGCCCGGGTCGAGGGCATGCGCGCGAAGAACGGGGAGAGCATCGAGGTCGTCGTGCCTCGTTAGGACGCCCCGGCGACCCGACCGCGCTTCACTCCACGACCAGCAGGATGGCATTCGTCAGACTGAACGGTCTCGCGGCCGACGAGCCCGGGTTCTGGATCAACGCCTGCAGCGTGAAGCAGCTGCCGACCGGTAGATTCGCCGCGTCACCGGCCGGCAAATCGAGCAGAGTCGTCGGCGCGCGTCCCGGATCGGGAATGGGCGTGCCGAAGTACTGGCTGAAGCCGACTCGGTTGCGATAGCCGCTGTTGTTCCAGACGGCGACGGGGTGTCGTTCGGGAGAGACGAGGAACGAGAAGCAGCTCGTCCCCAGCTGGAACGGAAGTTCCATCAGCGTATCGTCGTTGGCGGCGCCTGCGTTCATGTGGAGGACGAACCGGCCGTTGCCGCCCGTGGACGGGCGCTGCAGCACGAGGCTGAGCGGACCCGATTCCCGCATCGATACGCGATGGTCGCTCCCGACGCCGGTGCCGCCATTCGCGAACAAGCGATCGACACCGTCTCGGCCCTGGCACTCTTCGAGGCGCGGGCGCAAGAGATCGAAGACGTAGGCCGAGCCGTCGTCGATGAGGCCGACGCTGTCCCTACCGGTCGCGCCGACGACCAGGCGATCGCCGTCGAGAGCGAGCGACTGCCCGAAGCGGTCCCCCGGCCCCGTATCGAACGCGAAGAGCGACTGCTCGATGCTCCACGTCGCGCCGTCATGGCGGAACGCGATCGCAGACCCTGAGCTGACGCCTTGCGCCTCTCCGAACCAGGAGCCGACCACCACGCGATCGGCAGACGCGGCCGCCGAGATGCCGAAGTAGTCGCGTTCCTCACCGGCGGGATCGAGAAGCTTCGCCTCGTGTGTCCAGGACGCGCCGGTCCGTCGGAAGACGTGGGCCGAGCCGGACTCGGATCCGAGGTCGTCGTCGCCGGACGCGCCGACCACGAGAATCGTTCCCGCAAGCGCGATGCTGCTTCCGAACTCGTCCTGCTGCGCCGCGTCGGGAGCCGCCAGCCGCTGCTCCTCGGTCCAGATTCCGTTCGCGCCGCGAAACACGTAGACCGAACCGGCGAGGCTCCCGTGGCCGGGTGCCGACACGACGCCGACGTCCCCCTCCAGCGCGACGGCGAATCCGAATCGCAAGAGCGGGGCGGTATCCGACGCCTCGATCCTGGCCTCCTCGCTCCAAACGCCTCCGCCCTGATCGCGGAAGACGAACACGGACCCCGACGCGTGACCGGCCGAGTTGTCGCCCGTCGCGCCGACGAAGAGGGTATCTCCACTCACGCTGACCGCGCCGCCGAAGCGATCGGCCACCGTCGTCTCGACTGCCACGAGCGTCTGCTCGTACGCCCACGCCTCGCCGTCGTGCCGAAAGACGACGACAGCGCCGGCCTCGTTACCGACGAGGCTCGACTCGGGGACTCCGACGACGATGACGTCGCCACTCACGGACACCGCGGTGCCGAACTGATCTCCGGTCTCCGGACTCGGGTTCACGAGACGCTGTTCCTCGACCCACTGCGTGCCGTCGAATCGATACACGTACGCTGCGCCGTCCCGGAAGCCGTCGCCGTCCATGGCGAGGGGCGTTCCCACGACGGCCACATCTCCGTCGATCGAAACCGACCGACCGAGATACGAGAAGTTCGTCGCGTCCGACGCGGTGAGAAGCGCCCGCTCGCTCCACGGAGACGCCGTCTCCCCGAGAGTCGGGAGCGCGCCCACCGTCAGTGCCAACACGCCTAGCACGAACGCCACGCATCGTTCGGGGCCATCGATTCGAGGAACCATGGGAATCACCTCCTGGCTGGGTCGCGACGGTCTGCGTTCGACCTGAGGCAACTCCCGTACCGAGTCGCGTCGAGACCCGAGCGGTGTGCGAAGATCGCGTGCCGGGCGCCGAGCCGCGCTTCTTCCGGTCCCAGGGCATGTGACCTGACGACGACGTCGGTTACAGATCCGTAGCGCGGAAACCGGGACTCCGGCACGTAACCCGGACTCTCCGAGACTCGTCCATGCACCTGATGCGCCGAGCCAACGCCCACCGAGCCCCGAATGGACTATGGTTATAGACCATGGTCTATTTTTGATGTACGCTTGCAGCATGGAATCGATGCCCATCTCGAAGTTCAAGGCCACTTGTCTGGCGGTGTTGGAGCGCGTTCGTAAGACCGGCAAACCGATTCAGATCACTCGGTTCGGGGTGCCGGTTGCCGAGGTCGTTCCGCCCTCTCCACCCGAGCGCGACACCGATTGGATCGGCTCGATGAGCGCGTCCGGGTCGATCGAGGGTGACATCATCGGGCCCGCCGGCGACTCGTCCGATTGGGACGCCCTCGGCGCGTGAGTTATCTCCTCGACACGCACATCTGGATCTGGTCACTCCTCGAGCCCGCCAAGCTCGGCTCGCGCGTGAAGCGCATCCTGCGGGAAACCGAGAACGAGCTCTGGCTCTCGCCGATCAGTACGTGGGAGTTCCTCTTGCTCGTCGAGAAGGGACGACTCCGGCTCGATACGGATGCCGATTCGTGGCTCGCGGACGCGATGGAGCGCGCGCCACTCAAAGAAGCGCCGCTCACGCACGAGATCGCCCGCGACAGTCGGCGCGTCGAGCTGAAGCACGCCGATCCAGCCGATCGGTTCCTGCTTGCGACGGCGCGCGTTCTCGGGCTGAAGATGATCACGGCTGACGAGCGACTGCTCGAGGTGCGCGGATTGCCGGTGCTGGCCAACCGCTGAACCCCGTCCTAGCCGGCGGCCGCGCGGCGAATCCGATCCCGGACCGCGCTCCAGGCGTCTTCGTCGGGGAGCGCTTCGATCAGGAGAGTTGCCGCACCAGAGCTCTCGAGCCGGTAGAGTGCCGCGTACAGGCCCCGTGCGTAGCCCTCGGGATCGTTCGGCAGGGTCTCGAGCGGCGCCTCGCGCGGGCCGCGCTCCCGGGCCAGCGCGACACGACACAGGACCGCGACGTCATCCCCCCAGAGGTCCGCGAGCTCGGCAGGCTCCGCGACGCGCGTCGCGATCCCCGCGGGCGCGTAATGTCGATGCCGCATGCCGGGCGCGCGCGCGACGTCCTCGTCGGCGCACGACACTTCGGCGTCGGTCACGGCTGCGATCTCCTCCGCCGTGATCCCGCCCTCGCGGAGCAGGCGCGCCTTCCCGTCGCGCAGGTCGATCACCGTCGATTCCAGCCCGACGCGAGTCGGTCCGCCGTCGAGCACGGCTTCGATGCGACCGTCAAGGGTGCGAAGCACATGCTCCGCGGTGGTCGGGCTCGGCCTTCCCGACAGATTGGCCGACGGCGCCGCGAGTGGTCGACCGGTGCGCTCGATGAGCGCCCGCGCCGTCGGGTGATCGGGAGCGCGCACCGCCACGGTCGCGAGACCGGTCGTGACCTCCTCGGGGATCTGCGACGCGGCCGGCAGCACGATCGAGAGCGGCCCGGGCCAGAACGCACGCGTCAGGCGGCCGGCGATGTCGAGCTCGGCCGCGCTCGCGTCCCAGAGCCTACGCGCCTCGTCGAAGCTCGCCACGTGGAGGATGAGCGGGTTGTCGGACGGACGCCCCTTCGCTTCGAAGATCCGCGCGACCGCCGCACCGTCGAGACCGTCGGCGCCGAGTCCGTACACGGTCTCCGTCGGGAACGCGACCCGTCCCCCATCGCGCAGCAACGCGGCGGCGCGATCGAGGTCCGCATCGGAATGTGCGTCGAGACGGAGCGTCATGGCCTGGGTTCTCGAGAGTCCGATCGCGTCGCGCGATCGGGCCCCCCTACCGCTTGAGAGCCTTGGTGCGCGACGCGTCGTTCTGGAAGCCGATCTGTCCGGTCTCGATGTTCAGGACCTGGATGAACAGAGTGTACTGCACGCGACGCATGCTGCTGGTCTTCTCCTCGACCGACGTGATGCGACCGGTCAGGAAGTACTCGACGCCGAGCTGCGCGCCCAGCTGGCCCGCCGTCGCCGGGTCGAAGTCGTAGCTCTGCTGGATGCCGAGCTCGCGCAGGAGGCTCTCCTGGCGATCGCGCGCGACCACGGCCACGTCGCCGCTGTTGACGAGCGTCGTCTCGAGGCGCCGGAGCAGGATATCCATCTGATCGTCGACGTGCTGCGCCGTCCGATTCTGGATGGGCCAGATCGCGACGCGGGGCGGCTGCGGGGACCGTTCGACCGTCTTGTTCCAGAAGCCGGACGCGAAGAGCGCACGGGTGTTCTCATCCGCGAGATAGTCGAGATCGACCTTGTCGAGCTTGGTGCTGAGCGCCTGATTGTCGACACTCGTGTTGCCCGTACCGTCACCGCTACGGACCGCGCGCGGACCGCTGCAAGACATCGTGAGCAGTACCACCACCGAGACGAACAACATGCCGTGCTTCATCGCGAGCCTCTCTGAAAGGATTCGGGACACCACCAGGGAAACGGCGAGTCTCGCACGTGCTCCCCGTGGATTCAACTCGACGGGCCGAGTCGACCGCCGCCCACGCCCGACCGCGCGCCATTGCAACTTCGGCCGGCGTTCCCTACGTTTGGGGCATGATGTCCGACACATCCTTCTTCGCAGGGGCACGGATCGGCTTGATCCTCGCACTCGGCACCGCCATCGTCGGCACCTCGGGCTGCGGCCGCCCTGACGGCTCGTCATCCACGGCCGACGCCAACGCCGCGACTGTCGGGAGCGATCCGGATCTCGTCTTCGAGGTGGCCGTCGAACCCGCGCCGGACGGCGCGGCAGCCTACGTCACTCGAGACGGGCGGTACGACGACGGTATCGCGCTCCGCGAGCGGCTCGTGCGGCACGCCAACCGCAAGCGAGGCGAGTTCGGACTCAGCCTCGCGACGCTGCGCATCATCGCGCCCTCCGAGACGCCCTATCGACTCGTCGCACCGGTACTCGCCGCGGGCGCCCACAACACGACGAGAATTCCGCGCGTGGAACTATTGCCCGACGGTCGCGAGCCGGCGCAGATCTACACGTGGCCAACGACGCTGCCCGGCTCTCGCAGATCCGGAGCCGTCGAGCCCGTCGTCACGATCGAGTCGGCATCGGACGGCGCCGCACGGCTCCGCTTCTGGGACGACCCGCAGACCGTTCCGCTCTCGGAGCTCGGCGCGGCATTGCGCTCGCGAGAGCCCTGGTGGGAGACCACGCTACGCCCGAGCGCCGACCTTCGCTTCGACCAACTCGTCGAGGCGATCGGCCACTATCGTCGCGAACGCGACCCTGACTTCGAGCTCACGCTGGATCTCCTGATTCCCTGAGCGGCTCAGCTAGCGGCCGATCGTGATTTCGACCGCGTTCGAGAACGCCCACCCGTCAGACGCCCCGTCATCGCGAACGAAGCCCTGCACGCGGAACGTCCGCCCGATCCACTCGCAACGATCGGGAACCGCGAGCTCGCGCCCGAAGCCCGACGCGGGCATCTCGCGCGCTTCGACGACGACAGGCACCAGAAGCAGCGTCCCTCCGAACCGCGTCGCGTCCTCCGCCGGCTCGGATCCGCGAGCGAGGAGACACCGCGTCGACGCGCCGCTCGTGTTCGAAAGGTGAAGGGACAGAGCCTGCCCGGGTGCGGGCACGCCGTCGATGCGAAGCTCGGGCGTTCCGTTCGTTCCCGGCCACCCCGTTCCGTAAGCAGCAACAAGAGGCGCGGAGAGATCGTACACGTACGTGCCGCCCGCATCGCTCACGGGGTCGTCCTGAAGGAACGCGCCGACGACGGCCGTGCTTCCGTCCATCGCCACGTCATGGCCGAAGCCACCACCCGTTCCGTCGTAGTCCGGCTGGAGCTCCGCGGTCGACCGCCAGGCGCCCTCGATCCGGCGGAAGACGTGCGACGCGCCCGGCAACGGACCGCCGCCCTCCCATTCCCCGATCAGCGCCACATCGCCTTCGAGGTCGACCTTGTTCCCGAACTCGGAACGCGACCGCGGGCTCGGCGATGTGAGGATCGCCGTCTCGCCCCATGTGGCCGGCGCCTGCCGTTCGTAGACGAAGACCGCTCCGGTATTGATCGCTGCCCCGTCGTGCATTCGCGACCCGACGAGGGCCGTACCCCCGTCGAGGGCGACGGCCACACCGAACATATCGTCGATCTGCGAGTCCGAAGGCGTCAGAAGAGTCGGCGCCCAGGCCTCCCCGTTCCACTCGAACAGGTGCGCGCGCCCCGGCCCGGTCTGACCGTTGAACTCGCCGACCAGGATCGCATCGCCCGAGATGTCGACGGCATGGCCGAAGTTCCCGGAAACCCAGGGCGAGGCGGCGGTGAGCCGAGCGGTCTGCGACCACGTACCGTCCACCTTCTCGAACACGTACGCAGCTCCGGACATGAACGCGCCGCCATGATCCTGGCGGGCTCCGACCACGATCCGGCCGGCGTCGATCGCGCAGGACACGCCGAACCAGTCGAACGGCGAGGTCTCGTCACCGAGGAGCTTCGCGGTCGACTGCCAGGTCGAACCGTCGTACTCGAAGACGTACGCCGCTCCCGCCTCGCGGCCTCGCTCGTTCTCGAAGAACGCCCCCACCACGAGCACGTCCCCCTCGAGAGCGACGGCCATTCCGAACAGCGCGCCGTCGCTCGCCCCCTCGGGTCGCAGCGTCGCCGTCCGCTCCCAGATTCCGTCGACACGCTCGAAGACGGTCACCGCTCCGACATCCGGCCCGAGCTCGTCGTCACCTCGCGAGCTCGAGACGAGTCGATCCCCGTCGACGGCCGTCGCGAAGCCGAAGAAGTCCTGTTCGCCGGAAGTCTCGGGGAGGAGTCGCGTGTCGCCGGCCTCGACAAGGGGAACAAGCACCATCGCGAGCACCAGGATCGACGCGCGGGCCAGAGAGATTCGGAAGTTCGTCATGGGATGTCCTCGAGGGTTCGGGAGCGCAAATGTTGGATTTCTAGCAGTGAGTGCTGCAATTCTAGCACCCCCTCCTCCGTCAGGCCAGGGGGCGTCGCCGGATTTCTCGGGAGACAGAAAAGGACCACGGCGCTCCGCGCGAGCTCGCCGGGGCCGATCGCGATGGGTTGAGCGCTCCGAGGCGTCGACCGTTGACCCGAGACGTCGCGCTCGTGTACAAACGATCGTGCCTCTTGCCTCCAGGAGAACGCCCATGCGAACCGTTCCGTCGAGCTTCGCCATGCTCCTCGTGCTCTCGGTGGCCACCGCCACGCCCGCCGCCGCCGGCACGATCATCGAGGTCCCGGTCGACCGCCCTACGATCCAGGCCGCGATCGATCTCGCATCATCGGGAGACACGATCCTGGTCGCGCCCGGCACCTATTCCGAGCGAATCCGATTCCTCGGAAAGGACCTCGAGATCCTCTCGTCGGACGGCCCCGGCGTGACGTCCATCGTCGGCAACGGAAACGGCTCGGTCGTCAGCTTCCTCGACGGCGAAGGACCCGGGGCGATCCTCGACGGGTTCACGATCACCGGCGGGGGCGGGACCCGTCGGAACGGGTCCGAGTACGGCGGCGGAATCGTCGGCCGCGACGCCTCGCCGACCCTTCGGAACAACGTGATCACGAACAACCAGGCCACGGTAGGCGCAGGCATGGCGTTCGGCGGCGGCTCGCCGCTCATCGAGAACAACGTCATCGAAGCCAACACCGCGCTCGAGCTCGCGAGCCCACAGGAGATCCTGGGGGCCGGGCTCGCATTCTTCGCCGGCTCGCCCACCGTCATCGGGAATCGAATCGAGGGGAACCTGATCTTCGATGCCGGCGGTCGCATGGGATTCGGAGCCGGCATCTACGCGAGACGCGTCCAGGAAGCTTCCTTCCTCGACAACGAGATCCTCGGGAACCGGCACGATCCACGGGTGGACGTCGAGGGTGGCGGCTTCTACTTCATCGGGCCGGGCTCGGCGTCGGTGACCGGCAACCGCATCGAGTCGAACGAAGCCTGCAACGGCGGCGGGATCTTCGTGCAGGAGCTCGATCTCGCGATCGACGGCAACCAGTTCCGATTCAACGCGGCGCGCTGCGACCTCGACACGACCGGCTTCGGCGGCGGCGTGTCCGTGCTCCGATGCGATCTCGTCGAGATCCGCAGCACGCTGTTCCTCGAGAACGAAGCCTCGCTCGGAGGTGGCGGCGTCAGTGTTTCCTCTTCGAGCGCTTCGGTCGAGAACACGGTCGTGACCCGAAACCGCGCCATCAAGGGCGCAGGAGTCTTCGCCGCGCTCGGCGTCGGCGTCCGGATGACGAACTGTACGATCGTCCGGAACGAGCTCATGGATGCCGACGACGCGGAAGGCGCCGGGATCTACATCGACCGGAACGCGTCCTCGCTCGCCAACGGAATCGCGCGCGACAACGTCGATTCGAGCGGACTCGACTCCGACATCGCGGGGGATCTCGACGACGTCACCTTCTCGAACGTTTCGGGGGGCTATCCCGGCGAAGGCAACATCGATCTACCCTCGATGCTGGAGGTCGCCGCGGACGACTGGATCCATCTCCAGTCGGGCGCCCCGGAGGTCGATGCCGGATCGAATGATGTCCCCGGCCTCCCGGCGAGCGACGGGGACGGCGACGAACGGATCCTCGACGGCGATGGCGACGGTATCGCGCGCGTCGACATGGGGGCGGACGAGCTCCGCCGTGAAATCGCCGTTCGCTACGGGAATGTGATCGGCGGGATGTTCGGCGATGTGGTCAGTGTGCTGACGATCAACGACTCGATCGGCGATCGCGATCGCGTCGTTCAGGCCGGGTCGATGGAGATCTCGATCGATATCGCCTTGCCCCCGGCCGGAGGAGACGGTCGCTTCGTGGTGCATGGGAACGAGGGAGAGCCGAGCCTCGGCTCGCTTCGCGTCCTTCCGCGCGGAATCGGAACGATCGGGTTCCCGCTTCTGCTTCCCGAGGCCACGCCGATCGCCGTCTGGAACAGCATCGGCAAGGAGTCGTTCCTCGGCGAGAGCCGCGTGTTCTCCGTACCGATCCCCGCGCCCTCTCCGGCTCCGACGGAGCTTCTCGATACGGCCTCGGGGGGTACGTTCAGCGTTCCGCCCGGCACGGTGCTGACGTTCCAGGGGGTCATCGTCGACCCCGCGAGTGACGCGGCGGCACCGGTCAGCGTGACCAATGCCGTGGTGCTGCTCGTGGAGTGAAGGCGTGCCGCCGCCCGGTCGCATCGCGGGACCGGACGGCGGACGTGTGGATCTACTGCCTAGGGAATGTCGATCGGAATCAGCACGCGGCTGATCGTGTGCAGGATTCCGTTGTTGGCTCGCACGTTCAGCGGGAAGAACAGACCCGGGTCGCTGATATCCGGATCGTTGTCCCCGATCGTGAAGAAGTTCGGTCGAATCTCGCCTCCCTGCAGCGTCGGCAGCGGGATGCGGAAGATGCTCGCGAGAATGAAGTCGAAGACGTCCGCTTCGGCCGGGACGACGTGGTACAGCAGAATCGTGGTCAGGACGGCAATCGCGTCGCCGTTCTCGTCGAGGCCCGCGAGCGCTTCGAGGAGAAACTCGAGCGCTTCCGCTTCCGAGCTTCCCGTGAAGCCGAGGTCCCGCGCCGTCCGCAGGAACGCGAGGTCATTCGGCGCGAAGAGCGTGAACGTCGCGTTTTCATCGGACAGCGCGCCGACGAGATCCGCGGCGATCACCGCGTTCAGGAGCAGGTCGTAGTCGAACGGGTTGTCGTCGAACTGGCCTTCGCCGCCACTCGCCGCGACGATGCCCGCGAGCGACTGCCCGCCGCCGGAGAACGGACGACGATGCGCGTCCACTTCCGACGCAGCAACGACCGCCACCGCCAGTACCAAACCCGCAACAATAAGCTTCTTCATGGTGTCGACTCCCTGGTGTGTTGTCTTGCTTCGAGCGGGCGGGGACCCTTCCGCCACCCGGATGCGCCTTCGTACGCGTCCGGGAAGTGGATTCGGGAAATCGCCAGATCTCGAGCTCACAAGAACACGCGAGCGGAGTAGAAAAATGCGCCGCGCATACCGGGAGCCCGCGGTGTCCGTCGACGAAGCCGGCCCCAGGGCGAATCGACGAGAGGAGAGCCGGATTCCCGGCCCGATTCCGGTCCATCGGCGAGCGACCGCGTGGACACGGCGGCGGAGAAGAAGCAACCCGACGCCCCGCTGACTTCCGAAAAGGATCCGGCAACGTTTGACAAAAGAACGTCGCCGGCTCGGAAAGCCGGCGACGTCTTTTGCGAAGAGGACAGAAGGAACAGTCGACTACCAGCAGAGCTCCTACTGAGCGCCGGCCTCGATCTGGTCGCCGAACCGCCGCATGTAACCCTGGTCGAAGAAGAAAAGCTCGGCGCCGGGCGTGCCGTCGATATCGCACGCGAGGAAATGACGGGCTGCGAACCCGCCCGAGTAGCGCGGCGTGGCCCCCTCTTCTTCTTCGCCATCGCCCGCCTTTCGTTTCTGATCGACGGGCTCCGTCAGCCACCAGTCTTCCGTCGTCACCGTCGCGAAACTGCTGCCTCGCGAGCGGGCCACGCGCACCTTCATCACCGAATCGCTACTGCCGGGCTTGATTCCGATGAGATCCGCCCTCCCGTCCCCGTCCACGTCCGCGACCATCCGAGGATGCTGGATACGGTAGTTCCCCGCGTCGTAGGCCAGGTTCGCGAGCAGCCTCTGGGGCGCGCTGAAGCTCCGATCAGCGGAGAACGAGATCCAGACTCCGTCCTGACCGAACCCGACGACGTCGGCTCGGCCGTCCCCGTTGATGTCTCCCATCGCCCGGATGTGCCGGGCCGCGGTCCAGCCGTAGTTCGTGCCGTAGTTGCCGATCCACATCTTGGGAGTCGAGAACGCCGTCCCGTTCGACAGCGAGACGCGCACGCCGTCGGCCGCGAACGCGACGAGGTCATCCTTCCCGTCTCCGTTGACGTCCGCCACGAAGCGAGGGTGCTCGGCGACACGGTAGCCCTGCGCGAAACCGAAGTTCGCGAGCCATCGCTGCGGCGCGTCGAACTTTCGCTGGCCGGGCCTCGAAATCGAAACGTACACGCCGTCCTGGCCGAAGCCGACGACGTCGTCGCGGCCGTCACCGTTCACGTCTCCGGTCGTCCGGATATGGCTGGCCGTGGTCCAGCCGTAGTTCGCGCCGTAGTTCGCGACCCAGATGTCGCCGGTCCAGCTCGCACTTCTCCACTCGTGCCACCCCTGTGTGAGGCCCACACGGGTGCCGCTCGCCGTGAACCCCACGACGTCGACGGTCCCGTTGCCGTTCACGTCCCCGGTGACAAAGGGCTGGCTCGTTTGCCACGAACCGTTGTCGGTGAAGTAGTAGGCCACCTCCGACTCCGAGGCCTCGGCGGAGACCACGGCGAGGACGGCGGGAAGCACGAGGAGGACGAGAACCAACAGTTTACGGTGAGACAGCATGATCGAATCCCTTCCTTGAGAAACAAGACAGACGGATCCCCGAGACGCACCAGGCGCCGCCGCTGGATAGCGCGCGTTTTCAGCCCGCCGGCTACTGAGGCGCCGGGTGTTCGACGTGATCACGCGCTTTCTCGGACAAATTCCCCAAGGATCTCGGCAGTGGATCGTTCTTCGGACGGCCCGCGGCACCCGCGGGAAGTTGGCCCGAGATCCCGATCCGAGCTCCGGAGGACGACCATGCACCTCATCTGCGCGATCCTGACCGTTCTTTGCGCCGGCGTCTGCCCGCCCGAGACGAAGCCTCCCGCCGAGAGCGAGCCTCCGGCTCAGCCCCAGCCGATCCTCGAACTCGTGCCCCCGCACATCCGGCCGACGATCACGATCGACACCGGATCGCCATGGGGGCAACGGGGCCCGACGGGAACCCACGGCGATACGCCGATGCTTCCTTCGCCGATGATCCTCCAGCCGCCGCCGAGCGAAGAAGCCCTGAAGCGTCTCGCCGACGAGATCCGCAAGAAGCAACTGGAGCAGCTGCTCCCGGACCCGGGCGCGAAGATCAGGCCGCCTCTCCGATCGGACTTCCGGCCGGAGATCGCCGAAGAGCTGATCCGCAAGCAATACGAGAAGCTGCTCGTGAACCCCAGCCCGTCCTCGCCGGACGCGATCCCCGGACTTCCCGACGGATTCCAACCGATGCTCGACCTCGACGTGGACAGGGACGGCAGGAACGATCTCGTCGTCGAGCGCCGATTCGGACGCGGCCCCCTGTCGACCTATTTCAGCGCCTACCGGCTCCGCGCACTCGACGGCGTGAAGATCCTCCGGGGCGGCGCGCCGCTCGCGGAGGGCGATTCGATCTCGATCTTCGACATCGCGCAGGGCACCGAGGTGGCCGCGCTCTGCAGCGTCGGCAATTCTCTTCGCTACCCGAACGAGTCCTTCGAGAAGTTCAGCGGAGGCACCTGGTGGGGAACCGAAAAGCGGGCGCTCGGCGTTGCGATCACGCGCGGGGATCGCGTTCGCATCGGATACGTCCGCCTCTCCGTATCGAAGACCGGGGACGTGACCGTAAGCGACATCCGGATGGTCGATGTGCGGCCGACCTCGATCCGCGTCGAGGGCGACGCCCGAAGCCGATCGATCTAGGTCGCATCGAACGAGCGGATCGCCGCGCTCAGACGAGCTTCGGCCTCGTCGCTCGCGAGCTCCTCGAGAGTGAGGCGCGTCAGACCGAGGACGACGCGCCAGCGGAGATCGATCCCCGGGCCCGCGACGCTCGGCTCGATCGACATCGCCTCGAGGTTACGCGCCGCTCGGTAGACGAGCGTGTGAACGATCGCGAGCGCCTCGTCCGAGAGCGGCGGATCCCCGCGATAGTTCTCGAGACGAGCGCCCTCGCGATACGACGGATACGACTCGAGCCCGAGGAACGCGAGAGCCCAGTCCGCGCGATAGCGACCGGCCGCGGCCGCGATTCCGGAGTAGTCGGCGATCAGCTCGTCGAGAAGGTTGTTGCGCATCGAGTCAAAGAGCCGCTTCGTCAGGTAGTGCGTCGCTTCGTGCTCGCGACGAATGACGAGCGATTGCTCCCGCCATGCGTCCTCCTCGAGCCCTACCGCAGCCGCCGGGAGCCCGCTGTACGGTCCCGTCCAGAGGATCATGAGCCGATCCTGGTACCTCTCGGGCGACTTCGTCAGGCGCTGGAACTCCTCCCGCCAGCGAGCCTCGTCGACGGGTGACGGCAGCGTCGACTCCCAACGCGCACGATGCCGATGGATCCGGTCCCAGTTGGGAAGGCCCGTGATCATGCACGCGCCCTGCGACGCAGGGACCGGCACGGGTTCGTTGCGCCCCGCCAGGGCCCGGATCAGCGAGACGAAGTCCGCGCGAGAATCCGTGACGAGCACCGGCACGTGCCCCGCCGGCGTTGGCGTGATCTCGAGACGGAGCCCCTCCGACGCCTCGAGCTCGAGCCCCTCTTCGGGAGGATGCGATTCCGGATCCGGAGCGATCCCGCGCAGCGTCGCGGCCCGATAGACGGCGTCACCGCGGCTCCCCTCACGGATCGGGAAACGGAACTGCACGAGGCGCTTTCGGAGCTCCGCGAAGACCCCGATCTCGGAAGCCGATTCCGCGTACTCTCGCCAGGTCTCCACCGCGGGCTCATCCGCGAGCGGGAGCCGATTCGCCGAGCCATCCCTCGCGTCAGCGAATCGATTCTCGCCGTAGACGAGGATCTCGTCGATGGTCTCGGGTGTCGCCCCGAGGCTCTCGAGCACGCCTCGGCGGAAGGGCTCCGCACTCATGCGTGCCCGCCCGGCCGCCTCGTTAAGGGCTTGTATCGCAACGACATCGGCATCCTCCGAAATCCATGATCCGTCACAAGCTCGTGCGCCATGATACCTTGCGTGCGTCGGCCTGTGGCCCCCCGGAAAAAAGCACAGGCCTCGGGGCTCCTCGATCCGATAATCATCCACGAAGGGGAGACTTCGTCCCCCCGGATGTAGACTTCAGGAGAACAAAGCGACTCGCGGCGCGGGGGTTTCCCCTCCCGAGATCTGCCCGGCAGCAGTCTCGCGCTGCGGGTCGCCCTTTATCCATCTCCCCGCTCTTTCCTCGCCGGCCCGGACTTCCTGCACCCGCTTGCCCCTCCGAAGCACTCCGTCATAATGGCGCCTCGATTCTGCTGACGGCCCCATGAACGGAGACTCTTCGATGCCTCGCCTTCTGTCCCTGCTCCTCGCGCTCGGCCTACTCCTCTCCCTCCCGCCGGGAACGCTCGCGGCGCCTCCGGACGAGCACCTGCCTCCCGTTTTGCCGTGGGACGGTCCGAGCCGCGCCCTCGTCGTCGAGCCCGATCACCCGTGGATCACGCCGGTCGAACGATCCGGCCTCACGGCGACGCCGCGCTACGACGAAACCGTCGCCTGGCTCGAGCGTCTGGTATCCGCGTCGCCGGAGCTTCACATGGTGTCGATCGGCCGCAGCCTCGAAGGACGGGACGTCTGGATGATCGTCGCCTCGCGCGAGCGCGCCTTCACACCGAAGGCTCTGCGCGCGACTGGCAAGCCCACGCTCTTCGCACAGGCGGCCATCCACTCGGGCGAGATCGACGGCAAGGACGCCGGCATGATGCTGCTTCGCGACATGACGGTGCGCGGTACGAAGCGCGATCTCCTCGACGGCGCCAATCTGCTCTTCGTTCCGATCCTGAGCCCCGACGGACACGAGCGGTTCTCGGCGCACGCTCGGATCAACCAGCGCGGCCCTGCCGAGATGGGATGGCGGACGAACGGCCGCAATCTGAACCTGAACCGCGACTACGCGAAGCTCGACACGCCCGAGGTGCGCGCAGCGGTTCGCGTGATCGAAGAGTGGAAACCGGAGCTGTACTTCGACCTCCACGTCACCGACGGCATCGACTATCAGTACGACATCACGTTCGGCTGGGTCGGCGAGAACGGCTACTCACCGAACGCCGCCCGCTGGCTCGATCAGACATTCCGACCGGAGGTGTCCAAGGCACTCGACGAAGCCGGGCATATTCCGGGGCCTCTCGTCTTCGCCGCGGCGAGCAGCGATCTCGAGCGAGGGATCGTCGACTTCATGGCGGGGCCTCGCTACTCGAACACGTGGGGCGATCTGCGCCACCAGCCGACCGTCCTCGTCGAGAACCATTCGCTCAAACCGTTCGACCAGCGCGTGCTCGGCACCTACGTCCTGCTCGAGTCGACGATGCGTCTTCTCGCTCGGGAAGGCGCGCCGCTCCGCAAAGCCATCGCTCAGGATGAAGCCCGACGCCCCGACTCGATTCCCGTGACGTGGCGCGTCGGCGAAACGCCGCAGCCGATCGACTTCCTCGGGATCTCGTACGAGATCGCGACGTCGGAGATCTCCGGGCAAGAGTACGTCCGGTGGACCGGCGAGCCGCGGACGATGCGGATCCCCTACATCAAGGTCGATACCCCCGACCTGTCGATCGAGCGCGCGCATGCGTACTGGGTCCCGGCAAACTGGCCCGACGTTATCGAACGGCTCGCCGCCCACGGGATCCGCCTCGAGTACGCTCGCGAGCCCGTCGACGTCGAGGTCGACCTGTATCGCCTCGCCGAAGCCGAGGTCAACGCCACCCCCTTCGAGGGACGCGTCCTGGTCACGACCCAGGCCACGCTCGAACGCCATCGGCGGCGGTATCCGGCAGGGTCGGTGCGGGTGCCGATGGACCAGCCGCTCGGCGACCTCGCGACGGTGCTCCTGGAGCCCCTCTCCCCGGATTCCTTCTTCCAGTGGGGCTTCTTCCTGGAGATCCTCCAGCGGACCGAGTACGCCGAGGCCTACGCGATGGAGCCCCTGGCCCGGCGAATGCTCGAGAACGACCCCGCGCTGCGCCGAGAATTCGAGGCCGCGATCGCTTCAGATGCCGAGCTCGCCGGGGATCCGCAAGCGCGCCTCGAATGGCTGTATCGTCGGACGCCCTATTATGATCGGGAGTATCTCCTCTATCCCGTGGGCCGCGAGATCCCGGCCAAATCCGGCGAGAGTCGCTAGGCTGTTCGCGCCGGCCGAATTTCTTTTTGTCCGGGACAGCTTCGGTGCCGATAACGTAAAATAGCGCCTCCGGAAGGGGTCCGGGGCGACACACAGGAGATGGATATGCGATCCCTTCGACGGAAGTTCCTTCCCTCCACCCGTTTGTTGATCCTTCCCACGCTCGCGATCGCCGCTCTCGGTCTATCGCCGGCGGCAAACGCGTGGAACCCCGCCTCGGTCGGCGAATGCTGCAACGGCCTCGCCGAGGTCTGCTGCGAGGCGGCCGTGGCCTCCTTCGAGGAGCCCCCGCTCCCCGAGTGCCAGAAAGCCGCGAAGACGTGCAACTCCAGCGTCACGGTGACGGTCTCGGCCTGCGACAAGGCCGCCAAGACCTGCGATGCCGCGGTCGCCACCACGGTCTCGGCCTGCGACAAGGCCGCCAAGACCTGCGACGCCGCGGTCGCCACCACGGTCTCGGCCTGCGACAAGGCCGCCAAGACCTGCGACGCCGCCCTCACGACCGCGACGTCCGCGTGCGAAACGAAGTCGTCCTGCGCGACGCCTTGCGCGACCGCGACGGCGACCGCGTGCGAGACGAAGTCGTCCTGCGCGACCGCGACGCTCACCACGGCCCCGAACGCCTACGTTCCGCCGGTGCGCCGCGACCAGACGCAGTTCATGCGCATGACGTACGACGACGAGACGGGTGAGCCCACCGGTCTCGAGACGGCCGTCGTGCGCTACGTGCCGATCGACGGCTCGGACTTCTCCGTCGATCTCGTCAGCGTCATCCACTACGGCGACCGGATGTACTACACGACGCTGAACAGCCACTTCTACCAGTACGACTCGCTGCTCTACGAGCTCGTCGGCCCGCCCGGCGTGATCCCGACCGGCAAGAAGAGCCCGGGCTCGTTCCTTTTCGGCGCCGCGCTTCTGTTCTGCCTCAACCTCGAGTCGCAGCTGAAGCTGGTCGACTACACGAAGGCCAACTTCGTGCACGCCGACCTCTCGCCGCAGGGCATGCTCGCCGCCATGCGAGCGCGCGGTGAGAACCAGGTCACCCTGGCGCTCGGTGTCGTCACCGACATGATCCGCCAGAGCAACCTGCGGAAGTGGCAGATGGAAGACATGATGCGCGAGCGTCAGATGCAGCAGGGCATCAGCCAGGCGGACGAGTCGGCGCTCGAAGCGCTCGGCTACGTCGGCAACGATGCGCCGGCTTCCGTCGAGACCTCGATCAAGAACCCGCACGGCCAGATCCTGAACGCCGGCGGTCCGGCCTATGCCGCTTCCGCCCCCCAGCCGAAGCGCAAGGGCCTCGACGCCCAGAAGATCAAGTCGTTCCTGCGTTTCATGGTCCAGCCCGACACGCCGTGCAAGCTGCGCCGCATGGCCGCCCAGCCGTTCGCGATGATGGGCTCGTCGAGCGCCGGGATGGCGGGCATGGGCGCGACGATCGATCGCATCCTCATCGACGACCGAAACACCGCGTGCATGAACGTGTTCGACGAGCAGATCCAGAGCGGCAAGCGTCGCATCGGGATCTTCTACGGCGCGGCGCACATGCCGGACTTCGAGCAGCGACTGCTCACGCAGTACGGCCTGAAGCGCGAGTCGGTCGAATGGATGACCGCGTGGGATCTGCGCATGCAGCCGCGCAACCCGTGGGAGGTGGTGTTCAAGCTCATCGCCGAGCTGCGCCAGCCCCAGCGCTAGAAGCGGAACCAGCAAGCCACATTCAGCGGCGTCGCGGGAAGCTCCCGCGGCGCCGTTTTTTCGTGGGCTTTGCGCCGCCTGTTCCGCTACGTGACGTCGATGTTCTCGACCATCTCGATCACCAGCAGCAACAGCGCATAGCAGGCCGCGCCGAAGGCGAGCGGAACGAGTCGCTGCGACTCGCGGCCCGGCAGCTTCTCGCGCAACGTCACGACGATGAGCACGCCCGCGAACAGCGACGTCAGCAGCGCGACGATCTCGTACGGGATCTTCGTGACGAGCGCGGCGATCCATCCCCCGAGAGTCGCCACCACGAAGACCCATCGCACCCATTCGTCATACAGACTCCCGTACTTGCGACGCAGTCCGTGATCGATCGACAGGAAGTGCAGGAACATCGCGACGCCGAACATGACGAGGGAGATGCGCGCCGCCGTGCCGTTGCCGCGCCCTTCGAGCATCAGGTAGCTGACGAGGAAGTAGTAGCCGGCGAGAATGCTCGCGTGCATGCGCACCGCCAGCGACATCCGCACCGGCGCACCGCTCTCTTGCTCCGCGAGCTGCGCCGCGTCCCTCTTTCGCTCCACGGTGGCGTCCGCCGCGTAGTACGCGACCAGACCGAACAGCGCGAGCAGGTACGATTGATGGGTCAGGAAGCCGTAGAGACCGGATTCCGAAACGCGCTCGAGGACGGGCTGCGCGCTCGCCAGCTTGGGCAACAGCACGAGGAACGCATAGGCGAGACCGACCCCGCCCGCCGCGGATTTCCACGTGCCGGCCCAGCGATCGAGGATCGCGATACGGCCGACGACCACGTGGGTCGCGGCGAGTCCGGCGATGATCCCGATCGAGAGAACGGTCATCGACCCGCCTCGCCACACCCGCGTCCGCCGCGCCTCATCACCGGCGCCTAGCGCTCGTCGCCGATCGCGAACCGACGGATCGTCGGGTGCCCGGCTCCCATCCGCTCTCGCTGCGGGCTGCGCAGCAGCATCACCCGATCGCCCTCGGTGAGGATCCCCGTCGCTTCGATCGACATGCGCCAGAGGTTTCCGATGAGGGCCGGATCCGGGATGAGCTGCACCTCGACCGCCATGTCGAGCTTGTGCCGCCCGATGAAGGTGACGAGAGGATCGAGGAAGAAGCGAACCGTGCGGCGATGCCCTTCTTCCCACTTCTCGTTGGTAATGAGCTCCTCGTGAATCGTCCGGCCCTGGTGCAAGAGCGACACCTTCACCGCGTTCTCGAGGGGTTTCTCGTAGGCCGAGCTCAGCGTCACCTCGACCGTCTTGAAGCGCGCGACCTGCGTGGTGGCCGGTCTCGCCGGCTCGGTGACGCGGAAGCCCTGCTCCCACTTCGAGGCGACGTCGGCGCCGAGCTCGATCGAGCGCGTCTTGCGGATGAGCGTGAACTCTCGTCCGTCCTCCACGCGGCCGACCGCCTCGACGGCCACCTGCCAGTGGTCATCGGCTTCCATCGGATCGACATCGAGCAGCAGCTCCACGCCGAGATCGTCGAGCTCGACGAGCGGCATGGGCGGATCGAGCGGGAACGTGAACGGGATCGACTCGCCGGGCAGCCACGTCTCGCCCGAGCGGACGCGCGTGTCGGCGGGCTTGCCGCGCTCGGTGAGGATCAGGCTGACCTCGTGCTCGCTCGCCTTGTCGTCCGTCGTCGTGTGGAGGCGAACGCGGACCTGATCGCACAGAAGCGACGCCACTTCCTCGCGCCAGATGAGGTCGGTAACCGGAACGAACCGTGGCTGGAAGCCGTCGAGCAGGATCCGATCCGCGCGGTAGAGCACGCGCCGAGGCGCCTCGAAGGCCCAC
>CAZQZX010000005.1:39017-79775 GCA_964597885.1 uncultured Planctomycetota bacterium
AGATATCGAGAGCGTTGCCGAGGTTGTCGACCTGGGCGCCCGAAGCCCGCGAGAGGATGCGAACGCGATCCTCACCGCCGAACTCGGCAACCGTCGACGCCGAGAAGCGCGCCCGCATCCGCTCGGTGCCGAGCGTGGCGCGAACGATGTAGTACTCACTGCCCGGGACCGGCTCGAAATCGGTGCCCTTCACGAGCGCCGCGAGCTCCTCCTCGAGGCCGAACTCGCCGGTGTCTTCCGCCCACTCGCGAACCATCGGACCGGTCAGCTCGAGGTCGTACGAGTGGAAGCGCATGCGCTCCTCGTCCGTGAGCTCGAAGCCCGCCGGGAGGATTCCACCCGCGAGGAACGTCGCGACGGCCTCGGGATCGCGATCGGGGATCCCGTTCCGGCGGGTGACCGGCACGCGCTCCTGGTGACGCGTCACGCGCGACAGGACGGTGACCGGATGCCGGACACCGAACTCGTCCACGCGGAACACGGTCCCCGGGGGGTCGACGTGCCGGGCCGTCGGGTAAGCCGACCACCCCTCTTCGAGAGGCGGCTCGATCGGTCGCAGAGTCGGATCGGCGGTGTCGCCCTCCTCCGCGATCGGATCCACCGGTTCGACGGGCCTCGCCCGCTTCGAGCTCTGCCGGCATCCCGCCCCCGCAAGGACGAGCAACACGAGGATCCAGCCACCGGCACGCAGGGTCCAGGATTCGTCGTAAGCCTTCATGGGGTCCATATGTAGCTTAAGCCATCGGCGGACGCAACGGGGCGTCTCAAGTCATCCCTGAAGGAGGCCCGATAACTCGATCGGCGTTTCATCACGGGAGTGCGGAACATGCAGATCTTCATCCTGGGGATGCACCGGTCGGGCACGTCGCTCGTGGCCTCGCTGCTCCGCGAGATGGGGGCCAGCGCCGGGAGCGCGTCCCAGGACATCGGCGCCAACGAGGAGAACCCCCGCGGTTTCCACGAACGGCGCGACGTGATCGACTTCGATCAGGCCGTCTTGCAGGCCGTCGGGTGCGACTGGCATCGCGTCCACGCCTTCGATCTCGGGCGGCTTCCCGAGGTGACCCGGGAACGCTTCGCGCGCGCGGCGGCCGAGATCGTCCACGAGCTCGACGATGAACGGCCCTGGTTCGTGAAGGATCCGCGGCTCTGCCTGACCCTTCCCGTCTGGGCCGGGGTGGCGGAACAGCCGGTGGTGGTCCTCGTGCACCGCAACCCGCTCGAGGTCGCCGAGTCCCTGCGCCGCCGCAACGACTTCCCCCACGGCTTCGGGATCGCCCTGTGGGAGCGCTACAACCTCGAAGCCCTGCGCGCGTCGGCCGAGCTGCCGACCGTGATCCTCTCCTACAACGAGCTGCTCGCCCGACCGCACCGGACCGCGGTACGGCTGCACGCGCACCTCGTCGCCGCCGGCGTCCTCGGCCTCGATCGCCTCACCCCCGAGGTGGCGCAAGGGCTCGTCGACCGCCGCCTGTACCGGAATCGACGGGCCGAGCCCGACCTCGAAGAGCTCCTCAACGTGAAGCAGCTGCGCCTCTACCGCTCGCTGAAGGACCGTACGGCGACCGTCGCCGAAGTCCCGACGCCGTCCCAGGGAGGCCGTCTCTCGCTCGAGGAGTACGAGCTCGAGATCGCCGCCGCCGAAGGGCTCGGGATCCCGCTCCTCACCGACGAGATGGAGGACGAGGCCGCTGCGTCCGAAGGCGCGTTCGATCCTCGCCCCGGCATGAGCTCCCGCTACCGCCGCCTCGAGGATCGCCTCCGCGAGCTGATCGACCTGCAGGAACGTACGCGGGAGCGCCGGGATCGCGCGGAGGCCGCCTACGCCCGCGCCAAGACCCGCGTCGGACGGCTCGAAGCCATCAACGAGAGCCTGAGGCGTCGCATCGACGGCCCGGCCCCGGACTGACAGGCCCTGGGGACCGGCCCCCTCTCCGCCCACTTCCGGATCCGCCCGATTTTTCGTCGACCGAAGCCCCCGGTCCGGGACGCTCACGGGATGACGACGGGAAAGCCGAGCGGCTCGCGAGTCGCCGAGCTCCCTTCGCCACGAGCAGATGCGATACGCCCAACATCGCGAAGCAAGGAATCACGGAGGAGTTCGGACATGAAGATGAAGCACGCCATCCCGTTTGCCACCGCCGTCGCCGTCCTGGTGTTCGCCCCGCTCGCCCTCGCCGGCGATCGCGAGCCGACCCCGGAGCGCGTCGCGCGTCACTGCGTCCAGCGCATCTCGCGCCTCACGCACGCCGGAACCCATGAGATGGCGCAAATCTGCCGTCGCACCGTCACGATCGTCGAAGAGCTGGTCGAAGCCGGACAGCCCGATCGCGCCCGTGAGGCCGCCGAGGCGGGTGCCCGCCGCGTGACGCGCGCCGGTCAGGCCACGGTCGAGCAGGTCCGCATGACGGTCGAGCACTGCGTGCGCATCCTGCAGCGCCTCGAAGCCGATCCCGAGATCATCCGCATCGTCGTGCGCGCGGGTGAGCGAAGCCGTAACATCGTCGGTGAAGTGCAGCGAGCGTGCCTGCGAGCGATCGCGAACGCGCTCGGCGACAACGGTTGATCGACGACCCGAGCGATCCGAGCCACACCGATCCGAGCGACGCTCGACGGTGAGATTCACGTAGCCGGCATTGTCGCTACGAGCCGAAAAAGCGAAAGGCCGCGCCCGACTCCGGACGCGGCCTTTCGTGTTTCTCGAGAGTTGGCGGAGGGATCAGCTCCCGTTGCCGGGCGTCACCTCGAGCCCGTCGCGCGAACCGCTCCCGAGGAGTCCCGCCCCGAAGCTCGCCCTTCCCCCCGCGATCGACTGCACGAACAACCCGAGCACGGGGGCTGGCACGACCTCCCCGGACTTGTCACGAACCGGGTTGCCGGCGAAGTCGACCATGCGCGTTCCGCGAAGCTCCACCCATCCGGTCTGGATCGGGAACTCGGGATCGCCGTCGAGGTGGGCGGCAATCTGCGAGATCTGCGAGAGCTCGCCCGAGAACCAACGGTAGAAGTTGAAGCTCCGCGTGTAGCGCTGGCCGCGGTTGTCCAAGAACAGGAGGTCCATCTCCGCGATCCATCGATCGCCCCCCGCGAGCAGCGTGATATCGTTGGATCGTCCGGCGTCTTCCTCGAAGAACGAGTCGATCACGAGGCGATCCGGGAAGGTCGAGTACTCGACGCCGTCGAAGTCGGCGACGCCGTCGAAGTCGGCGTCGGTCGATACGAGCGAGCACCCCGCGCTGGCCGTCGACTCCGAGCGGAACGCGACGGGCGTGTAGTCGAACGCTTCACCGGTCGCGGTGACGACCCAGGCTCGTCCCACGAGGTGGTCGAAGGCGACGTTGCGAAACCAGTCGTCCGGATCGATTGCGGTGACGACCAACCATCCGCGCTCGTACACGGGGTTGTGATCGCCCACGATGAAGCCGGTCGTATCGCCGGGGACGAGCGTCTCGTGACGCGTGAAGACCTCGACCGGATTGTCGGCGTTGAAGTACTGGAATCGAACCGCGATCTCTCCGGCGAGACGCGACTCGCACGGGGCCCGGTCCGGATTCGTGTTCGTCACGAAGACCACGGTCTCGCGATCCGAGGACGAATCGTAGTGCGGGAACACGAGCAGGCTTCCCTCTCCACTCGGCGATGCGATCGCGGATCCGCACGCCAGAAGAACGATCGCCAGGGTCGAGACCGAAAGATTCGAGCGGTTCATCGTCGTCCTCCTCACGGGTTCACCTGCGGGTCGTAATCGCCTCCGGGCGCTTCGAAGCCGTCGAGCTCTCCGCGAACGTAGAGCGAGCCCCCGAACGAAAGCGAGCGGTTGGTCAGCCACTGCGCGCACACGCCGAGGAGCGGCGGGATAGCGGGATCGCCCCAGGCATCCGGGTAGTAATTGCCGGCCGCGTCCACGAGCCGGAGCCCTCGGATCACCGCCCAGCCCGTCTCGACCGGCGGCTTGCCGAACTCGGTCGTGTCCCCGGCCAGGTCGGACGCCAGCGGCAGCAGCGTCGCGAGCGAATCCGTGTGGTGTTTGTGCATCTCGAACGTTCCGAGCACGAGGTCCCCCATGTTGTTGAACAGCTGGATCTCGACCTCGGCCCTCAGGAAGAAGGGCGCCGTCGACATCAGGCACAGGCGGTTTCGAAACGGCCCGACTTCCTCGAAGAACGAGTCGAGAACGAGCTCGCGCGGAAACCGGTCGTACTCGAAGCCGTCGAAGTCCGGGGATCCGTCTCCGTCGAGGTCCACGACGAGACGCTGGCACGAGTCTTCCGGCTCGAGCCGGCCGCGGAAGCCGACCGGGTGATACTGCCACACGGCGCCGGCATCGGCATCGATCAGGATCGCGGATCCGATCAGCGCGTCGAAGTCGATGAGCACCGCCGGCCTATGATCGTCGAGCTCTTCGGCAAGGACGACCAGAAAGCCTTCATCGATCTCTGGATTGTGCCGCTCGCTGATCACGCTCAGCGTGTCGCCGGGCGTCATCACCTCGAATCGATCGAACTGCGAACCGTGCGACTGCACGTAGATGTAGTGAAGGACGATGTCGCCGGCGCGCGCCTCTCCGCCAGGGCAAAGCGTCCGGTCGGTGTTGGTGTTGGTGACCGTGATCACCGTGCTGGTCGCGTCCGTCGAGTCGAAGTGCGGGAAGACGAGGACACTCGCCGGCTTGGGAGCGCTCGGCCCCTCGCTTCCGAGAGCCGCGCCTGTTGCGACCACGACGACCAGCAGGACGCCGACGATCGTCGGGATTCGTGAAGGTTTCATCATCGGGTACCTCCGATAGAAACGCTCGTCGTGAGCGTTCACTGCTGATTGCCGAACGGGCCCTCGAGCCCGTCCATCTCGCCGCGACCGACGAGTGCGTGCCCGGTCTCGAAGCCTCGCGAACGCACGCGCTCCCGGAACACGCCCAGGATCGGCGGTACGAGGTTCTCGTCGGGGTTGCCGGATGGGTCGAACGCACGACGTCCGTACAGGGTCAGCCATCCGGTGACGACCGGCGGTCTTCCGAGCTCGATCACGTCGCCGCCGACGTCGGCCGCTTGCGGCGCGATCTCGGCGAGCGAGCCGAGCCACCAGTTCTCGTCGAGCACGACGTCGTCCGCCCAGAGGATGCCTCGGTTGTTCCGGAGCTCGTAGCGGATCTCGGGACGGCGATCGCTCGGCAGCGTCGACACGAGCACGAGCGAGTTCTCGAACGGCCCGCTCTCCTCGAAGAACGCCGGCACGATCACTTCCCTGGGAAAGCCCACGTACTCGATGCCGTCGAAATCGGGCGCGCCGTCGCCATCGAGATCGGTCACCCTTCGGTCGCACAGATCGTCGACGCCGTCCGCCGCAAGGAACGGACACGCCCGGTAACTCCACACCGCATCGCGGTCCGCCTGCGCCACGAGAGCCGAGCCGACCAGCCAGTCGAAGGCCACGTTGTCGCCCGCGTCCGGAAACGTGCTCGGGTTGCGCGCGATCACGAGGACGTAGCCTCGTCGCGCCTCGGGATTGTGCTGAGAGGCGAACACCGTCAGCGTATCCCTCGGCGTCAGAAGCTCCGGCCGCTCGAACACGACGTTGCGCTCCGGATCGACGTACACGAACGCGGCGAGGACCTCGCCCTCGAGGGGGCCCGGATCCCCGGGGCATTCGTCATCCGAGAGGCACGTGTTCGTCACCGTGATCGCGGTCTGCGACGCCGGACCGGCGTCGTACAGCGGGAAAATCAGAACGCTCGCCGGCTCGAAGGTCGACGGAGGCGCCCCGACGCCGAACGCCGGGAAGACCGCCACCAGCGCGAGCGAGAGCATCAGGAATCGAAGTCGAGATCGCATCGTCGCCTCCCTCATCACGGCGTCATCTGCGGGTCGCTGTCGCCCGCGAAGAACTCGAGCCCGTCGAGGCTCCCCTGGAAGTGAAGCCCCTGACCGATCGTGAAGCCGGCCGACGCGACGTGCTGCGAGAACACGCCGAGGATCGGCGCCTTCGCCACGCCGCCGGACGCGTCGCGCACCGGGTTGCCGGATCGATCGAGGATCCGACCACCCACGATCGACACCCAACCGGTTTCGACCGGGAGCCCCGACTCCATCGGATCGCCGCGTAGGGCCTCCGCCGCGTAGGAGATCTCGGAGAGCGCCCCTTGCCAGAACGTCGGCATCTCGTGGCTGGCCGAGTGCGCGCGCGCGATGTTGTTGTAGACGTACACCTCGATCTCGCTGGTTCGCGTCCGCCCGGCCGTCGTACAGAGGATCAGGCGGTTCGAGATACTCGCGCCCTCCTCGAAGAACGAGTCGATCAGGATCTCGGACGGGAAGGTGTCGTACTCGACGCCGTCGAAGTCCGTGGCGCCGTCGCCGTCGGCGTCGGTGGGGACGAGATCACAGGGCGAGGATTCCTCGATCCCCGAGAACGCGTACGCCGGGTACGACCACAGAAGGTCGAGGCCCGACTGCACGACGATCGCCGATCCGAAGAGCCAGTCGAAGTCGACGGCGGTCGCGCCCTGCTGCTCATACGGGCGCGTCGCGGTGACGACGAGGAAACCCTCGTTCATCCGCGGATTGTGCTGGCTCACGATGACGCTCAGCGTGTCTCCCGGCGTCAGCCATTCGAAGAGGTCGTACTCCTCGCTGGTCTCACCGTTGATGTACTGGAAGTGCACCGTGATATCCCCGGCGCGCGTATCGCTGGTCGGGCAGTACTCGCCGCTGTCGTTCAGATTGGTGACGGTAACGACCGTCCCCGAGCCCGGCGTCGAGTCGAAGTACGGAAACACGAGAAGGCTCCCCCGCCCGGTTCCCTGCGGTCCTGCGTGCGCCGCCGTGCCCAGCCCTCCGACGAAGAGCGCGAGCGCGACGAGCACGGAGATCGTTCGATTCGTGATCATGGTTCGGTTCTCCTCTTCGGGTTTCAAGGATCGATCGCCTGCGGATCGCCGTCGCCTTCGGGATACTCGAGCCCGTCGATCGTGCCCACGCTCGGCAGCACTCGACTGGTCGTGAAGCTCGTGTTGGTGACCGTCTGCAGGAACACGGCGAGGACCGGCGAGCGGGGAATCCCCGGCACGGGGTTCTCGTCCTCGTCGATCGCGCGGGACGCCTCGAACGTCGCCCAGCCCGTCTCGACGTCCTCAAAGCCGAGCTCTTCCTCGTCGCCCCCGAAGTTGTTCACGATGGCGCTGATGTCCGAGAGGCTCCCCATCCAGAAGCTCGAGTCGAGGACGAGCGTTCGCGAGAACTTCTGCTCGATGTTGTTCCAGAAGAGGACGCGCGCCACGGCGCTGTACGGTTCGGGAACCAGATGCATGAACGCGATCTGGCTGTCGAAGCGGCCGCGCTCCTCGTCTTCTTCGAAGAACTGATCGAGGACCAGGGTCTCGGGGAAGAAGTCGTATTCGACGCCGTCGAAGTCCCGGGCGCCGTCGCCGTCGGCATCGGTCCGTGTCCGATCGCAGAGATCCTCGGACGTCGCGGGGGCGCGGAAGGAGTACGCCCCGTACTTGACGAGACGGTTGCTCCCGCCCAGCGCGACGACCGCCGACCCGATCAGGTGATCGAAGTCGACCGGCTCGAGCGTCGTCGGACCGAGGGCGGTCACCACGACGAACCCGATCTTCGAGAGCGGGTCGTGCTGCTCGGCGATCACCGTCGCGGTGTCCCCCGGCACGAGAAACTCGAAGGCCGGATGATCCTCGTCGTTCAGCGGATCGCAGTAGCGATACTCGAGGACGATGTCCCCTTCGCGCTGGTCCGTCGCCTCGCAGTAGCCGACACGCCGATCCGTGTTCGTGATCTGCAGAAGCGTCGTCGCCCCGTCCGTCGAATCGAAGTACGGGAACACGAGCACGCTTCCCGGTTCGTGGAGCGAGGGTTGAGCGGATGCCGCGGATGTGAGCAGCCCGGCAAGAATGGCCGCGACCATGAAGCGGAGCGTCATCGGTCGATCCTCCAAAAACCCGCAAGATTACGAGTGGCCTCGACGAGGCCTCTTCCCGTCAAACTGATCGACTCGCGGCGATGCGAGCCTTGAGTGACAGCGGCCAGGGCACCCGGAAACTCCGCGGGGCGCAGCGGCACCTATGGCGTAAACCCTTGGGAGCGTTCTGGTCGGCGAGATTCAGGGCCCCCTGGCGTCGAGTGAGATGCCGTCCGTTCCGCGATTCGCGGCGCTGGCAAATCGAGGAGGTTCCTGGCATAATTCCGCGCGGGCCTTCGGGTTCGAACACATCATGGTCCAAATGAGAGCCATCCTTTGGGGCTGCGGGATCCTGCTCGGGATCCTGGCGGGGGCGGGCAACGCTCGATCGCAGACCCCAGCGCCGGAGCCTGCGGACGGCGCGCCTCGGGGGCGAATCCACGCCGTGCGATTCAGCCCGGACGGCACCCTCGTCGCTTCCGGCGCGGAGGACGGCACGATCCATGTGGTCGAGCGGGCGTCCGGTCGGCTCCTGCATCGGTTCCCGCACACCGGCGCCGTGCGATGCCTCGACTTCTCGCCCGACGGCCGGCTCCTCGCGAGCGGCGGCGACGATCGAACCGTCCGCATCCGGAACGTCGAGTCCGGCCAGGACGTCCGCCTGATCTCGCAGCTGCCGGGCACCGGCAAGGCCGTCGCGTTCAGCGACGACGGGACGCGCCTCGCGATCGGCACCTTCGACCAGGTGCTCATCTTCGACACGGGCGACTGGACCCGCGTACGACTTCTCGAGCTGCCTTCGTACGTCACGGCGCTCGACTACGGTTTCTCCGGATCGCTCCTCGCGATCGGACGCCAGGACAGCCGCGTGGTGGTCATCGACTCCGAGTCGGGTGGAACCATCGCCGAGCTCGAGGGACACACGCAGTCGGTCGAAGCGGTCGCGTTCCATCCGAGCCTCCGCCGCGTGGCCTCGGCCGGCGGCGACCGGACGATCCGCATCTGGGATCTCACCGCGGTTCCGGCCCGTCGGCAGAAGCATCGACTCGACGGTCACACGGAAGCCATCCGAGGCATCGGTTTCAACGCGGACGGGACGTTGCTGGCCTCGGCGTCGGCCGACGGCACCGCCCGACTCTGGGATCCGGACACGGGCTTCAACCTCCTCGTGCTCCACGCGGTCGACGATACGGTCGATTCGTCGGCTCTCTCGCCGGACGGTACACGACTCGCCTGCGGTATCCGCGATGCAGTCCAGGTCCTCGAGATCGACTCGCGCGCGTTCAATCAGCCCACCTTCGACATGAAGCTCGGCGTCGAGGAGTTCCGGGTGCTGATGCCGACGCGCAGCACAGAAGCCGTCCGCGTTCGCTTCCGCATCACCAACACCGGAAGGCGAGCCTCGGGGCCCGTCGCGATCACGCTCGAGAGCCTCGACCCGAACAGCGCCACCGCCACGCGGCTCGGCGCACCGATCGAGCTCGCGAGCCTCGGGACCGACCGATCGTCGCGCGTCCTCTTCTTCGACGTGCCCGCGAGCCTCGAGCATCGGTTCGAGGGCCTGGCCGATGTGGACCTGCGCGTCCACGCCGACTCGCTAGTGGCGCGCGGCGCCCGGGAGACCGAAGAGATCCGCATCTCGCCGCGTCCCCTCCGGCTCCAGCTCTCGGACCTCGAGATCCGACGCGACGAGCGCGCGGAGCGTACCGTCGCTCGGTTCGCGTTGCGGCAGCCCGATGCCGGCACGACCGGACCGGTTGCCGTCGAAGCCAGCCTCCACGCCTCCGGCCGTCGCCTCGGCACGCAGCGTCGCGAGATTCGATTCAGCAGCGGACGCGCGGCCTCGTTCTCCTTCACCCTCTCGCGCGATGCGCTGCGATCGCTCCACCGGGCCAACGACCTCGAGGTGCGCGTGCGAGCCCAGCGTCTGTACTGGCCGTCGCACGAGTGGACGGACGCGGTGGCCCTCTCGACCCAGCCGCTCGACCTCGGCCTCGAGAACCTGGTCATCCGCACCGACGAGAAACGAGCCCCGGCCGAGATCGCGTTCCAGCTCGTCAATCGAAGCCGACGCGATCCCGGACCGATCGCCGTCGATCTCGCGCTGCGCCCCTCGTCGGTCTCCGCGATCGGCGATCCGAACGCCCCCACCGTCACTCTCGACGCGGCCGGCGGCGAATCGATCCTGCTCTCTCGAGACAGCTCCGACCGTACGCGAATCCAGATTCCGCTGACCGAAGAAGCCCGCGAGGCGTTCGCCAAGCATCCCGAGCTCACGGCGACTCTGCGGGTACGGCGTCAGCTCTGGGCGACGCACGACTGGACCCGCGAGCTTCAGCTGCCGACGCAGCCGATCGACCTCGAGCTCCTCGGCATCGAGATCCGCGAAGAGGCCTCGGACGGAGATCTCTCGATCCTCGCCGTCCTCTCGAATGTCGGTCCGGCCGACGCCGGGCCGATCGACCTCCGCGTCGATCTCGATGGGCGGAGCGCGTCCGAACAGCAGATCGAATCGATTCCCTCGACGTCCCGCGGGGGTTCGCCCCTACCGGTTCGCATCGAGCCGCAGCCCGAAGCCGCGACGGTCCTGCGCGGAGAGCGCGACACCGTCGAGCTCGTCCTGCGCGCCCGGCATCCCGCTTTCCCCGATCTCGAATGGAAGAGCTCGCGCACCGTATCCACGCGCGCGCCGGGCCTCGAGCTGCGCGACCATCGCATCTGGTCCGACGACACCGGCACGCCGACGCGCCTCGGCATCCGCCTCGCCAACGTGTCCTCGCACAATCCGGGGCCGCTCGCGCTCTCGGTCCGCTTCTCCGAGCCGGGCCGCCGCGCGCGCAAGGGCGCGACGACCACGCAGGTCGTCCCCGCCATTCCGCCTGGCGAGTGGACCGGCGAGCTCTCGTTCGCGATCCCCTGGGACATCCTGAAGGCGGGCGTTCGCACCGAAGGCCTGCGCTGCGAGGTGCACGCCGAGCGCGTCGAATGGCCGGGCCTCGAGTGGCAGCAGACGATTACGATCCTCCATCGGCCGTCCGTCGAGGTTTCCGAGTTTGCCGTGGCGCCGGATTCGGCGGGGCAGCCGTCGGCCGTGCGCTTCCTGATCGCCAACGACATGAACATCGATCCCGGGCCGGTCGACGTCTCGGTGGAGTTCTACGCCGGCACGACCAGCGATCTGCTCGCGACCAGCCGCGTCGAGCCGCTCGAAAGTCTTCCCCCGGGAGAAGCCCTCGGGCCGTTCCTGTTCCGGCTGCCGCGCGAAGCGGTCGATGCCTTCGGCGCACGCGAGTTCGTGAAGGCGCGCGTCTGTGTCGACAGCCGTTCGTGGAAGGAGCTCCGCTCGGCGCAGATCCGAATGATCTCGACGCGCCGACAGAACATCACCGTCGAAGAGATCGTCCCCATCGATGCCACCGAAGAGACGGGTGCGCTCGCCAGGCTCGTCCTGCGCAACGAGGACGACCTGCGAACCGAGCCGCTGCTCGTGACGCTGCTGTTCTACATCGGCGGGCTCGAGACCGAGCCGGTCGCCATGGCCGGCCCGCGAAAGATCGGGAGGATCCCCGCATTCGGTCTGTCCGGGCCGATCACCGCTCCGCTGCCCGACCGCCTCGTCGAGGCGCTCGACGGCGAGGAGGAGGTCGACGTCCGTATCCTCATCCAGGGGATCTGTCGTCCGGTCGGCACCGTGGTCGCGCTCGCGCGTCCGCCCGCGCCGTTCCCCTGGCTCAAGGTCATCGGCGCGACGTTCGCCCTCGTCTTCCTCGGACTCGTCGGCGCGATGTTCCTGAAGCTGCGATCGCTACGGCCGGACCCGAACGCCAAGACGGAGTTCTACGCCCTCATCGAGATGGAGGGTGAAGACGGCGGCAACCAGGGCGATGGAGCCGCAGGCGCCGACGAGAACGCGTAGCCGCGCGCCCGGCCTCGCTCACGAGTCTTCTTCGCGGAAACGCTCGAGCACCGCGTCGACCTCGGCCACCCCCGATCCTCGGAACGCCTCGTGATTGCACCCCGCCTCGAGAAGCCGTGAGACGGTTCGGGGATAGTCGTGACCCGCGAGGTTCCAGCCGTGACCCGCGCCGTGCAGCGCCCACCCGAGCGGTGTGCCGTGCCCGTCGCCGTCGACGAGCTCGAGCGGCGGGTCGTGCTCGAGGATCCGAGCGGTCATGTCGGCGTTCCCGTGGAAGGCCGACCAGTGCAGCGGCGTCGCTCCGTGCTGCCCTCGCGACGTGATCGGGAACCCGACCTCGAGCATCGCGGAAACGACGGCGGTCTCGTTGTCGCGCGCGGCGTCGGCAAGCTCACGCAGGTCGCCTTCCTCGAACGTCGCCACGAGGCCCGGATCCGATTCGAGGGCGTCGTCGACGAGATCGCGGCGGCCGATCCACAAACCCGCGAGGAGACGCTCGCGGGCGTCGCTCCGCTCGAGAAGGAGAGCGAGCGCGTCATCTTGTCCGAACCCGTGCGCGGCGCGATGCGGCGAGAACCCGCGGCCGATCGTCCACTCGTAGATGTGTCCGGCCGCCTGCTCCGGCCCCGGGAAACGCTCCGGCGTGATGCGGGAGTGAACCGCGTCGGGCTCGGCGTCGAGGAGTTGCCGCAACCGCGCGACGTCGCCGAGCGCGCTGAGGAGCATCACGTCGGTGACCGCACCGCGGTCGACCAGGTAAGCCGCCACCTCGGGGACGCTCCCGATCAGGTAGTGCGCCGCGGTCGATCCGTGGTCGTCGCACCGCGCTTCGAGATCGGCGCCGCGCTCCAGCAAGAGCCGCGCGATGTCGACGGTGCGGGCCGAGTGCAACGGACGCTTCCCGTCGCCGCCCTTCGAATGCACGAGCTCGGGATCGGCGTCGAGGAGCTCGCGCACGCGCTCGAGTCGACCGAGGTTCGACGCGGCGTGGATGTCGACCTCGGCGCCCCGGTCGATCAGCGGCCCCGCCAGATCCGGGTCGATCGTCTCGAGGATGCCGAAGCCGCCGAGCTTCCACGACGTCTTGCGGTTGAGATCCGCGCCATGTTCGAGCAACACGTCCAGCAAAGGGAGGTTCCCGCGCGCCTCGAAGACCGCGGGCGAGTCGAAGTGGAAGAGCGGATCGTTGATCCGCGGCGCGACATCCGGCTCGGACTCGAGCAACGACCGGACGCGGTCGACGTCACGCGCGTACACCGCCGCGACGAACGCGTCGACCGGGGATGGCGCAGGGCTCGACGTGTCGGTCATCCCTTACCTTTCGCTGGCTACTTCGCCGGGTTGCTCGTCTTCGGTGAGTCCGCCGCGTACTCGAGATAGACCGCCCACGCGTCGAAGTCCGATCGCGGCCCCTCGAGCCGGAACTTGCGCGTCTGCCCCGGGCGAAGCGCCTTCGACGGAGTCGGCCCCAGGCGCGTGCCGTCCGAGAGCGTGAGGCTCGCCGAGACCTGTCGCACGGCCTTCGGGTTCGTGTTCTCGATCGATCCGATGAACATCGTCTCGCCCTCGTCGAACGCGACGCGCAGCCGCAGGCCGCCATGGGTGTCGTCGTACGTTTCTTCGAGCGTGAAGTAACCGGCATCGTAGGTGAGGATCTCGCCGCGACCGCGCTCCTCGTTCGGTCGAGAGCCCTCCGTTGCCGACGCGGCCGGCGGAGCCTCGTCCGACGGCGCGTCTCCTGCGGTGGCATCGCCGCCCCGGGCCGAGCCCGCCGGCGTCCGATCCGGGAGGTCGAAGTCGTCACCGGGACCGCAGGCGGTAATTCCGATCGCGATGCCGCACGCGACCGACAAGAGAAGGAACCGAACGACCAGGCGGATCATGACGCTTCTCCCGGGCCAAGGACGATCGAGATGATGAGGTTCAGGACCGACAGGAGCAGCGCGCCGAAGAAAGCGGGCCCGAGCCCCTTCACACGAATCCCCCGGACCAGGCCGGCGACGAGGCCGAGCACGAGCGCGTTGACGACGAGCACGAAGAGGCCGAGCGTGACGACCGTGATCGGAAGCGCCAGCAGGAGCAACAGCGGCCGCACGAAGGCATTCGCGAGCCCGAGCAGGAAGGCTCCGAAGAGCGCCGCCCCGAACCCGTCGACCTCGACCCCGTCCACGGCCTTCGCCACGACCAGGAGCAGCACCGCAGTCAGCAAGAGATGAGCGATCCACTCGATCATCGTTTCGTAGCCTCCTTCCGCCTCGTCGACGGATTCGATTCCTTCTGGCGGCGCGTCCCCGGCAGGGTCCTGACGCGCCCCGCTAGTCGATCGCGCTTTGCCACTTGATGCGAGTGTACGCGATCCGGAACGCGTGGCGCTCCGCATTTCGCTGCGACGCGCTTCCCGGCTGCGCGCCCATCATCGCCAGATCGCAGCCCTGCTCGGCCGCGAGTGCGAGCCTCGCGTCCAGCAGCGCGAGCTGGGCTCCCTGACGGCGTGCATCCGGCACGGTGCTCGCCCCGGCCAGCATGGCGACGCCATTGTGCACAAAATACGAAGCCGCGGCGATCGGGTTCCCATCGAGCTCGGCAAGAAAGGCGAAGGTGTCGTCACGCTCCGCATTCACGCGCGCGACATCGGCCAGGAGCTCGCGAACATCCCCGTGGTCGCTCCAGCCCTCCGCGGCGATCCGAGCCCACAGCAGGACGTCCTCCTCGTCGTCGCGCACGAGCCGCACCCGAACCGCCGGGTTTCGCGGCGCGTCGGCAGCGCGAGCGGCGATGGGCCGATGCAGCAGATTCGTGAACTCGATCGGGTGGTACCGTCGCGCGTTCAGGAGCGCGAGTACCGACGGGTCGGCGAGCGGAGACACCTCGTGGAACACGGGGGCGTCGCGCTCTTCGTAGAACGCTTCAATCCGGTCGAGGTCTTCCGGGGAGATCGGGCCGAACATCCCGAGCCCGAAGGTCTGCGTCAGAGGCGAGTCGGCGCCGTCGAACATCGCGTAGGCGCCGGCCACCTCGATCCACGTCGCGCCGCTCGAGGGATGCTGACGCCCGCGCGCCGCAACGTAGTTGGCGCTGCCCTGCGCTTCCGTTCGTTCCAGTCGCGCGGCCAGATCGAGGTCGACGAGCGAGTATCCTTCGTCGGTCATTCGGGACTCTCCGGTGACTCCACGGTTGCCTTGCGGGCGAGATCGAGCGCGAACAATCGACACTCGTCGGCCGCCGCTTCCTCCCCGAACCGTACGTCCCTCTCGAACCGAAAGCCCAGTCGCTCGAGGAGAGCGATCGAACCGGTGTTGTCCCGAGAGGTCACGGCCAGCACGCGCCCGAGGTTCATGCGGCGACGGGCGTCGTCGAGCACGGCCACCGAGGACTCAAGGCCGAACCCGCGCCGCTGATGACGCTCCAGGAACGCGAACCCGAGATCCGGCGCGTCGAAGTCCGGTCGCTGGAGGAGTCCGCACATGCCCACCGGCTCGAGGGGCCGCACTCTACGACATCCACCGGCCGGGTCGGCCGACGCCGCGGGCGAGCCGTCGACTCGGCCGACGAGCAAGAGCCCCAGCCCGTGGCGGGCGTACATCTCCATCGGCCCCCCTCGAAGATAATCACGCGCGTCGTCCAGCGTCCGCACGCCCTTGTCCCCGATATGGCGATGAAACGAGGGCTCGTTCAGGAGCTCCAGAATGAACGGAGCATCGTCCGGGACGAATCTCCGCAGGAACAGTCGCCGGGTCCGCAAATCCTCCATCACGGCACCCTAGCACGGTTTGGGCACGATCGGCGACCCGGCATCTGTGCTTCGCGGCAGCCTCTATCCGAGGCCCCACCGCCCCCCGTACGATCCCGGACGTAATTTTTTGACCTGATCTGGACGCATTTGGCGTGTAAGGTCACGTCTGGGGAGTAACCGGACGGTCACCGGTGCCGCCAATGCTGCGGTGCACCGCTGGATCGATGAATTCTCATAGGTAGAAACGAAGGAGGAATCCATGTCGAAAGCCATTCTCGCGCTGGCGATCGGCGCGGCGCTCTTGATCGCCGCCCCGATGGCTGCTGCCGCGCCCGCCCCCGTGCAGAAAGCGTCAGAAGCCGAGCTGCAGTCGCTCATGAACCGTCTCTCGAAGCTGCTCACCGAGCTGCGAGGCCTGCAGAACCAGCTCCTGGCGCTCGAGAAGAAGGCCCCCGCGGCCGAATCCCTGCAGAAGGCCGCCTACCAGCAGGCCTCGGCCACCCATCAGCTCGCGATCAAGAGGATCCAGCTGCGGATCGACCAGATCATGCTCGAGCTCGAGGACGTCGAGAACCGGATCAACGAGATCCGCACGCAGGCCGTGCCGGTCAGCATCCTGCCCGTCATCGAGAACGTCGAGAAAGTGCTCGCCAAGAGCAAGCAGGAAAGCCTCGGCGCGCTGACGAAGTCGTCGACGTCGCTGCTGAACTCGCAGAGCACCGAGGTCACCAAGGTCATGACCGAGGTGAAGGCGAAGCAGAAGGAGCAGGCGCTGATCGAGAAGGCAAAAGAGCTCGAGGTCGCGGCCGAGGCGATGCTGAAGGAATCGGACCAGAAGAAGAAGGCCGAAAAGATGCAGACGGCGATGCGCTCCCTCTCGATGGCGGTCTCCATGATCGCGGGGGTGAGCTCCTCCACGCCTTCGGCCGCCTCTTCCGTCGCAGCCGTCACCAGCGCCCTCGCCACGGCCCAGTCGGATGAGCTGACGGCGATGGCCGACAAGATGACCAAGATGGATCAACTCGGCATGCAGATCAACGCGGGACTGCAGGCGCTGATGATCGCGCAGAAGATGCTCAAGAAGAACCCCGCGAACCCGGCATCAGCCCTCATTCCGATCGTCAACAAGAAGACGATGACGGCCAAGATGACGAAGAAGCAGTACAAGAACACGGCCGAGGTCCAGAAGGACATCGCCCAGATGAAGGCGCTCCAGCAGGGTCTCTCGAAGCAGTCCGATCTGGACATGATGACCCACCAGGCACTCGTCAAGCAGCACCGCGAGGTCAACGCGTTCCTCCACAGCATGGCGAAGGACCTGCAGTCGAACGCGCAGAACGTCCTCAGCTCGCGCTAGGGCCCTCGTCTTCAGGCTGGACTCGATTCACGTGACATACACCGGCCGGCTCGCGCGAGCCTACTTTCGCGCGGGCCGGCCGTTTCGCTCCGCTGCCCCGCCCCGCCTGCCCCCACCCGATCCGGCCAGCGGTGACGCGCTGCGGTCCCTCGCAAAAATCAAAACGCGATTTTCTGCGCACCCAGCGCAGGATTTGGTGTGTAGCCCTTCGCCGGGACAATCAGGCCGGGACTCACGGGCAGGACGGCTCACGCCGCCGCACGAACCAAGAAGGAGGACCCCATGTCGAAAGTACTCATGTCGATGGCGATCGGTGCGACGCTCTGGATCGCCGCCCCGACCCTCAGCGCGGCTCCCGCGCCCGTCCAGAATAAGGTAACGGCAAGCGAGCTGGACGCGCTCATGAACCGCCTGAGCACGCTGCTCGGCCAGCTTCGGACCCTGCAGAATCAGCTGGCCGCCGCCGAGCAGAGCGCGCCGACACCGGGCAGCCTGACCAAGATCCTCTTCCAGCAGCAAGCCAAGCTCCACAAGCTCGCGATCCGATCGCTCCAGCTGCGCAGCGACCAGGTCATGAACGAGCTCGAGGCGATCGAGAACCGCATCAACGAGATCCGCTCGATGCCGATCCCGAACAAGCTCCAGTCGAGCGTCGCGAATGCGGCGACCAAGCTCGGCCTTTCGAAGGCTCAAGCGTTCAACGCGCTCAACACGTCGGGGCACTCGCTGCTCACGTTTCCAGGCGATCCGATCAACGAGATCATGAAGACGCTCACGACCGCCCAGAAGGCCGACATGAAGGAACGCGCCACGAAGATGGAGGATGCGGCCAAGGCCATCCTGAACGCGTCCGACGAGAAGGAGAAGGCCGCCAAGGCGGCGATGATGTCGCAGCTCGTCGCGGGTATGGTCTCGACCACGGGAGGCGCCATGTCTTTCGGTTCGGGACAGAAGGCGGTTTCGGGGCTGTTCCACTCCGTCAAGCAGAACCAGGCCAACGAGCTCAAGGCCAAGACCTCCAAGATGAAGAAGCGAGACAAGGCCATCGCCGAGGTCGCGGACGGCACCCAGTCCCTGATGAAGGCGAAGAAGCAGCTCGAGAAGAATCCCGACAGCAAGGCCGAAGCCAAGATGACGAAGGTCGACAATCAGCTCAACACGAAGACCGAGGCGAAGCAGTACGCCTCCAAGGCCGAGGTGGAAAAGGACCTTGCCCAGTCGAAGGCCCAGCAGGAGAAGCTGAAGCACGACAACGATGACGATCAGACCGCGTACCACGCTCTCCTCGACATGCACCGCAAGATCAACGAGGTCCTGAACGGCAAGTCCAAGTCGATGCAAGCCGCCGCGCAGACGAAGATCGACAACAACAAGCAGAAGGCCATCGGCGACCTCTAGCGCGCGGACACCGAGATCCACGCTTCGAAGAGACACGGTCGGCTCGTGCGGGGACTCCCGAGCGAGCCGACCGTCTTCGCTCCGCCCCCTGAAGCGGCCAAGCGCTGGCGTTTCCCGAGCCCCGATGGCAGAATCGCTCGCATGAGCACGAGCGAGCTCTTTCGGTTTCCGGAAGCCGCGCGTCGCGACCCCGAAGTCGATCGGTGGATGGAGGTCCAGGAAGGCGATCTCGGGTCGATCGCCCGTGACTGGTTCGATCACATCCGCACGCAGGGGGACGACGTCCGCGAGCTTCTGCACGACGACCACCCGACCGCGTGCGTCGAGGATGCGGCCTTCGCCTACGTCGATGCCTTCCGGGCGCACGTCAACGTCGGTTTCTACCGCGGCGCTCTCCTGCCGGACCCGAAGCAGATCCTCCAGGGGACCGGTAAACGCATGCGCCACGTGAAGCTCAGGCCCGGAATCGAGATCGATACGGCCGCCCTCGAACGCCTGATCACCGCCGCTTACGAGGACATGCGCGCCTGCCTCGCCGACGACCCGCCCGAACGAAAGCCGTGAGCGGAGTGGATCTCATCCTGGACGCACGATGAATAATCCCCTTCCTCGTGCGGATATAGGTCCGATGACGCATTCCAAGGGCAAGGAGGGTCCCCCCGCATGAAATCCCAGACCAAGCGCACGCTCGTTCTCCTCGTACCGCTCAGCTTCGTGGCTTTGCTTCTCGTCCGTGAGATCGGTGTGATCGACTGGACGCTCTTCAGCTCGGGCACGCAGACGCAGCAGAATGCGAAGCTCAACACCGCATTCGATCCCAACAACCCCGGCGGATACTTCCTCGAGCTCCGCTACAAGAACGGATTCTTCGTTCGGCATCAGCATGACGACGGCCGACGAAAGGTCACGGGAGTTCTCGAGACCGACTACAGCGGGCTCTACTGGACGCCCTTCTACAAATCCTTCACGCTTCGCTACACTCTTTCCCTGGACTCTCCGGACGGGAGCATGCGTGGGAACATCGACGGTGAGTGCCGCGTGAAGATCACCGGCCTTTGCTCGGCTCGCGGCGCTCGCGAGCACGCCCGGCAGCGGGTCCAGCACGATCTCCTTCAGTACCTGACGAGGCAGCTCCGAGACCCGCAGTAGGCTTCAGGGCAGACGCACTTCTCTTAGGATCGCATCCATGGACCCGCTGACCATCATCCTGATCGCTATCGCCGTCATCGTGACCTTCTTCCTGATCCTCGTCGAGGATGCATTCGACAAGCTCGGCGACGTCTTCTTCCGGGCGATCGGCATGCAGTCGGGAGCCGGACCGCTCGACGCGAACGCCGCTTCCTCGGACGAGCTCGTGATGCTGTCCCTCCAGAACCGCGGCCGCCATCCCATCAAGATCGCCGCCGTCGAAGGCCGCAGCCCGAGCGGCGGACGGTGCTTCCCGCTCGCTTTCGCGGATCCGTCGGACGTCGGAAGAGTGGACGAAGAATCCGCGCGCAAGGTGCTCGCCAGGATCTCGATCGACGCCGGCGCTTCGCGAACGCTGGTGATCGAGGAAGCCGAGCTCGCCCGGCTCGAGTGTCATTCGCTCGCCGTCCTCGATACCGACGGCAAGGCATGGCCTGTTTCCGGCTACGGCTCGAGCTAGCGGCAGCACGATCGATGAGAATCGCCGCACTGTACCGACGGTCGTGTGCGGGCACACCCACATGACATTCGACCGGAAAGTCGGGAACGTGCGGGTCCTCAATGACTACCCCGGTGCGGCCGCGTTCGCCGAGCACAACGTCCTCGAGCCGCCATCCGAAGCCGAGATGCTCGAACGGTTCGCGGAAGCCGAGATCGCCTGACGGTTACGCCGTCGCGCCCTGCGCCTGGAGCGACCTTCGACGCCAGTCCTCGGCGATCTGCCGCAGGTCGTCCGACGAACTCTGCTCGTCCTTGAAGTACGCCTCTTCGAGACGCCCGATCGAGGCGCTGAGCTCCTGCTTGCCGGCGGTGTCGAATCCATTGGTCTGCTCGATCTCCCGCAGGAACCCGAGCACCGTGAACGGCGTGATCTTCGACGGCAGGGCCAGCTTCTCTTCGGTCACGGCATTCGGCATGCGCTGCAGCACGATGAACACCACCGCACCGACCGTCCCGAGGAAGATGGCCGCGATCACCATCCCGGCCCACTTCGACTGCGTCTCGCCGTAGCGCTCCTCGAGCGAGATCTCGCGCTCGACCTCGATCAGGTCCGCGTCGACGTAGCGCTGGTGCACCGTGGCCGCTTCCGCGATCTTCGGCTCGCCGAACGCGAACTTCGTCGGAAGCGCCTCGAGGTCGTCCTCGGCGCGCATCGTGACCATCCACGTCCGCTCGGAGACGACGCTCGTCTTCTCGGCCTCTTCATCGAAGCGCGAGACCGAGAGTCCCATGTCGTCCGTCTTGTCGATCACGAAACCTTCCGCATCGAGATCGACCGTGTCTTCGAGATCGGGAATGAGACCGGTGCCTACCGCCTTCACCTCGAGGACCAGCTTGCCCTCGTCGGCCTGGCGCTCGTCGAGGATCTGCGTGATCTCGCCGTCGGTAATCGGCCGCGGGTCGGCGCCGGAGCTCGCGTCGATCGGGAGCGGCGGCGTCTCGATCGGCAGGACGACGTAGCCGGACGTGTCGAGGAAGTCCAGATCGAGCTGCACGGACGGGACCGTATCGACTTCGGGGCCACGCGCCTTCAGCAGCATGTACGCGTAGGGAGTCACGCGCCACCCGTACTCCTCCGTCGCGCGCGAGTGCACCTTGTCGCTCTCGAACGTCACCGACATCACCTCGAAATGCTCGGCGAGGAGCTCGGTCGCCTGCTCCTGGAACTTGTCGCGGTAGTCCTCCGTCGGTCGGCCGTAGTTGTACGAGAACTGGGCGTTGTTCTGGTTCTGCAGATAACGGCCGAAGCCGCCCGACTCGCGCTCGATCTCTTTCGTGTGACGGATGTTCACGAACACGCCGAACGGCTCCTGCCCGACGACGTCCGTCCCATCGATCTCGGCCTCGAGCTTGATCTCGCTGACGAGGTCCGCGTAGTAGTCGTACACCTTGCGCGCCTCGCGAGCCCGCTTGTTGTCACCGACGATCTCGAAGCCGCCGTCGAGGTAGCGCGACTTCACGGCCGGGTTCACCGAGCTCATCCGCGTGAAGAGCAGGTTGGCGAACATGTCCATGTGCCGCTCGGACGCCTCACTCGGGAGATCCTCGATCTTCTGCCGGATGCGCTCGGCCTGTCGGTGATCGGTCGCCTTCTCGGGGTTGATCATCTGCAGATCGCACGCGCCGAGGCTCGCGTAGTACCACAGTTCGTAGACGCGCGTGGAGTGCTCGTCCTCGGACAGGTCCCCGACCGTCGCCGCGTACAGGTCCGCCGCCTTCTCGAACTCGGCGAATGCCATCTGGCGTTTCTTCGAGTACTCGGAGGATTTGGCGAGGTCGTGGCGATACGTGATCTCGTCGTGGTCGATCGACGCCTTGGCGAGCTGGAGCGACCAGTCCTCGGGGTATTCGGCGCGAGCGCTCTCGAGCACGCCGCGCGCGACGGCGTAGCCCCGCAGCACCTCGGCCTCGATGTCCTTCTGCTTGCGCTTGGTCTTGGCATCCTTCTGCGTGGCGGGCTTGCGCCAGACACTCACGAGGTTCGTTCGCATGCGCTGAACGAGCTCCGCGATGGCTTCGGGCTCGAGCCGATCGACCGAGCCGAAGACCTCCTGGATCGCGTCGAGCCGATACACCTCCGCCTGGCTGTGGCAGGTGGTGAAGGCCCGCGCGAGGAGCGCCATGTCCGGCCCCTCGATCGGGAGAGCCTGGATCCGCTCCACCCACGCCGCGAGTTCCTTGAGGTTGCGCTCCTGCTTCGAGCGCGTCAGCGGGATGCTCTCGGCCTTGCGATCGAACCCGTACATGAACATGTAGTAGTTCGTGCGGCCACGGTTGCTGTTCGGATCGTGGTTGTTCGTCCAGACTCGCAGGAACTCCGACACGAGATCCTCGGCCTTCTCCGGATGCGTCTTGGCGAGCATCTCGATGAACGGGAACGCCTGCTCCTCCTCGTTGACCTTCAGGAAGAGCTGCGCGAAGAGCATCGCGAATCGGGGGCGGGCTCCCTCGGGGATCAGCGCGAGCCAGGCATCCCCCGGACGCTGCTCCAGGAGCGGTCCCGAGGCCACGGCGCGAATCTGGTTGTTGCGCGACTGGTTGCGAAAGTTCGTGTAGAAGAAGTTGCCGAACGCGTCGCGCTGGAGGTTCGGGCCGTACGCCGTCGACTGGTCGTACTGGTACGACGTCATCGCTTCGCGCAGCCAGTTGTTCGCGAGCAGATAGAGCGCTTCGTTCCAGTCCGTCGCAAGCTCCGGGGCCGACTCGAGAAGCGCCTCGACGGCGGTCTTCTGGAGCTCGAGGCCCTTCAGTCGGAAGCTCGGATCCAGCGCATGCGTCTGGAGCGCCGTCGACGTCGCGGTGCCGATCGCGCCGACGATCTCCATGCCGCGCTCCGGACGCGACGTGAAGCTCTCCTCGAGCCAGGACTGTCCGAGCTCCTCACGAATCTTCGGCACCAGCTCGACGGCACGCTTCAGCGCCTCTTCCTTCTCCTTCGCCTCGATCTCGTCGGATGCAAAGAGCGCCTGCAGGACGGCCCACGCTTCCTCGAGATGCGCGGGCTTTGGATCCTTGGCATGCAGGGCGAGCTGGAACCGCGCGAGGAGGTTCATCGCCTCGTGGTCCGACGCGCCGACGGCGGTGTCGAGCTTCGGAAGGAAGGCCCCCGCTTCGACGGGCTCTCCGGCGGCGAACAGGATCTTCGCGGCCTCACGTCGCTTGAGCACCGAGACATCGACGGGCTGTTGCACCTCGGCCGTGAAGCGCGTCACGAGCCCCTCGACCACACTCCCGCCGTCGATCGCCTGCTTGACGATCGCGCCGAGGTTGTCGAGCGCGCCCTTCTCGAGCTCGCACGGAGCCGAGTGGATCAGCCCCATCACGTCGTCGAACGAGAACGAGTTCTTCTCGGCGAAACGCGGGTTCACCGGACGTGCCGGCCGCTGACCCGGCTTCGGCTTGTCCCGCGGCGTCGTCTTGAGGCCCGAGAGGATCTTCTCGTAACCGGCCTTGCCGATCTCCTCGTCCATCTCGTTCATCTCGAGGAGGATGTCCTTCACGCGCGGCCAGTCGCCGAGCGTCACGCACTTCGGCAACTCCTTCAGGAGGTCGTCGATCGGATCGGGCTCGGCCGGAGCCGCCGCGGCACCGGCGGCCGCCGCGGCTCCATCGGCACCCGGGGCGCCCCCCGGAAGCACCGGCGGGATGTCGCCTCCCTGCATCAGCTCGGCCAGCGCGAGTCGATCGCTCAGATCGATCACGGCGCCTTCCATCACGAACGTGCCCGTCGTGCTCGGAACCGGCGACGGCGCCGCCGCGGCTCCCGCTTTCGACGCGTCCTCGGCCGCCTCGGCTTCCTCGGCCGCATTCGGGTTCGACCACATCTTCAGGATTGTCGACGGACGACGGTCGAAGGTCAGCTTCTTGATCTTGCCGAGCCGCGCCTGCTTCTTCTTGTCGGCCTCCGCCTTCGCGGCCGCTTCCGCAGCTTCGGGAGTCGCCGGTGTCGCCGGCGGCGCGCCTCCCGCAGCGGCGGCCTCGGCCGCCGCTTTCGCGGCTTCCTCAGGCGGTACCGCGATCTGCACCCCCCGGACCGTGATCGCCTGGGTCTGCGGCTGCCCCGGCGATGGCGGCTGACTGATGATGCGAATCGGCGTCGCCTGGGTCTGCGCGACCGAGGAAACACTCAGGGTGAGCGCAGTGGCGAACGCCGCCGCGCCGAGCAGGATCGATGAAGCCTTCATGACAAACCCCGACTCCAGATGGCTGGTGTGCGTGTGTCTTCTCTCTCGAGGTGGATCTCCGCTCGACGCGCGAGCCGGACGGCGTACGCGGGAGCGACAAAAAAGGCCGGGGCTTTCACCCCGGCCTCGGTCGTTCTTGTACGAATCGATCGACGCTCGATCGCGCCGGGTACTCCTCATGGACCCGGCGGACGAGCCGACGGACCGGGATCAGGAGCCGGCGCCATCCGGGGGCGGACCCGCGCTGGCACCACGAGCATCCTTCGCCTGCATTCCCTTCGCCTTGTTTTTCGAGCCGCGACCGCGACCCTTACCGCTGCCGCAGCCCTGTCACTGGCTCGGAAGCGGAAGCCCCTGAAGCTCAGTGAGCTCCATGCGGGCCAGGCGAATGACCGACTCCAGGTCCTTCTTGTAACGCGACGTGAGCTCGGCCTTGCCCGTCGTCTCCGCGCTCTCGGCGAGAAGGCGATACGTCTGGCGAGCGGCCTCGATCTCCGGCTCCCATCGCTCCTTCGGCTCACCCTCGAGCCGCATGAGCCACGTCATGTAGTACTGCGAGTTCGCGTGCGCCGCCCGCACCTCGTCGAGGAGCGCGCGATCCGCGTTCGCATCGTCCCGCATCTCGGTCGCGAGCTGCTCGAGATCTCGATGCGCTTCGGGCAGCTTCTTCACCATCATCTGCGATTTGGCTCGCTCGAGCCGCGCGCGACGGATGGAGTGAATCTCCTCGGACGGAAGAAGCTCGAGGGCTTCGTCGTAATCCGAGACGGCGTCGAGCCAGCGCTCGGCCGTAGCGTGCTGGTAAGCGCGCGCCAGGTAGTCGGCAGCGTCGTCGAGCTGCATCCGGTCTTGTCCCGGGCCGTAGTGATAGGCCCCGAAGAGGACCGGTATCATCAGCCACAGGAGCAACAGCGTCTTGCGCATGTCGAGTCTCCCCCCCATGTCGGAGGTCGTTCGGGCCTCGATGGCGACCGGCGCCGGTCACTCACCTCGGAACCCGTTCCGCTTCGAGAAATTATACCGGCCGCGAAGCGCGACCCGGAACCCTTTCTCGTGAGGTCCCGCTCCCGCGAGACGACTCCCCTTGGACGGTTGTCGGCACTCCAGGCTTCCAACCGGATCCGAACAACTGCAACAGCACCGGCAAAACCGCCAGGATCGTACCGCCGAGCGCGATGGCCAGCAGCGCGTACTCCCGCTTCGTGAGCTGCTCAAGCTTGCTCCTGGCAGAGGTTTGCGTCAGCTTCTTGAGCAGCGCGGTGCTGAGATGCTTCTCGTTTCCGTTGTGGAATTCGCCTTTCAGCCGGATCGCGATCTGGCGCAGCGTCGAGATGTCCTGACGCGACTGCCTGCCGTTGATGAACTTACCGGTCTGAGGGTCGCCGATTCCGATCACCAGGACGTCTCGCACCGAGGCCGGCATCTTCGGCATCCCCTTGGCGGGCACGGTGTCGCCGTCGCTGACGAGGATGACCGTGGTGCTGCGGGGCTTCCAGGGCTTGGCGATCCGCGCCGCCTCCCTCAGGCCCGAAAAAATATCCGTTTCGCCGGCCCGGAAGGCGTAGTGCATCGGCAGATCGTTCAGCACGTTGCGCACGACCTCCACGTCGCTGGTGTCGATCACGACCGGCTTGGCGCCCGTGTACACGGCCACCACCGAGATCCGGTACTGCTCGATCGCCACGCGCATGAAGAACGATTCGAGCACGTCCGACGCCCGCTTCATGCGGCTCTGATCTCCCTCGGGACCGGCGTCGTCGAGCCGCATACTGGGCGAGACGTCGAGGACGAGCACCACGTGCTTCTTGTCGCGCTCCTGGAGCGATTCGGCCTTGTGGACCTTGGGCGCGATCAGGAAGAGCGTCGTGAACCCCCACGCGAGCGCGCCGATCGAGACCACACGCAGAAGCGGCGCGAGCGACGCCCAGTACGCCGGCCGCCGCTTCGGACCGAACGCCAGCAGCGCGAGCCTCCGAACACGGAGCGTGTGCAGCATCTCCGCGAGGATCGCGACGAACACGGCGATGGCGGTAACGATCTCGGCTACCACGGCGTGTACCTCAGTCCGAGCAGACACAGCACCGCGAGGCCGAGCAGTCCGAGCCCGACCGCGCAGTACGGCGCGTAGTCGTCCATCGATTCGGCGCGCGCCTTCTCGAGGCGCGTTTCCTGCATCTCGTCGATGCGCGCGAACACGCCCGCGAGGGCCACGGGATCACCCGGGTTGAACACCTCGCCGCCCGTGATGCTCGTGATGTTCACGATCTCGTCGGGCAGCCTCGAATCCGCGATATGGACGGCGTAGACGATGATGTCTTCCGAGCGCAGGCGCTGCGCGATCTCCATGTCGCGACCGCCGCCGAGATCCGAGCTGTATCCGTCCGACACGAGGATGATCATGCGATCGCCCTCCTCGCGCGAAGTGAGCACTTTGCGGCAGGCGAGCAGCGCCTTGCCGATCTCGGTGCCGCCGAACCACGGCGGAACACGCCCCGGCCGCATGAACGGCGGCGAGCATCGGATCGCGCTGGTGTCGGACGTCAGCGGAACCCAGTGCAGCACCGAGTTGCCGAAGAACGTCAGGCCGAATGCGTCGCCTTCGCGGAAGTCGAGAAACTCGTCGATCGCGGCCATCGATGCGTCGTAGCGCGTGCCGTCGCCGAACCTCGCGGTCATCGAGCCCGAGATATCGACGCAGAACTCGATGTTCGTCAGGACGCGCTTCGTGCGCGGCGCGCTCAGCTGCTGTGGACCGGCCAGGATGATGATGACCATCGCCAGAACGAGCGCCGGTAGCGACTCGGCGATCGAGAGCAGGAACCGAAGTCCGCCACCCCGCCGCTGCGAGCCGTGGTCGAACGGAAGCGCGAGCCGACCGGACTCCCGACGCCAGACCCAGTAGAGAAGAGCCGCCGGGATGACGAGCAGGAACAGCAGCATCGGCTCGACGAATCCGCCCATGTCAGTCGCTCCCCGTCATCTGCGGTTCGGACGAACGGATCTCGACGGCGTCGGCGGGCAGATCGCGGTACGGTTCGAGAAGCTTCGCCACGTCGACATCGCCCGATGAGCCGGGGCGGTGCAGCCAGATCTCGAGCTGTTCGAGGAGGCTCCCCGCCTCGCCATGCGCGCGGAGCTCACGGATGGCGTCGGCCGCATCGTGCCCCTCGAGCCCGAGTCGCCGGCGCCAGTACGCCACGAGCGTCCGTTCGAGCTGGGCGGTCTCCTCGGTGGGAAGCTCACCCTTCATCGCGCGCTCGACCATCGGTCGCAGCCGATCGGCGAGCGTCTTCGGACGCGTCTCCTCCCCGGCGGACGCCTTCTTCTTGTTGCGGCCGACGAACAGGATCGCCAGGAGCCCGAGGCCCCAGAGGAATCCCGCGAACACGAGCAGGATGCGGTAGCCGCCGAGGAACCGCGAGCGCTTCGCGTCGAGCTCGGTCGGCAGAACCTGGCCGGGCGGAAGCATCGCCGCCACCTCGACCGGAATCGCCGGGATATCCTTCGGCTGTCCGTCGACGCGCTTGAGGTAGTCGCCGAGATCGTACGTCCCCGGCTCGAGCGCGTAGTACTCGAAGTCGTATCGGAACTCGGTGCCGTGCGGGAACACGTCGATGACGCGCAGCACCACGGGGATCTCGTCCGTCTCGCGCGGCGCGGCCTCGAGCTCCGGTCCGGGAAGCTTGAGCTGCTCGATGCGAGCCGGAACCCCGACCGTCGTCTTTCGCTCGTCGAGCTGCGCGAACGCAGCTCCGGCGAAGAGCCAAACGAGCGCGAGCGCCCGGATCCCGTGATCGCGAATCGAATGCACTACCGTGTCCCCTTCCCAAGAACGCCCCGGGACTCGAAGAAATGACGGACGCGCGCGGCGACCGGCTGATCGGTATCGAGCAGCAGGTGATCGATCCCCGCTCGCTTCATCTCGTCGGCGACCTTCTCGGGGTCGAGCCACCGCCGGCGTCCGTGCGTGACGAAGCCCTCGCCGGTCTCCGCTTCGCGCGCTCGAATGAAGCCGCTTCCCTTGAGATGCACCTCCGCAGGATCGCGAAGCTGCACGACGGCGACGTCGTGCCCCTGCGCGAGCTGCTTGAGCGACGGGATCGCCGCCGGATCGTGGAGATCGCTCAGCACGATCACGAGCGCGCGACTCTTCAGACTGGTTCCGAGCTCGGCGATGCGACGCCCGAGCGTCGTTCCCTCGTCGTAGCGGAAACGCCGGAGCCGGAGCAGCCACTGCATGATCTGCTGCTTCGACAGGCTCGGCTCGATGCGGATGCTTCGATCTCCCACGCCGATCACGCCGACGGGGCTCACCCGCTCGAGGCACGCGAACGCGAGCCCGCCCGCGATGTGGATCGCGAGCCCGTACTTGCTCTTCGTGTGCGACGTGATCGTCATCGACGCCGAGGTGTCGATCAGGAAGTACGCGGGCAGTCGCTTCGGCGCCTCGTACTCCTTCACGAAGAGCTTGCCGGCCCGCGCCGTGACGCGCCAATCGATCGACTTGATGGGATCGCCCGCCACGTAAGGGCGCGACTGGACGTACTCGGTCCCCGCCCCTCGAAACGGCGACCGGTCGGTGCCGTAGCTCAGGCTGTCAGCGAGACGCTTGATCGCGATCACGAACTGCCGCGAGTCGAGCGTGTCGACGCTCTCGAGGTATCCCTCAGTCCGTGGCACCGATGGCCCTCAGCATTTCCTGGAGCACGCCCGGGCCGGTCTGACCGTCGGCGAGCGCCTCGTAGTTGAGCCGGATGCGGTGCAGGATGACGTCCTCCGCGAGCGCGAAGAGATCATCGGGAACGACGTAGCTGCGACCGTGGATGAGCGCCCGCGCCCGCGAGGACTTGAGCAACGAGATCCCCGCGCGCGGACTGCCGCCGAGCTCGAGGCTCGGATGCGTTCGCGTGCGATTGACGAGATCGATCACATGGTCCATGAACGTCTCGCTCACGTGCACGTCGTGCACCGCCCCCATCGCGGAGCTGAGCTGCTCGGTCGAGCCGACCGGCTTCTCGTCGATCATGTCGAACTCGGTTCGCGCGATGGCGCCTCGATCCTCGCGGCGAACGCCGAGCTTGATGTTGCGGCGCAAGACTTCCTTCTCCTCGTCGGGAGTCGGATAGTCGAGCCGGTGGCAGATCATGAAGCGGTCGAGCTGCGCCTCGGGAAGGTCGAACGTTCCCGCCTGCTCGACGGGGTTCTGCGTCGCGATCACGAGGAACGGCGTCGGTAGCTTGAACGTCTCCTTGCCGATCGTCACCTTGCGTTCCTGCATCGCCTCGAGCAGCGCGCCCTGGACCTTCGGAGCCGCTCGGTTGATCTCGTCCGCGAGCAGGAGGTTCGTGAAGATCGGCCCCTTGTCGACGCGGAACTTGCCGGCCGCCTGGTCGAGCACCTCGGATCCGAGGATGTCGGAAGGCAGCAGGTCGATCGTGAACTGGACGCGCGCGAAATCCAGATCGATGGCGCGCGACAGCGTCGAGGCCAGGAGCGTCTTCGCGATGCCCGGCACGCCCTGCAGCAGGACGTGCCCGCCGGTGAAGAGCGCGATCAGCAGCCGCTCGACGACGACGTCCTGCCCGACGACGACCTCGCCGACGCGCTTGCGGACGTCCTGGATGAAACGAAGGGTCTCCGGCGTCACCGCCGGGGGATCGGTACTCGGACTGGCAGTCATGGTGCTCCTTGGCGTCACACGGCCCGGCGAGGAGATCTCTCTCGGTGGACGGAAGCATCCGACGCGGTCTTCCCGTTTTTCCTCACCGGCGTCCAGTCTAGGGGACCGGAACGGGGGTGACAAGAGCCGCCCGGGAGTCAGGGCTCTCGCAGGATGAGAACCCGCGGCGGATCGGCTCAGGCGGGGGCGGGAACCGCTCCGGAGGGCCGGGGACGCCTCGCCCAGACCGCGAGCGCGCCGGCCGAGCCGAGCAGAAGCGCCCCGTTCGCCTGGTGCGCCGTCGCGACGAGCGCCTGCAGCGCCGTCGGCGGATCGCTCTCGAACAGGACCGCGACCATCGCGGCGACGCCGAGCACGACCTGCACCCCGACGATCGCGAGCAGGCCCGTCCCGAGCGTGCGAACGATCCAGCGGAAGGAGTCTTCGCGTGCGCGGAGCCCGACCAGGCACGTCTTCAGGGCAACCACCACGGCGAACGTCATGTGGCACATCGCCATGAGGTGCAGCGGCCGCTCCTCGGTCGACAGGTGCCGCGCCATGGCCCCCATCGCCAGCTGGGCCACCAGGACGATCACGAGCGGCAGCGCCATCCGCAGCGCCTTGTCGTTCGACGAGACGGCACGCCGGAACGCCGGCGTGACGAGCACCGCGAGGATGACCATCGTCATCAGGAAGATCTGCCCGAACGTACCGTGGATGATCGCGAGCACGGTGTTCGGCTCCGTGGCGGGCTGCTCGGCCATCGTGAGCGAGCCGGTCACGCGCACGCCGCCCATGAGCCCCTGCGTGATGACCATCGCGGTCGCGAGCAGGGCGAGCTTCTTCACGGCGGGATCGCGGTCTCCGCGCAACAGCACGATCGTGAACACGACCGTCGTGAGCCCGACGAGCGCCCCGTAGAGTCGGTGCGCGTGCTCGTAGTAGATCCCGCCCGTCATCTTGGCGAGCGGATAGAGGAACATGTTCGACCCGAAGCTGTTCGGCCAGTCCGGAACGGCCAGCCCGGCTTCGAAGCTCGTAACGAGGCCGCCCGCGATCACCGTGAAGAACGTCGCGACGATCCCCACGTAGCCGAACGCGGCGCGGACTCCCTGCGCGTTCGCGCACTGCGGACAGGGAGCATAGGCCCGACCGAGAAATCCGCCGATGGCCCCGAGCGCGGCCCCGCCGAGAAGCGATCCGGGAACCCAGATCGCCAGAGACGGGACGGTGACGCCTCCGTCCTCGCCCGAGATGAGCGAGCCGAGCACGAGAAGATTGACCAGGCCCGTGATCGCACCCGCGCGCGCACCGCCCGACGCACCGCGCCCCGTGGTCTTCGCCGCGATGTACCCGCCCGCGGCGAGGATCCCGACGAAGAGCACGCCCACCACCGGGCTCGGAATCAGAACCGGCGGGATCCGGCTGATGTAGCCGATCGCCCACATCGCCACCGCCGTGCCGAAGCCCACGGTCAGCAGAAGCAGACCCGTCGGGTGGGCGCTGGTCGGGTCCGCCGAAGGCATCGTCGGATCGGGCGCTACCGTAACGTCGAGTGTGCTCGTCTCGGGCATGCGGTCCTCGTCCGGCGGATCGAAGGATCCACCGCGAATAGCGACAACTCCCCATGCGGAGGATAGCAATCACGGGCACGCCGGCGGGGGTGCGAAGGCGCCCCCGCCGTGCGGCCGATTGTCGCGCCGAACTGCCGTGTCGTGCGTTACTTGACGTCGACCTCGAACGAGCCGAGGACGGCGTCTTCGCCGTCCCGCGCGTAGAACACGAGCTTCATCGGCGCGTCGGACTCGCGGTCGCGGCGATGGCCGGTGAACGTCCAGTGCCGCCCTTCGCCACACGCGCAGACCCAGTCGACCGCGGTGAACGGAGGCGCCGTCTCGATCCAGTCGTCCTCGCCCTTCTCGAGGGCGACGACGCTGAGCGACCCGCCGGGCATACGCCACGGGCTGTCCATCGCCTGCGCCGCGCTGATCCACAACCGCCAGTGGCCGTTGTACGTGCGCATGCGCTGGAGCACGAGGCCCTCGCCCTGCTTCTCACGCGAGAACCCGCTCTCGAGACGGATGCGGATCGGCGACACCTTCGAGCGCGAGCTTCCCGGCATCCCGACCAGGGTCGCCGGTCGTGCGTTCGGCTTGGCCTCGACGAAGATCCGCGCCGCCCCACCGCGAAACTCGAGATCCGCCGGTCCTTCGGCTTCGTGCGCGCTCGTCTCGAGACCGCCCCACCAGGCGACGTCGAGGGTCATGTCCTGTCGATAGGTCGCGACGCCGAACCGGTAGTCGCCGGCGCCCGGCCCTTCGACGCTCAGTTGATAGCTCGCCGCGAGATCCGTCATGGCGTCGCCCCACTCGTCTTCCGCCACGAGCACGAGCGGCTCCGGAAAGCCCGGGATGAGCTCGACGTCGGCCTCGGATCGTCCGACGGTCTCTTCGTGCAGCTGCACAGCGGCGTCCCGCATCTGGAACGGCACGTCGAGCGGCTCGCCGATCGGATTGCCTCCCGCGTCCAGATGCGTCATCCGCACGCGGCCGTCGAAGGCGCCCTGCAATCGAAAGGCGATCTCATGGGTCTCGTCGAAGCGATCCTCGCTCCAAACGCTCGCGAAGTCCTTCGCCTCCTCCCATGCTCCCGACTTCGCCTTCTGCTCGAAACGGATCGCGAGGGAGTCGGTCGGCTCGCCCTCCGGTCCCGGCGTCGAGTCGGGCGTGCGCACCGTGAAGTGCACCGTCCATCCGTTCAGCGTCCAGGACTCCACGACGATGCCGGAAGCAGGAGCATCGACGGCAGCCGCGGGAGTCTCGCCTTCCTGACCGATTCCCGCACCACCGAGGAGGGCCGCCCACATACCGCAAGCCAGGGCAATCGCATGCATCGCAAGGTACTCCTTGTCTTGGAACCGGTTTCCCGCCTGGACCCGGTCCTCACTATGAATGACAGGGAGACGGAGTTCAACGCCCTGCCCTCGAGCGCTACAATGCGCTCTCCGCCGAGCATTTGCGACGCCTCGAGCCCCCTGGATGACCGACGCCTTCCTGATCACCGTTTCGTTCTTCACGTCCACCCTGACCGCGGTCGTGGGCGTCGGCGGCGGCATGCTCCTGATCTCCGTGATGCCCGGCGCGCTGCCGGCGGCGGCGATCGTTCCGGTGCACGGCGTCGTCCAGCTCGCGAGCAACGCCACGCGCGCGGGCTTCGCGCGGCGGATGATCGTCTGGCGGATCGCGATCCCCTTCGCGCTCGGATCGGTCGTGGGCGCGGCGCTCGGATCCCCGCTCGTCGACGACGTGCCCGCCGAGCTGCTCCCGCTCGCGCTCGGCATCTTCATCCTCGTGCTCACGTGGCTCCCTCGGCCGAAGCTCCCCCGCCGCTTCCCGGGGACCTGGCCGATCCTCGGCGCGGTGCAGTCGTTCCTGGCGCTCTTCATCGGCGTCACGGGCCCGCTCAGCGTCCCCCCCCTGTTGCGCGAAAACCTGTCGCGAGATCGGCTCGTCGCCACCGACGCCGTCCTGAACACGGCGTTGCACGGGCTCAAGGTGATCACGTTCGCCGCGCTCGGATTCGCCTATGCGGAGTGGCTCCCCTTGATGGCCGCCATGATCGTCGCGGTCTCTCTCGGGTCGTGGGTTGGCACGCACCTGCGCTCGCGCGTTCCCGAAGAGCCCTTCCGTCGCGTGCTCCGCCTCCTCCTCACCGTGCTCGCCGTGCGCATGCTGATCCTCGCCCTCCTTTGATCCGGCATTCGCCGCGACGTCGTTTCGCGGTATCATCACGACATGGCCGACTTCTTCTATCGCCTGGGACGCCTCGCCGGTCCCGCCGTCCGCAAGGGACGCTGGATCTGGCACACGCTCGTCGGCACGGAGGGCGATGAGATCGCGGCCGAGCTCGCCGTGGGCCGCGATCTCGCGGCAGCGATGGAAGCGGAGCTCGGCACCGATCGCGACGAGGCGCTCGCCGCTTACGTCTCGGAGATCGGAAAAGGACTGGTCGAACGCGTCCGCGACCAACGCCGCTCGTTCCGCTTCGGGATCGTGCAGGGCCGCGACCCGAACGCCTTCGCCCTGCCCGGCGGTTTCGTCTACGTGACGCGGCCGCTCCTCGACCTGTGCGGGCAGGATCGCGACGAGATCGCGTTCGTGCTCGGCCACGAGATGGGGCACGTGATCCGCAAGCACGCGATCAACCGCGTCATCCAGAGCTCGGCGATCGGCCTGGTCGCGAAAGCCGCGCCCGCTGCCGGTGGCGCTCTCGCCGCATGGGTGCGCAAGAGCGGCGTGCGGCTCCTCGAGAGCGCCTATTCTCGCGCCGACGAGCACGACGCGGATTCCCTCGGAGTGCGGCTCGCGCGTGCCGCCGGTCATGATCCGGACGCATCCATCCAGCTGCTGCAGCGGCTCCATGCCGCTCATGAAGGACCGGAACCGCCGCCGTGGCTCTCCACGCATCCGCCGGTGCGCGAGCGCGTCGCGCGCATCCGGGAGACGCTGCGCGAATCAAGGGCGGACGAGTCGTCCGACCCGAAGGCGACGTAGCCGCGCCCGACGAGGATCGCGCCTAGCGGCGTCGCCTCATCTTCTCGCGCGGGCCTTCCGGCGGGACGTAGTTCCCCAGGTGATCGACCCGGATCTTCGCGCCGCTCTGCAGATCGATCTTGTAGATCTTGATGCGCTTGGCGTACTGGGCCGCGAAGTCCTCGCCGAACTCGACGACCAGCTCGTTCGAGCGGATGTCGACCTGCTCGTTGAACTCCTCGGCGGCGCTGACATCGCCGTCGCGAACGAGTGACGAGATCTTGCGGATCTGCTGCTGCGATTCCATGTGGCGCTTCAGCCAGCCCTGGATCTTCGCGCTGAAGTCGGCACTCCCGGTGAGCTCGCGCGTCCGCTCGAGCTCGTCGCGTGCCTGACGGCGCTCGTCGACGACCGGCGTGCGCTTCTCGGCTCGCGTCACCGCGGGCTCGGGATCCTCCGGCTCGACCTCGGGCTCGGGAGGAGGCGTGCGCGTCTCGAGCTTCGGAGGCATCTCGCGCGGCGCCGTGTCCTCGTCCGAATCGATGCGGGTCTTCGGCTCGAGGTCGATCTCCGGCTCGCGCAGTCCGCTCGCGACGAGGTAGCCCGCGATCGCCAGGATCGCGACGCCCACCAAAGCGACGATGACTCGGCTCATCGAATCTCTCCTCGTCTCGGCTCTCAGCTCGACTCGCGCGCCGCGAGAACTTCGGGCGCGATGTCTCCCGGCGGGATCACCGCCGGATCTTGCCCCGCGCGAAACAGGCGCGCCGAGCCTCCGACCAAGGTCATGCGCTCGTCACGAACGCTCAGCATCGTTCCCTCGAACAGGCCGACGACCGGCGTCGGGATCAGCTCGTGGTACTCGCCGATCCTCTGCGCGCGCGTCTCGCCGAAATGCTCGACGAGATCGGCTTCCGGCAGCTCCCGCACGAAGGTCGACCCCTCGTAGTAGTGCGGATTGATCTGGAAGGCGACCAGCCCGAGCGCGTCGAAGCTCGGCGGAAGCACGATGGGCATGTCGTTCGTCGTCATCATCGTGGGACACGCCACGTTCGCGCCCGCGCTGACGCCCAGGTACGGCAGACCGTCCCCGAGGACGCGCTCGCGAATCGGCTCGAGCAGTCCTTCCCGATGAAGGGTGTCGATGAGGCGGAACGAGTTCCCGCCTCCCATGTAGATTCCCTCGGCTTCCTTGACGGCGGCCACCGGATCCGGGTGGCGGTGGATCCCGTCGAGCTCGTAGCCCGCGTCGAGCGAGCGCGAGCGCATCATCTCGAGGACCGTGTCCGGGTCCCCGACCGCATAGGGGACGAACAGGATGCGTCGAATGTCGCCGAAGTGCTCTCGCATCGCCGCGACGAGGCGCTCGCGACGCTCCTCCGTTCGGAATCCGCCACTTCCGAGCAATACCTTCAAAGCGATAGCTCCTGGCACATCAAAGGGTGAGTTCGCCGGAAGTCCGTCGGCACGAACCCCGCGCGGAAAGTTGTAGCAAGGAAGCCGTCCGGACACCCGGGATTCGGCTTGCAGTCCGGGCCGCCCTCGTTACAATCGGTCGCTAGGCAGGGGCTGTCTACGGAGGTGCGCCATGTCGAGCGGTACGAGCGACCGTCGCGCTTCTTCCTTTTCACGCATATCTCGAATCGCGCTTCCCCTCCGTCCTGACCGGACCTCCCGCGACCTTCGGACGACGCCCGCAATCGCCCTCACCCTGGCGATGCTGCTGGTCGTTGCTCCCGGTCTCGTGCTCGCCGCGGCGCCGCCTTCCGACGTTCTCGGCTACGTGTGCAAGTACAGCGGACGCACCGAGCGCTTCACGCCGGACTTCTCGCGCATGCTCATCCGCTTCCACGCGGATGCGCCCTTCGTCGATCGACGCGCCGTGATCGTCCGCGCGGGGCTGTCGGAGCTTCGCCCCAGCGACAACGCGTTCGACGTCGGCCTGTATCTGCGCCCGGGCTCGCTCGATCCGGAGCGCGTTCTCGCGCACGTCCGCCGGGATCCTGCCGTGTTCGATGCGTCCTGGCTCCTGCTCGATCAGGACGGATACCCGCAGACGACGATTGCCGGCGAGATGACGGTGCGCTTTCGCGACGGGATCAGCGCGGAACGGAGCGAACGGATCCTCGCTCGCTTCGGGTCCTGGATCGTTCGCGAGCAGCGGACACCCGGCTACTACACGATCCGCGTTCCGGACGGGCTCGGCCTGTACGAAGCGATCCGACGACTGAACGAGTACGACGAGGTGCTCTTCGCCGAGGACAGCGTCATCGGCTTCGACAGCGAGCTCGGCGTGCCCGGCGACCCGCTCTTCGACGAGCAGTGGCATCTGCTCAATACCGGTCAGGAAGGCGGGACCGCGGGCGCGGACATCGGCGCCGTCGAAGCCTGGGACGAGACGACGGGCGACCCGGGGACGGTCCTCGTCATCATCGACACCGGCGTGGCGCTCGAGCATCCCGACCTGCTCGCCAACCTGCTTCCGCGCAACGGCGAAGACTGGGATTTCTCCGACGACGCGAACGACGTCCCGATCGACACGATGGGCCACGGGACCGCGTGCATCGGACTCGCCGCCGCGATCTCAGAGAACGGTCGGGGCATCGCCGGCATCTGCCCGGACTGCCGCGTCCTGCCCCTCAAGATCGACCTGTCGAGCGGCGCGAACCAGAACCGCGCCGACGCCATCGAGTACGCGATCGACTTCCAGGAACGCCACCCGGAGCTGAGACTCGTCCTCAGCAACAGCTGGCGCCTGTCGAGCGGGAGCTACGCCGCCGTTGAGGCGGCCTGCGCGAGGGCGCGAGACGCGGACATCCCCGTGTTCTTCGCGGCGGGGAACTCGAACCGCGGGATCGACTTCCCCGCGCGATACGAGACGACGATCGCCGTCGGGGCCTCGAGCCCCTGCGACGAGCGCAAGTCGCCGGTCTCGTGCGACGGCGACGTCAGCTGGGGCTCGAGCTTCGGACCGCAGCTCGATCTCGTCGCTCCCGGCGTGCACATGGCCACGACGCGGATCGGCGGCTACACGCTGCACTTCCGGGGGACGTCGGCGTCGGCGCCGCTCGCCGCCGGCACCGCCGGACTCATGCTCTCCGTCAATCGTCGCCTGACGCTCGACGCACTCCGCGAGATCCTGTTCTCGACGGCTGCCGACGAAGTCGGTCCACCGGAGCAGGATCCGCCCGGGCACGACGTACACATGGGCCATGGACGGATCGACGCGCGGGAGGCCGTCCTCGCAACGCCGCCGCTCTTGCCTCCGGCCGTGCATGAGGTCGATCCTCCCGAAGGCATCGTCTCGCAGACGACCGTGGTGACCCTCCGAGGGGAACGATTCCACGCACCGGCGATGGTGTACTTCGGCGAGGAGCCCGCCGACTGGGTCGAGGTCCTGAGCGACACCGAGCTCGTCGTCGGCGCGCCGCGCTTCGACCAGCTCGGCACGGTCGACATCCTCGTGGTCACCGTCGACGGAGAGGCCCGCGCCGAGCGCGCGTTCTCTTCGATCCCCCGCTTCGAGGCCGTCGCCGCCCCACGCCGCGGAGGCACGTTCCGCCTCTATGGCCTCGGCGCCGCGAACGGTGACTGGGGTGTCGTGATCGACTGGGCCGCCGGCCCGGCGAGGCACCGAGGACTCACGTGGAAGATCGCGTTCCAGGATCCGGTGGTGATCCACAACAGCTTCCACGCGCAGAGCCCGCCGCTGAACGGCGGCGGCCAGGGATTCGCGAGCTTCCAGATCCCGGACGACCCGGATCTCGTCGGGCGCCTTCTGTTTGCGCAGGCGGTATTCGACGGGAACGGCCCGGAGCCGAAACGGCGCCTGGTGATGTCCGACCTCGTGAGCGTCCGGATCCTTCCCTGACGCCCGGAGCAGGCCCCGGAGCCCCTTCTCGCGCTTCCCCACCGGACGACCGAGCCCCCGAGGAGCGCCAGGAAGCCCCCACAACGCAATAGCTTAGGCGCGAAACGCCTCGGGATCTGTCCCGTCGAGAGGACGCGGCCCGCCCCTCGGTCCCGCTTCGCGCCCGGATCGGGTCCTCCGATCGCTTTCGTGCGGGTTCGCCACACGCCCCGGCGTCAGGTACACTGTCGCGCAGTTCAGAGCCGTGGTGGTCGGGACAGCTTCCGGAGGTACCGGGACGGGCGGCCCGGAGTCGCCACGATGCATTCACGTCGAATCTCTTACGATTCCTTGTCTGCGGCCGGCACGGTTCGATGCTCCTGAGGAGGGACGAATGGCTGAGGAGATCCTCGTCGTCACATCGAAGCTGAAGAAGTACATCAAGGAGAAGAGCGAGATGAACACGGCCGGCACCGTCGCCGAGATCGTGTCCGAGAAGGTTCGCGCGATGTGCGATCACGCCATGGAGTGTGCGCGCAAGGACGGTCGAAAGACCGTGAAGGACCGCGACTTCGACTTCTCCTTCAGCTTCCAGGCCGAGAGCGAGGTCTAAGGCTGCCGTCAGGACCGCGGACCGGTTCCCCCGGTCCGCAGCCGTCCCTTTCGGTAGTCATCGGCACCATCGATGGAACCACACGGCCCCGGTCGTTGCCTCGAACCCACGAGCGCACCCGGGGCCGCTTCTTTGTCGTCGCCCACCGCTGCCCTGATCCGATCGACAACAGCTGAACAGGAAAAAAGCCCGGTCGGAAGTGAGGACGTCGAGACCTCGGCTCCCGACCGAGCCTGTTGATCTTCACAGCAGATTCCCTGCTGCAGCCAGGCGATTGGATCACACCGGCGAAGCCAAGCGGCGTTGCGCCCGCGTGAGGCGCACCTTCCCCCGAATTCGAGACGACTTCGTCCGCCGGGGATACACCGCTGGGCGGAATCGTCTGCTGCCGTTCGAAGCCCACGCTCCGTGTGAGTCGGACCTCCTGGTCCATGCGGCCGTGGATCCTACGCCGATCCGCGGCCGCGCACTTCAGGTGTCCTCAAATTCGCGAAGGAGCCGCTGAAGCTGAAGCCGGAGCCGTTGCCGCAGTCGGCAGAGCCTCATGCGGAATCGACTCGGGTCCATGCCCAGCTGCTTCGCCACATCGCTAGGGCACATTCCTCCCTCCAGGCATCTCAGGATCTCCGCATCCGTACCTTCGACCTTGTTCAGAATACGGCTCTGCAGCTCTTTCACACTTGCATTCAAGACAGGGTCGCAGCGCGGGCTGTCATCTGGAATCGCGGAAAGCGGCGGACAAGAGTCCTCCAGCAGATACCTCCTGCGACTCCGATCGCGGTAGTAGCCAGCGACGTGGTTTCGAACAACGCGATTGATGAAGGCCACGAGATCTCGAACCACCTCTTCCTCGGGCCGACACAGCAGCCTGATCGCAAGCTCGGCGAGGCATTCGTCGCGAATCTCCTCGAAAACCGTGTATTGCTTGGGACAGGCCGATTCCTTGAGTCTCCTTTCCACGTGAGCTTTGAGGTTGGCAATCACGTTTTCGAACGCCATGGCGTTCGAAGCGGTGGCTTTGAAGACAGGCACAGGTGCGACAGGCTCGGTCCGGATCGGCTCAATTGTGGCCAGTGTGTCAGTCACAAGCGCCGAGCGACCTCCCCCCAAGGGTCTTCGCGGAAGTCTGAATTGCGAGTCGCATGGGCACCCCCTCCTCATCGTCGCTCCCGAGGTGACGGGTTGCTGGAGCGACGAAAATCGAAAAAAGCCGTGACGAGTAGGCCGCTACGAACAACACATAGGAGCGGCAGTAAGTACAACAGGTTGTGTTGGGGCCGGCAGGCTCCGGGCGACTGCACCTGCGAATCAAGCAGCCGACCCGGACGCCGACCACGCCTCCTTTTCTGTGATCCCGTTCTGACCGGTACCGAGCGACCGCTGGGGGCTAGCCCAGTAGCACGCTCACGACGACGGCGCAGACCGCGAATACAGCCGGTGTCAGCGCTGCCACGATGAGGGTCACGACCACTGCAAGTGTCGCGACACGTAGGAACATCGAAGCCATGGGGATTCCCTCCGCGAGTGATGGCTAGGAAAGGGAAAACCGGCCCATTAGAGGTGGTGGAGCGTTCTCGAGACGCTCAGGCGGGAGGTGGGTGACCTGCGGATCGAGTGGGATCACTCGACTCTGTAGAACTCCGAGGCTCACTCACCGACGCTGTTCGTCCGGAGAGGGAGACTCCAGCCTCGCAAGGGGCTGGCTTCGCAGGTCCCAACATCATAATGGAGTCGAAGCGCCACGGCAAAACGAAATCCCGTCGGTCGACATCCGTCGCGTTGCACATCGCCGGCTAAGTCGCTCGGCGCCTAACGCGTGACTCGCAGCGCACGCCGAAAAAAAAGCGTGTGACGTTCGCTACTCGCCTTCCATATCCCACGCGACGAGCCAGGAGTCGTCGGTCTTCTCGAAGCCG
>CAZQZX010000006.1:0-26688 GCA_964597885.1 uncultured Planctomycetota bacterium
TGGATCTCGGTGGGCGGCCCATAAGCAGACATGCGGCTAGAGAGCCGCGGCACCGGCCTCGGCGACGGCGTGGTCGTCCTCGACGGTGCTGCCGGAAACGCCGATCGCACCGATGATGTCGCCGTCAGCGTTCTTCAGCGGGACGCCGCCCGGGAACGAAATGAGCCCGCCGTTCGAATGCTCGATGTTGTATAGCGCGCCACCCGGCTGGGAGAGCTCTCCGATCGCTCCCGTCGGCATGTTGAAGAACCGCGAGGTCCGGGCTTTCTTGATCGCGATGTCGATCGAGCCGAGCCAGGCGTCGTCCATGCGCAGGAACGCCTTGAGATTCGCGCCGGCATCGACGACGGCGATGTCCATGCTCACGCCCATGCTCTCGGACTTCTTCCGCGCCGCGGCGAGGACAGCGGTCGCCTGGTCCGCGGTGATATCGTTCGATGATGCCATCTTGTCCCTCCTGTATGTGAAGTTGGATCAGGGGAGCCCTTTCAGAACGACGGCATTCGTCGTGCTCGCTCCCTTGGTACGGACGGATGCCGGATCGACGATCACGCCCTGACCGCGGTCATTAGAGGGACCGCCGATCGGAGGGTCAAGACAAAAGCCTCGTCGACTCAGGGTGCGAAGATCAATCGCACGTGCTTGCTCCCGGCTTTGTGCGGGCCGAGCCGCCACGACGAGCCATCGGGTATGGCCTCGCGGAACTGCACGGCCGACTCCTCGTCCTGCCAGCGAATCTCGAGAATGAAAACCGCTTCGCCTCCTTCGGGCGCCTCCCAGACCGCAAAGCGATCGCCCGCCCATCTTCCCAGGAGGAGCTTGGCGACATCGACCGGGTACCACCGCGAGAGGAAAGGTACGAGGCCACCGATCCCGAGGACGTCGGTGAGGACGGGGCGTCGGTTCCTCAGGCTGTCCGCGAAATCGACCGGCACGGGATCCTGCTTCCAGAGGCCGGCATCCTCGTACCAGCGAGGACGAAAGAACTCCATCGTCGTGGTCGGAGGTCGCGTGAGGGCCGGATCGACGTCGGCAAGCGGGCCGGTGTCGCCGACGAGGTAGTCGACGAAGAAGGAACCGATGTGCCGAGGCATGGCTTGCCACAAACGGAGCTCGTCCGACTCGAACGCCTGCCTGAGCGCGTTGTTCCCGCGTCGCCGGACCATCGACTGATGCACGAACTGGATGGGCGGGCCGGCACCATAGGGAATCCCGTGAGCTCGGGCGTAGCGCCGCGTGACCATGCTCCGGAATCCCTCGCGGACGGCCTCCTGGGCGCGTTGCAGATCGTCGCTTGCCACCGCCCCGGTCTTCGCTTCGTCGTCGCCGGGCTTCTTCCAGGAGCTCGGAAAATGCTGGCGCGTGAGCGCGTCGGTAATCGCCCCCACGCGTTCGAGTCGGACGTAGGGATCGTTCTCGGGGACGGAATCCAGCAGGTAGAGACGCCCTCCCGTTTCGTCGGTCCACGTGACCCGCCGAGAGAGCTCGAACTCGGCCAAGCTATCGATCCAGTCCGCACCGTCGGGAAACAGCCCGAGCCTGCGAAACGCCGTGGTCCGAGCCTCGCGCGTCGCTTCGGGATACCTGGCCTCGAGGCGAGCTCGGACGAGCTCCGCGAAAGACTCGGCAGGAACAGACTCGACTTCGATGGGAACGAGCGGGTCTCGGCCGATGATCCCGGCCACCTCGCGGATGAGATCCTCCGTCGCCACCGGTTCGATCCGCGGCGCCTTCAGCTTGTGGGGCTTGTTTCCGTGACTGGCTGCGCGCTCGGGCGCCTTGCCTTTGTGCACCGTGACGACGGCGTCCTCGATCGAGTAGACGAACCCCTGCTGCTCTCCTTCGTGATCGGTCCCCGGGAGCGACAGTCGAAACGTGCCGGTGATACGAGACGCCTCTTCGATGAACGGATAGGTGCGTCCAGGATCGTCCTCGCGACCTTGAGTGACGTAGACGACCTGGGTGATGCTCGGAGGGTCGCAGAACTTGCATCCGACGTAGCTGGGGACGATCATGCAGCGACGCATGTCGTTCAGGTTGTCGAACGGCGCCATGAAGCCCACCAGCTGGACGCGCTGCCCGTCGAGCTTCTTCAGCGAGTCGGAGAACCGGAGCTGCAGTTCGATCATGTCGAGCGACCGGACCTCGTCGAGCAACGGAAAGTCGAGGACCGGCAGCGTGCTGTCCGCACTCTCCCCGGGAAGCAACGCGTCGACGGGAGGCGGCGGATCGGCGATTCCGCTGACGTCCGGCGTCTCTCGATCGCTCGCACCCGGGCGGGATCGATCCTCCTTACATCCGAGTCCGAGAACAACGATGAGGCTGAGCAAGAGCGGCAGCAGCAGCGTTCGGGGCGTCATGACAGGGCCTTTGCAGACGTGGATCATTCGGTCAGATGCAGGTCGTCGATCGGCGTCCGCCGATAGCACGAGATCGCGGGGAACAGCGAGGCCACACCGCCGCAGAGCGCCATCGTGCCGAGCGCGATCCATTCCGCTCGAGGAACGCTCCACGCGTGAAGAACGAGTCCGGTCGCATCGCGAATCGGACCGGCGGCGAGCGCGAGCCCACCGTGGCCCACGAGCAGTCCGAGGCCGACCCCGGCGCCGGTCAGAAGCAATCCTTCGCTGAAGACGAGCGCGGCGACCTCACTGCGAACCGCCCCGAGGCTGCGGAGGATCGCGATGTCGCGGCGCCTCCGTTCGGCCGCCTGGTGAAGCGTCGTCAGCACGGTGAGACACGCGACCGCGACGACGGCCGCCGCCACCGCGAGAAGAGATCGCTGCACCGGTCCGACGATGCCCCGCTGGAAACGCAGGATCTCGTTGATCGGGATCGCGGCGATGCCGTCGCTGCGCTTGCGGATCTCGTCAGTCATCCAGAGGCGCAGGCCGGGTGTCTCGAGGCGAATCAGGATCGCGCTGGTCTCCCGCTGCTGCCGATCCGCGAGCATGGCCGTTCCCTGGATCGCACGGTGAAGGCGGTCTTCGGTCTCGTGGATCTCCCACACGGATTCGAGCGTGCCGAAGATCGCACGGTCTTGAGCGGTGCCGGTCGGAGACAGGACGCCGCTCACCCGGTAGGGAAAATCGCGATGGACCTCGCCGCCGGGCACGTCGACCAGGCCGTGCGTACCGAAGAACGTATCCCCGATGTCGAGCCCCGTCGCCGCCGCGACATGGCTGCCGAGGACGACCTCGAAGCGGTCCTCGAACACACGACCGCGCGCGAGCTCGAAGAAGGGCTCGCCGTTCCGGTCCGGAAGATCGAAGAAATGAACCTCGGTACCGACGATGCGGAAGCCGCTGTAGTTGTCCCCCAATCCCATCGGCGCCGTCCACAGGACGCGGGGATCGCGCCGGATCCGTTCGTACTCTTCATACGGCAGATTCCCGGTCGGCGAGTCGAGATGGTAGACGCTCGCGAGCACGAGCTGCAGTGGACTCCCCTTCCCTCCGGCGACCAGGTCGTAGAGGCCGGCGTCTCTCGCGAGAGCGCGTTCGGACTCATGGCGCAGGGCGAGCACGGCGCAGACCAGCGCCACGCCGAGCGCGATTCCCGCCACCGTCAAGAATGTCACGAGCCACCGGAATCTCAGGTAGCGCCAGGCCATGCTGAAGAAGCTCACGCGATCCGAGCCTCCCCTTCCGAGGCCCCGGTGGCGGAACCGACGAGGCCCGAGCAGTCGAACGTCCGCGGAAGCTCGGCCGCGAGGGCGAGGTCGTGCGTGACCATCAGGAGGGTACGCCCGTCTTCGGCGGCGACCTCTCGCAGCAGCGCGAAGATCTCGCGCCCGGTCGCGGGATCCAGCGCGCCGGTCGGCTCGTCGGCGAGCAGGATCGGCGCACCGCCGGCAACGGCTCGGGCGATGGCGACGCGCTGGCGCTCCCCGACCGAGAGCTGATCCGGACGCGCATGGAGGCGATCCCCCAGCCCGACGCGACGCAGAACCTCGGTAGCTCGCGCCCGGGCCTGAGCTCGCTTCCGCGCGCCGAATCGAAGTCCGATCGTGACGTTCTCGATCGCCGTGAACGGGGCGAGCAAATGAAACGTCTGGAAGATCATCCCGCAGTGGGCGCCGCGATGCCGGTCGAGCCTCGCAGGACTCAGCGTCGCGAGATCGACCCCGCCGACGACGACCTGGCCTTCATCGGCTCGGCGAAGCCCGGCGACGAGGTTGAGCAGAGTGCTCTTGCCGCATCCACTCGGTCCGGTGAGCGCGATCGTCTCGCCGGCGTCCACCTCGAGAAGAGGCAGACGAAACCGCACGGACGAAGCCGGATCCGCGTTCCCGAGGCGCAGGGAGACGTCGTGCAACCGGATCATGGTCAGCGGCCTTCCATCCTCGTCGCCTCTCGGCAGATCTGCTCCGGCCAAGAGCGACTCACGGGCTCGTCCCGTTATCGTGATGAACATGCGGCCGCAGAACGATGGAGCCGGTGGTGGATCCGTCGACGTCGAGCGTCGCCTTGGCCGCAAACTCCGCGCCCGTCAGCCACGAGGCATCCGCGCCGGTATCACCAGGGAAGACGAAATAGTCCGTGGCGCCATCGACGATCGTGGCCTCACCGGACTCGTTCTCGTTTCGCTCCTGATCCCGAACGGCAAGCATCACCGTCTTGTCGAGGTCCGTGAAGCGAAGCGGCAGCGTCGTGTCGACCGGAAGCCGCCACGGTTCACCACCGTGACCGCCTTGCGTGAGCCAGACCTCGATGTCGCCGGCGTCGTCGTGCAGCTTGACCTCAGCCGTGCCCACCTGCTTCCCATCGGCATCGAAGACAGGAAAGCGGAATCCGGAGTTCGGGCCCTCGCTCGCGTGGACGTGAGGCATCCCGGCCGCGGACATCAGTTTCTCGAGCACGGGGTGGAGCCCGAGCACGAGCGCGGCCATCGTCTCGCGATCGAGCTCGGTGGCCGCTAGGCCGTCGATCAGGCTCGTGAGATCGGCAAGCGTCGTCTCGACTTGATCGGGATCGGCGGCGTTGGACGGGGTGGTCGCAGGAGTGATCGCGCGCCCCGCTTCGAGCAGCTCGGCACGCGCCTCCTCAACCGAGGCGTAATCGCCGACGCGAGCGAAACCGTCGGCCCGGTAAGCGAGCTCATCGAAATGGGCGAGCTCGGGCCACGTGACCGCCTTGCCGCCGGCATCGCCGCCCCCGCAGGAGCTCGCGCCCACGGCCAGGCAAAACCCGACGGAAAGGAGGAAAGCGCGCTGCAAGGCGAGCGCTCGAGGCGAACGGTCGGAGCGACAGGGATTCATGATCAGGTCAGCGGACAAGGGGCAATGGGAGTGAGTCGAGCATCCCGCTGACGCGCCGGCCCCCTCCCGTCGGCCACCGCGAAAGATCCTGCATTAGACCGGCCCGGCGGCCGCGACGTCAAGAGACCAACACACGGAATCCCGGCACGGCCAAGGCTATCAGGCCGCAGCTCGCGAGAGAAGAAACTCGTGCAACGAATCCGCCGGAGAGCCGACGATTCCCGTGAAGCGTGCGGTCGAACTGCTGGTATGATCGGGAGCTGCTGCCGCACCTTGGCGAAGAACCGAAGTAGAGACTGCAACACTCCGGCCCTCGGCTCGCACTCGGAAGGAAACGCCCCCGTTTCCTGATGAGGAGTGGCCCAAAGACATGAAGGACCTCGACCCGAACCGACGGCTGCATCCGGACGCTTTGCTCGAGCACGCTCCCTGGCTGCGACGCGTGGCACTCGCGATCGCGGGTGATCCACACCTCGCCGAGGACCTCACGCAGGAGACCTGGCTCGCCGTGATGGAACGCGGGCCGGTCGAGGACGATCCTGCGCGGACGCGTTCCTGGCTTCGGACCGTGGTCCGACGCAAGGCCTCCCGCCAACGACAGCACCACGCCTCGAGCGGACGCCGTGAACGCAGTGCCGCCCGCCCCGAGGCGCTCCCCTCGGCCGCCGAGCTCGCCGAGCAGGCCGAGATGCAGAAGCGGCTCCTCGACGCGATCGGTCGACTGGACGAGCGCCGGCAGCACGTGATCCTGCTGCGCTACTTCCGCGGGATGTCCGCCGCGGAGATCGCCCGCGCCGAGGGTGTCCCGGCGGCGACCGTGCGCAGTCAACTGAAGCGCGGGATCGATCAGCTGCGGGAGGAGCTCGCCTCCGACCCCCGCGACCGTCGCGCGCTCCTCGGATTCGCGATGGCGGGCGGGGTCCCGCCGATCGCCGCGGACGCGGCCTCTGCTTCCGGAGCGCAAGCGAGCGCTCCGCCCGAGTCGATCGCATCGTCGCTCTCGTCGATGCTTCCGATCGGTGCGGGCGTGGCGATCCTCACGACGATCGTCACGTTCGCGGTCCTTCTGAGCTCTCGAGGTGGACGCGAGCAAGAGGCTCGACCTGTGGACATCCACGCATCCGGCGCCAGCACGGAGATCGAGCCGCCGAGTCCGAGCCCTGCTCCCGACGGATCGACGGAAGTCGCTCTCACCGAGGCGCAAGACGACCTCGCGGAGTCGGAACCGAGAGAGCCGGCCGCAACGCAGAGCGCGACGTCGGACCGTCCGGAACTGATCGTACGCACGGTATCGCCGACCGGGGACCCGGTCGAGGGGATCCCGGTCCAGCTTGTCCTCACCCCTTCCGGATCGAACGTGCGCTACCCGGGCCCGATCGCGACCAGTGACGCCGACGGAAACGCGTCTTTTGGCGACGTCGACGCCGACACCTACGTCGTTTCGATCGCCGCATCGTCCGAGTGGTACGACGTCTCGAACCTACCGTGGATCCTGAGCGACGATCCGACGGTCGAGTTCGACGGAGTCGCCGATTCTTCCCGGACGCTCGTCGTCCGACCGACATCGACGATCGTCGCCAAGATCGTCGGCCCCGACGGCGTCCTACTCGAAGACGCCGCGATCCGCGTCCATTACCGGTCGGCCCAGGGGAACGCAAGCGTCTTCGTCGAGCCGACGCGCACCGACGACGGGCTCGCCGCGCGCGGTATCGGAGTCTTTGACGGCATGGCGACGACGCTCGAAGTACGTCACCCCGGTTTCCACGGCGCCCTCGAGCGGGACATCGACCTCGTCCCCGGCGACGTGCACGACCTCGGCACTCTCGCGTTCGAGCGCCAGCTCACGTCACTCTCGGGCCAGATCTCGACGCGATCGGGCGAGCCGCTGGCCGCCGCAGAAGTCGAGCTCGAGATCGATGGTCACGTCGAGCAAACGGCGACCGATTCTGAGGGACGATTCGCGATGCACGGCCTTCCGTCGGGTTCGGCGACACTCGTGCTCCGGGACTACGAGCTACTCGAGGGCCCCGCTCGATTCGTCCTCCGCGACGGCGATCTCCTCGACGCCGGTCGCCTCGTCGTCGCCGATCCGTCGGGAACACTCACCGGCACCGTTCGAGTCGAGGGCGGGCACGCGATCTACCGGACAGAAGTCGAATTCGGCCCCTATACCACGAAGGCGGAAGCCGACGGAACGTTCGCGATTCATGGCGAGCCGCTGGCGCCGACGACGCTGACGGCCCGTGCCCGCGTCCCCGCACTCGGCAGCGGCTACGTGGCCGTACGCCATGACGCGGTGACGTTCGACGATTCACCGCTCGACCTCGTGATCCGCCCGCAGGGCCTCGTCCTCGAGCTCCGCAACCTCGAGACCGGCGACCCGATCGACTTCGAGTGGGTGTCCCTGACCGGGTCACGCGGCATCGACCTCCCCGCCGACGGACGCTTCGGCGCCAGCTTCATCGCGAGCCAGGACGATGTCCCCGGGATCGTGCGCTTCGACGATCCCCCCGCCGGCCCCTGGTCGATCTCGGTCTCTGTCCGCAAATACGAGCCGCTCGAGGCGACGTTCGAGGTGCGCGACGGGCTCGGCGAGCGCGAGCAACGGGTCGTCCTCGATATGTCTCCCAGGACCGGCGGCGCCTCGCGATAGGCGGCCCTCGGAAACCCGACCTCCTCACTTTTTTCGCTCGCGTTTTCCGGCACCTCGGGAACTACGGGGTGGATGCACTCGAGAGACCGGCTCTCGAGGCGCATCCACCCTGACCCGTCACCCGGAAGCGAGATCCGTCACCATGAGACTCACCCTGCTCCTCCTGCTGCTGCTCACCTCGACGAAGCCCCTGGAGCTCGATCGAAGCGCCCTCCGGCCGCTCGAAAGCTGGATCGAAGCGCAAACGGCCGGCATCGCCCCCGGGGTTGCCGTCGGGATCGTCCAGGATGGAGAGATCGTGTACGAGACGTACGCCGGCTACGCCAACCTGGAGCACGGCGCGAAGATCGGCCCCGAGACCCGGTTCAACATCGCGTCGAATGCGAAGCAGTTCACGGCCCTCTGCGCGCTGGAGCTCGCAAGAGAAGGAGTCATCGCGCTGGATCAGGATATCCGGAAGTACATCCCGGAGCTCTACGCCGACTCCTCGCATTCGATTGCGGTCTCGAACCTCCTCGATCACACGAGCGGCATCCGCGACGTCTACGATCTATGGTCGCTCCAGGGAAAGACGTGGTGGAAGCTCTTCCTCGACAATGCCGATGCTCTCGAGCTGCTCACCGCCCAGCAGGATCTCAACTTCGAGGTCGGATCGGAGCACGCCTACAGCAACTCGAACTACCTACTGCTGGCCGAGATCGTTCAGCGCGCGACGGGTCAGTCGTTCCACGAATACGCCGCCTCCATGTTCGAGCGCGCCGGCATGAACCAGACGGTGTTTCTTTCGAACGCCATGGCCGTCGTGCCGGATCGAGCGGCCCCCTACGGCAACTGGAACGGATGGAAGCAATACCCGACGATCACGAGCCTTCACGGCGACGGCGCGCTCTTCACGACGCTCGGCGACCAGCTCCTCTGGGAGACGATCCTCCAGTCGCAGCAGGCCCCCGGCTTCGACGCGGACCTCATCGTCGAAAGCCAGGGCGGCGTTCCCGGCAGCCTGACCGACCGCTACGGATTCGGCGTCACGTTCGACACGTACAAGGGGCTCGATTGCGTCTACCACGAAGGGAACACCGGCGCCTACAACGCGACATTCCTGCGTTTTCCTTCCGAGCGTCTCGCCATCGTCGTCATGAGCAACAACGGAAGCCTTTCGACGGCCGCGCTGGCACGGGCCTACGCCGACGCCGTGCTCGGCGAGGAGAAGCTGACCGAACCCGTCTACCCCACGCGGCCGGCCACCCTCGAGGAAAAGCCCACCCTTGCCGAGATCGTCGGCGTCTACGAGATGAGCGACGGGACGATCGCGACCGTCACGGATCGGCGCGGCAAGGTGTTCCTTCAGGTCGGCTCCCAGGATTCCGTCCGGCTCGCCCACGGGCGCGGCAACCTCTACCGACACGCCAGCGCGCGTGATCGCAAGCTCTCCTTCTCGTCCGAAGAGTCCAAGGGAGCGAGCCTCACCATCTTCCGCAGCGAGCAGGAGCCGAGCGTCGGCATGCGCCTGACGGCGGGTCCGATCGAAGCGGACTATCCCCGGTCGATCGAGGGTCGTTACCTCAACAGCGAGACCGAGACCGAGATCGTCCTGCGCCATCGCGAGGGCGACGAGTACGACGTCATCAAGAACGGGCGTGCTCGAGTGGGAACGCTCGTGGTCCGGGATCGCCTGCGGGAACGGTCCCGAACGCTCCGGATCGACCGCGACGACGAAGGCCGGGTCCGGGGCCTCCGGGTCGACGGCAATCGCATCCGCAACGTCTGGTTCGAGAAGACGGACGCGTAGTCGCGCTTCATCCCCCGTCCGGGCGATCGATCAGGTGCTCCTTCAGGAAACCGAGGGTGCGTCGCCTTCCGTAGCGCGTATCGCCCGCGCTGTGGCCGGTGCCGGGGATCACCAGCATATCGAAGTCCTTGTCGGCCCGGATGAGGGCGTCGACGACCTGCATGGTGGAGGCGGGATCGACGTTCCGGTCGAGCTCGCCGACGATGAGCAGGAGATCGCCCTCGAGCCGGTGGGCCTGCGCGACGTTCGAGGAGGCATCGTACGCGGCTTCATCGATCGGCCAGCTCATCCACAGCTCGTTCCACCAGATCTTGTCCATGCGATTGTCGTGGCAGCCGCAGTCGGCGACGGCGACATCGTAGAAGTCGTTGTGGTGCAGGAGCGCGGCCATCGCGTTCTGGCCTCCGGCCGAGCCACCGAAGATACCGACGCGGGAGAGGTCCATCCATGGACGCGTCTTGGCCGCCTCCCGCATCCACGCGATCCGATCGGGAAAGCCGCCGTCGGCGAGATTCTTCCAGGCGACGTCGTGGAAAGCCTTGCTTCGCCAGCTCGTCCCCATCCCATCGATCTGCACCACGACGAAGCCGAGATCCGCGACCGACCGCTGCCCGTGTCTCCAGCGCGAGAAGGCCTTCGGTACGTGATGTCCGTGCGGGCCGGCGTAGATCTGTTCGACCACCGGATAGGACTGGTCCGGCGAGAAGTCCGCAGGCAGGTAGATCAGCCCCCAGATGTCGGTCTTGCCGTCTCGCCCCTTGGCGCGAAAGACCTCGGGCGGACGCCATCCCGCGGCGGCCAGCGCCGTCGTATCCGCTCGGGCGAGCTCCCGGATGAGCTCGCCGTCGCTCGTTCGGCGAAGCTCGTGGACCGGCGCGAGATCGGCTCGTGAGTAGCGGGCCACCAGGTATTCGCCGCCAGGTGAGTTGCGGAGCGTATGCGTGCCGTCGCCCCGGGTGAGCCACGTCAGGCCGTCACCGTCGAACCCGACGCGACCGAAGTGCACGTGATACGGATCCTGGTCCGGGAACACGCCCATCGCGCGGAACCAGATCTGCTCGGCCTCGGGGTCGACGCGCTCGATCGCCCGCACGACCCAGGGCCCGGACGTGATCGGCCCGAGGTGCTTCCCGGTCTCGAGATCGAAACGATGCAGGTGGTTCCAGCCCGATCGCTCGCTCATCCAGATCGCCTCGCGCACCCCGCGGATCGGCTCGAAGTGCATCTTGTACGCGTAGTCGAAGAACGTCTCCGGCGATTCGTCGATCAGCACGCGGGCCTTGCCGGTCTTCGCGTTCACGCCGAGGATCCGTGCAACCCGATGACCGCGCTCGATGTAGCTGAAGAGGACTTCCGATCCGTCCGGACGCCAGACCACGTTCCGGAATCGTCGCCACGGCGTCGGCATCTGTGCGTTGTCGATCGGGATCGGCTTCGCCTTGCCCGATCTCGTGTCAACGGCGAACATCACCGGACGGTGGTGATCGATGGGGTCGCCGGGCTTTCGGTAGGCGAACGACTGGAGCTTCGGCTGCCGTTGATCGCGCGGCGACGATTCGACGATGTGAATCTCGCGCGGCTTCGTGGGGCGAGTGCGCACCGTGAAGAGCCGCGTCCCGTCGGGAGACCAATGGAACTCGTTCGTGTAACGGTCCTCCGCGGTTCCATCGCTCGTGATCCGGAGGGTCTTGCCGGTCTTCGAGCTACGGAGCACGATGTCGTGCTCCTGGATCGACGCCTCCCACGGCCGCTCGGATTCCGGCTTCTTCTCCTTCTCACGCCTCGGCGACGACTCGGCCTTCCGCGTAGACGCGTCGATGAGTGCGATCCCGTGCGTCTCGTCGGAAACGAAGGGGCCGTATTCGTGGCCGTCCGCATCCACGAGGATCCATACGTGCCCGATGTGGGTCTGCTGCCGACGGGTGTCTCCCGGCGCGAGGGTGCCGTAGGGGTAGCGTCGCCCTCCATTTCGCCAGAAGAGCTCGACCCCGCCCTCCAGTCGGTTGACGAATCGCACGGTCGTCGCGCCGCTCCCGCGAACGCGCCGGTCGCCGGCCGGCAGCAGGAACGGCGTCGCCTCGGCGAGCTCGATCGGCTCGACCACGCGCCCGTCCTTCCGGAGAGCGAACGCCCGGAGCTCGGGCTCGACGAGAGCGAGAAGCACACCGCCCTTCGCACCGACCCGAGTGACGGGCAGCCGCGCCTCGTCCACCGGGCGCCCCAGCGCTTTCGTGAGACCGCGAGCGAGCGCGCTCGGATCGAAGGCCGGACGCTGCGCGCCCGTCCGCGCGTCGGTCACGTGGAACTCGACCGTCCCGTCGGCCCCGTCCACCCGGGAGAGCAATCGATGATCATCGAGCCACGTGAACGACGGTTCCAGATTCGGGATCGGGATCTTGGCGAAACGTCGTGAAGGGCCCTCCTCCCGAACGGGAAGCGCCGGCGACGAAGAAGCCGCGACACCGAGTAGAACCACCACGAGCAGACGAGCGGCGGGCGAAGACATGTTCCGCTTCCTTCCTTTCCACGGCCAGGATCGGCTCGGCTCATCCTAGCTAACCGTCCGGGATCTGAGTTCCGTGGCAGGAATTCGAAAAGAAACGGGAACTCTGCCGGCCCGGGATTCGTTCTGAGGGTGCGGAAAACCAGAACCCTGCCCGGTTCGAATTCTCTCATTCGGATCGGGTGGGGAGCCTCTCCCCGCTGTCTCCATCGCCACGCCTGCGACTAGCTGCGTCGCCCCACGAGCTCCTCTTTGCTTCGCCAGTAAATCGGAACTCCGTCGGCGCGGCGATCGTTCACTCCATGCATACGTTTGCTCAGTGTCTCGCCCGGTTCGGACTCCGATCGTTCGGACCGGGTGCGACTCCTCAGCGCGCTGGCCGTGATGCGCAGCCGTATTGACGGGAATCGGGCATTCCCGAGCACAATACCCCCCTGACACGTCCCTCGTGCTTCCTTCGACCGCAGTCTCGGAGTAGACCCATGAGTCTGACCTTGAAGCACGCCCCTTCTCGATCCGGAGCCTTCGTTGCCAGCCGCGTCCTCAGCCTGGCCCTCAGCCTCGTTCCTCTGCTGGCCGTCGGGAGCCCTGCGTCGGTCCCCGCGAACGTCGTCTGCGTGGATGCCGAAATCGTTTCCGCCGGGAATGGCCAGGGATGGGACGTCGCCTTCGGCGAGCTCGACGACGCCCTGGATGCCGCGGCTTCCTCGGGCGGGCAGATCACCGAAATCTGGGTGAGGGCGGCACAGCGCGCCTACGTCCCGGGCAGGCGACGGGGTCAGGCTCTTGGCGATCGCACCGAATCGTTCGACCTGCTCGACGGTGTGGCGCTGTTCGGTGGCTTTCTCGGCGACGAGATGGAACGCGACGACCGAGACCCGGGCCTCTTTCATTCGACGGTGCTGAGCGGAGACCGTCTCGAGGATGACGGCCCAGGCTTCGCGGGCCGCAGCGACAACTGCTACAGCGTCGTCTGCGCGGATGCCGTCGGCGCCTCGGCGAGAATCGACGGGTTCCGAATCCGTGGCGGCATGGCGGACGAGCCGGGTCGGACGGACCGCGGGAGCGGAGCCGGATTCTACCTGGCCTCGTCGAGCCCGATCGTCGAGAACTGCGCGTTCGAGGAGAACATCGCTTTCCTCGGATCCGCCATGGCCCTATGGACCGATTGCCTTCCCTTGGTCCGCAACTGCTCCTTCGAGCTGAACGGCTCGACCGTTTCGACGGGCGCCGTCTTCATATTCGAGCGCTCGAACGCTCGCTTCGAGGTCTGCGACTTCCTGCACAACGACGGGATCCGAGCGGCTGCCCTGTTCATCGAGATCGCCGATCCCGTCTTCGTCGATTGTCGCTTCGAAGCCAACACGGGCCGGACCAATGGCGGCGCGATCGCCAGCGAGGACGGCGCCACGATCTTCGATCGTTGCCGCTTCATCGAGAACGAATCGAGCGACGCCGGTGCCATCTACGCGGACGGCAACCTCGGGGTGTTCAATTGCCTGTTCAAGGGCAACCGGGCGACCACGGGAGAAGGCGGCGCGATGATGATCTTCCGCAACGCGACGATCGCGTTCTCCACGTTCGTGGGCAATGAGGCCTTCGAGGAAGGTGGAGCGATCTGGTTCGGTGGCTCCATCGGAAACGTGGCCGTACGGGACTCGATCCTCTGGGCCAACGAAGATCAGGTCAGCGGCAACGCGACCGATCAGCTCGGCGGCGCGGCAGCGTCCGTCGGAACCCTTCGCCGCTGCTGCGTCGAAGACCTTGCGGGCCTGCTCGCGGCCACACAGGATCCCCAAGCCGCGAGCCCGGGCAACATCCGTGTCGGGAACTTCTCGATCCAGCCGCGCTTTCGCGACGCAGCCGGCGGCGACTTCCGCCTGAAGGAGGACTCTCCTTGCATCGATGCGGGCAAGGTCTTCGCTCCGATCGTCGGCTTGTCCGGGAGTCGCGATCTGGACGGTCTACCGCGCGCCGTGAACTGGCTTCACGAGAGTCGGATGGCACAGGGCCGAGTCGCCGATATCGGCGCCTATGAGCTTCAGTAAGGCGCCCAGGTATTCGCCCACCGAAACGCGAGCACCCGAAACGACTGGCAAGGTGTCGATTCTGTGCGCGGGTCCGTGATCACGAGGATCACGGGCGCATGGAACGGACCGTGACGGGCCGGGGCCACATGCCGTGGCCGACGGTCTGATAGAAAAAGGAGGAAGCATGAAGCATCTTCGATGGGTTGCGGCGGCCGCCGTGTTCGCGGTCGTCGCGGGAAGTGTCTTGGCCGGAGGCTCGGTCCATCGCGACATGTTCATCGGCAAGTCGCTCTTGAATTCGTTCACGGGCAGCTATGCCGTCGCGATCGCCAACGACAACCCGTCCGAAATCTACCTGGACGAGGTCGATGGCATCCTCAAGGGCTACACCGGAGCGAACCCGGGCTTCAACACGGACCAGCGCCCCGAAGGCGTCGAGCCGCTCGATCCGGGAACGCATCTCTTCTTCGAGGTGGCCGGCTTCGACACGGCCTTCAAGGCGTACGACCAGGTCTTCAACGAGCTGCACAACCACGGCGACCTCGGTGAGCTGGGCGGACACGACCTGCACCTTCACTACACCTGGCACATCGACACGGAAGACGCCGGCTTCGATCCGGAGCGCGTCGGCTGGGCCGCGAACTTCAACGTGGTCGACTTCGGCACGACGAACTACGTGACCTCGCCGAGTGCTCTGTTCTTCCGCCCGGAACCGGCCCAGGGTGTCGTCGTTGGCGACGCCGACCAGGACGGTGCGCTCTCGCCGTTCGATCTGCAGGCGTTCTGGACCATCGTCAGCAACCCGGCTTCGGCCACGATCCAGGAGCTGACGGCATGCGACGTCAACCGCGACGGCATCGCCTCGTCGGATGACGCTCCGATGCTGATGGACATGCTGCGCAACGTCAGCCTGTTCTAGGAACGCTGTTCCAGGAACGCTCTTCTAGGAACACAAGGGGATATGGAGTAATCTGTATCCGTGGCAGGCCGTTGCGCTCTTCGCGCAACGGCCTGTTCTCTAGGATCGGAATACGGAAGACTCCGGGTTCATTCGAAGGTCAGGATCGAGAAGCGATGAAGAGACTCCCCGTCACCGTGCTGTCCGGCTTCCTCGGAGCCGGCAAGACCACGCTGCTGAACCACGTGCTGGCCAACCGGGAGGGCCTGCGCGTCGCTGTGATCGTCAATGACATGAGCGAGGTGAACATCGACGCTCAGCTGATTGTCGGCGGCGAGGCGGCTCTCAGTCGAACGGAAGAGAAGCTGGTCGAGATGACGAACGGCTGCATCTGCTGCACGCTTCGCGAGGACCTTCTTGCCGAGGTCGCGTCGCTGGCATCGGAAGATCGTTTCGACTATCTGCTGATCGAGTCGACCGGTATCTCCGAGCCGGCGCCCGTCGCGGACACGTTCACGTTCGCGATCGGTGAGGGAGACACCCCCCTTTCCGATATCGCCGAGCTCGACACGATGGTCACGGTCGTCGATGCCGCCAACTTCCTGGATGACCTGAAGATCGGCAAGGACCTGCAGAGCCTCGACCAGGCCGCAACGGAAGACGATCCGAGAACCGTGGCCGATCTCCTGACGGAACAGGTCGAGTTCGCGAACATCATCCTCCTCAACAAGACCGACCTGGTCGACGACGAAAAGCTCGCAACGATCGAGAGCTACATCGAGCAGCTCAATCCCTACGCCCTGCGAATCCGAACCGCGTTCGGCCGGATCGAGCCCTCCCAGATCATGGGAACGAATCGTTTCGATTTCGAGATCGCCCGCCAGAGCAAGGGCTGGCAGCTCACGATGCGAGACGAGGGTGCCAGCGAAGTCGAAGAGTACGGCGTCGGCAGTTTCGTGTACCGGGCACGGCGGCCGTTCCACCCGAAGCGTTTCTTCGATCGGCTCAACCAGGAATGGGTGGGCGTGCTCCGCAGCAAGGGCTTCTTCTGGCTGGCGAGTCGGATCGACAAGATCGGAGTGTGGTCCCAGGCCGGACGGGTCGCTCGTCTGGATGTCGGCGGATTCTGGTGGGCGGCCGTGCCTCAAGAGCACTGGCCGGAATCCGAAACGTTTCAAGCCGAGATCCAGCAGAAGTGGGACCCGGACGTCGGTGATTGCCGACAGGAGCTGGTCTTCATCGGCATCGGAATGGATGAGGCCGACATCCGCAAGTCCCTCGAGGAGTGCCTGCTGACGGACGAGGAAGCCGCGCAGGGAATCGAAGCGTGGAAGCAGCTTCCCGATCCTTTCCCCAAGTGGGACGTCCGCCTCGAGGACGCGCTCGCCGCACGCGCCTAGCGAGATCCGCGCGGTCCGCGCTGCGGAATCAGTCGCCGTAGGTGCGGGTCGAGGTCCGCACGGCGCCGAAACGCGATCGGAGCCTCGCCTCGATCTCCGTGACGAGCTCGTCATCGGTCCCGCCGTCGCTCCGCATCGATGCGATCTTCCCTTCGAGCCTTTCGACCAGCTCCAGGAGCTCGGTCAGCTCGACCGGCTCACGGCTCGCGACGGCGAAGATGTGCTCGGTGGCGCCGGGCGTACCGCTCGCCACGAGCGCACTCAGGGCCTCCGGACGCGGAACGATGGCCGTCGATCCGGCCTCGAAGTAGTTGTCTTCGTAGCCGAGATAGTCCCAGCGATCGCCTTCGGCGTCGAAGAACGGAAACACCGGCTGGACCCGGTCGTTCTCGTCCCGCTCCAGGACGTACCAGTACGCCGCCTCACGGAACACCGCCTGCATGCGATACGAGATGGACTCGCTCGCGCCTCCCGAACGCGTCGTATCGAGGATCGCGAATTCGAGCCCGATTGAGGTCCGGGGCGGACGCGTGAGGAAGACGATCAGCGCGAGCGTCGCGGCGATCGCCGTCGTGATCACGGCCCACCGTCCGATCGAAGAGCGCGCCGCGGGAGCGCGCGCCTCGCCGCCCCTCGCCCGCGCGAAGGCCTCGTCGAGCCTGGCGCTGTCCTCCGCCGAGACGGGAGGGATCGCCTTTCGAATCTTCTCGTCGAACTCGATCAGCTCTTCGCTGCCCTCGGGGAGATCCTCCGGCTCGAGCGGAGCCTCGCCATCCATGTGACGGAACAGGCGCTCCAGCGGATCCTGTCGGTCGTCGCTCACAGGCGGACCCCCTTGCGATCGAGACACGCCATCATCTTCTTCCGGACTCGATGATACAGCACATAGAGATGGTCGAGCGTGAGGCCCTGCTCGTCGGCAATGTCCGCAAGCCGATGGTTCTCGAAGTGGCGCGCATGAAAGAGCGTCTTCTCGCGATCGCCGAGCGTTTCCGCGCAGTCGAGAATGGCGGCAAGGATCTCCTTGCCTTCGAGCGACTGAGCCGGTGAGCGCGCGTCGTCGGCGACGTCCGCGGGGATCGGTTCGGCTCGCCTCGTGTTGCGCACGCGAACCGCCGTCAAGAACACACGCCGAAGGTACGCGGCAAACGATCGGTCGATCGACAGGGTCGGCAAGACCTTGTGGATGCGCATGACGACATCGTGGAACAGATCGGTCCTCTCCTCGTCGGAGTTCACACCGCTGCCATGACAGAGACTCAGGAAGTACCGGTAGTACAACCGCATGAGATCGAGTCCTGCGTCCCAGTCTCCCTCGCGCCATGAATCGAGAAACTGCGTGTCGCGCTCGAGCGGGGAAGGATTCTCAGCCAAGCGATACCCTCGGCGAGATTCTGTCGTGCATCCAGCAAAGCGTCATGACCGCACTCTGACTTGCCGTTTCGTGACCAGTTGCGGCAGGCCAGAATACCAGATGCCCTCGATCCCTGCGCTCGCACGCTTTCCCCACTCGAGCCGAGGTACCGCGCTCCGTTCAGGGAGATCGCGGGCGGTTCGTTCTAACAGGATTCTCCGCCTTTTTCTGTCGGGCCGGATGCCATGGAGCCCCCCCCACCGTTCCGATTTCCCGCACGATTCCATAAGATGTGCGGCAGGAGAACCTCTTGAGCCATGGCCACGAGTCGCTCTCGGATCGCGACGGCCTCATCCTCGACGGGAGAATCTGACATCTTGCCGCACCGCCTGCTGATCTTGACCGCCGGTTGGCTGTTCTCGGCTTCGCTACTGGTCGCCAGCGCGTCCGGGCAGTCTCCCCCGGAAGAGAAGGCCGGCCCGGCTGCCGTACGCGGTGTCCGCGCCGAGAGCGGCGACCTCCCCGGCCTCACCGATCAAGGTCCGTCGCGCACTTACGCCAACCGTCACGCGCTGGTCATCGGGATCGACGAGTACACGGATCCGGGGTACCCGGATCTCGACTATGCGGTCGCGGATGCCCGGGCCATCGCGAAGAGCCTCGTCGGACAGTTCCAGTTCCCCGAGAAGAACGTGCGTCTGATGCTGAACGAGAACGCGACCAAAGACGCGGTCGAAGAAGCGCTAGAAGACTGGGCCTGCAATGCTTCACGGGTCGGCGAGAACGACCTCTTCGTCGTCTTCTTCGCCGGGCATGGCGTCACGCGCAGCGCCCGTCGCGGGGACCGCGGCTACGTCGTACCGGTCGATGGGCGCCAGCGAAACGGCGAGCACGTCTGGTCCAGCCTCATCGGGATGACCGACTTCGAAGAAGTGTCCGAGGTCATCCCCGCGAAGCATGCGCTGTTCGTCCTCGACTGTTGCTTCGGCGGACTCGCGTTGAAGCGCTCCGACCCACCGATCGCCGCCGGGCTGACCTCGCGCGCCCGACAGGTCCTGACGGCGGGCGGCGCCGAGCAGGAGGTGCTCGACACGGGGGGTGGCGGGCACTCGGTATTCACCGGTGCCCTGCTTTCGGCCCTGCGCGGTGACGCCGACCTGGACGGTGACGGTGCCGTGACGTTCGGCGAGATCTTCAACCATGTCGGCCGCGAGGTCCAGCTCTTGACCGAGAACGCACAGACGCCGTTGCAATCGACGTTTCCGGATCACGGCGGCGGCTGCGTGGCGCTGTTCAAACCGGGTCTCGAGCCCGGGCGGCAATCGATCCACGAGCGTTTGAGCGGCCTCGAGCTCTCGCTAGAGCAAGAGCTCGAAGAGCGCAAGAGATTCGCGGACATCGTCGCCCTTGAAGACCTCCAGGAGCAGGCACAGGAACTGTACGCGGGCATCACGACCGAGGACTCCGCGTACCGAGAATGGCTCGTGCGCGCTCGCGACGTCGAGAGTCGGAAGCCTCGACACATGGAGGCCCTACAACGCGTCCGGCAACAGGTGTATCTCAACCAGATCCTGTCCGGGGCGGTGGAAGAAGGCGAGGGAGTCGAGCCGGATTGGTCGAAGGCGGATGGCGATTCCAGGTTCCGCTACCGGATGTTTCGACAGCTCGTCCAGCGGATCACCGACGATCTCGTCCCCTTGATCGCGACGATCGAGGCGCGCCGCGAAGTGGCGTCTCAGATCTGGCAGGCGACGATCGGCGACCAGCAGGAAGCCTGGGACGAGGCGATCGCCTCGATCGCGAATCGCGCCGAGTGTCCCCAGTACGACGGGCTGACCATCGCCCCCCAGCTCGGCCTGATCCCGATCGGCCGGGATTCCGAATCCGGGCTGTGGGAGTTCGGCCTGTGGAAACAGACGGGCCGGGTCCCCCGCCGAGGCGAAGATCGGTTGCTGATCCCCGAAGAAGACAACGGCCTCGTGTTCGTGCTGATCCCGGGCGGTACGTTCCAGATGGGGGCGACGAGCGTGCGCTCGCGTCGCGCCGATCGCGAGGGGACCCCCTACAACTTCGACCCCCACGCCTCCCGGATCGAGTCGCCCGTTCACACGGTGACGCTCGACGCGTTCTTCCTGTCGAAGTACGAGATGACGCAGGGTCAATGGAAGGCGTTCACAGGATCCAATCCGAGCCGCTACCGGCGCGGAGCGTACGAGCAAGGCTACGATCGCCTTCCTCCGGACAACAAGTTCTACGGCCTTCACCCCGTCGAACAGGTCGACGTCATCGAGAGCGAGAGAGTGCTGCGGCAGCTCGGTTTGCTCCTCCCTACCGAAGCCCAGTGGGAGTACGCGGCTCGCGCCGGATCGCACCACCCTTGGTGGCCCGGACGCAAGCCGGAGGACCTTCAAGGAGTCGCGAACCTGTCCGACGCGTACTCGGCCGCCAACGGAGCGCCCTTCGAATGGGCGGTCGAGGAAGGTCTCAACGACGGCTTCACGACGCACTCACCGGTCGGTTGGTATCGCGCCAACCCCTTCGGTCTGCATGACGTACACGGAAACGTGATGGAATGGTGCCGAGACCGCTACGGGAGCTACTCACTCCCCGTGCGGCCCGGGGATGGCCTGCGCATCGTCGACGGGACGAACCACTATCGAATCGCGCGCGGAGGCAGTTACGGCACGATCAGCCCGCTGGCGCGTTCGGCGCTTCGACTCGCCTACACCCCGGAGAGGGGAAGCTTCTTCCTGGGACTGCGTCCCTCCAGGGCCATCACGCCGAAATGATTTTTTCGGGGGGCCCTCGGTCGTTTTCGGTGTAGTAGCTCCCCGGGGCGCCGCTGTGGCGCCTCGCCACTCCGAAACTGCCTTGAAGGGGTCGCCTGATATGTCACGCCGCTCAGCTGACTGGATTCTCCTCGTAGCCTCATTCCTCTTGGTGGCCTGCGCCCAGCCCGCAATGGCCGGCGATTACGAGCTCGTCACCGAGCTCTCGCCCACGGTCCCCCTCGCGGACGGGGAATTCGGGCGGGGCCTCGCAGCGGACGGCGATGTCGTCGTCGTGGGCGCCCCGGACGAGACCCTCGCCGGCGTCGCCTACGTGATGCGCTTCGACGGAACGACCTGGGTGGAAGAGCAGCGGCTCACGGCCAGCGACGGCGCGGACTTCGACGAGTTCGGAGCGCACATCGCAATCGATGGCGACGTCATCCTCATCGGAGCGACCTCGCACGACGGTCTCCGCGGGGCCGTCTACGTGTATCGCTACGACGGCTCCTCGTGGGCCGAAGTGCAGAAACTCACCGCGGCCGGCGGCGTCTCGGGCGACCAGCTCGGCACCGGGCTCGCGATCGAAGGCGACGTCGCGCTCGTCGGAGCCTCGGGGTACGAGGACAACCGCGGCGCGGTTTACTCCTTCCGGTACGACGGTTCGGTCTGGGTCGAGGAGCAGAAGCTCGTCGCGAGCGACGGCGCCGAAGACGACTCGTTCGGACAGTCGACCGCGCTCCAGGGCGGGACGGCGCTCATCGGCGCGTTTGGTGACGATACGTTCAGGGGATCGGCCTACACCTTCGAGTACGACGGTAGCAGCTGGATCGAGGGCCAGAAGCTCGTCGTGAGCGGCCTCGAGGTCAACGACAGCTTCGGGGTTTCCGTCGATCTGGACGGCAACGCCGCGTTGATCGGCGCCTATCGGACAAGCGCTACGACGCAGGGGTCAGAAGGCGCCGCGTATGTGTTCCGGCACGACGGGACGCAATGGGTCGAAGAACAGAAGCTCCTCCCCGCGGACCTCACCGGTGTACGCCTGTTCGGACTCGACCTCGCGCTCGAAGGAGACACGGCACTCATCGGGGCTCCCCTCTCGGATGAAAGCGAGACCTTTCAAGGCGCGGCTTACATCTTCCACTACGACGGATCGAGTTGGGAAGAAGACAGTCCTCGGCTGATCGCTCCGGATGCCGACGTCAATGATTCCTTCGGGTTGAGCGTCGCCCTCGAGTCCCCCTTCGCCTTCGTCGGCTGCCACCGGGATGACGATGTCGAGCCCGAATCGGGTTCCGTCTACGTGTTCGGCACCCTCCCCTGCGTCGACGGTACCGTCAACGCCGGCAACGGCCTCACCCTCGACGTCCTCGGCGTGAACGGCCTGACGGGCGGCGCCGATCGCACCGTCCAGCTCCAGGACGACGCCTTCTTCGAGATCCTCGTCGCGCGACCCGTGTCGGGCGGAAACGGACGCTTCGTCCTCCACGCGGACGTCGGCGCCCCGGGAATCACGGCCCAGCGCTTCCTTCCCTTCGACATCGGCCTGACGTGCTTCCCGTTCCTGCTGTCCGACGGCGCGGCACCGGTCATCGTCGCCAATTGCATCGGAAGGGAGAACCGCGTCGGCGAGAGCAGCTTCCTCGGAAGCCCCGCCACCGACCCCGATCCCGCCACGACGAGCTTCCTGTACCCGCCGCTCCCGCTCGGCACCGTCCTGACGTTCCAGGGCGTGATCCTCGACCCGGCATCCGTGAGCTCCAAGAGCGCCAGCACGACGAACGCCGTGATCGTAGAGGTGGTTCCCTGAGATGAACGCGGCTTCGGGGCGGGGCTACGGGGCGGGGCTACGGGCCCCGCCCCCGAAGCCTCGACCCGCTTCCGTCATCGCTCACCCGCCCTGGGAGTGCGCGTGGAAGAACTTGACCGTCATCTTCCACCCGGCCTCCGCCTTGTAGAGCCCGAAGAAGTCGGTGTACTTGTGGACGCCGTCGACGTGCAGGTCGACGCGCGCGACGGCCGCGGCGCCCGTGATGTCGAGCACCCGGATCTCGGACTCGACCCGGCGCGAGCTCGGCTCGGAATCCGGCTTGATCTTGGCGAGCCATGCCTCGCGGGTCCGGGTGCTGAGGGCCCCGTTCCAGTAAACCTGCATGACGAAGTTCGACGCCAGTCCCGCCCCGAGAAGCTCGCGGTCACGCTTCACGTACAGCCCCTCGACGTAGTGGGTCTTCAGCACGTCGCGGATCGCCTGCGCGTCGCCCGTGGTCCCCGAGCCTGACAGGGCGTGTCCGCCCGCGAGAATCGCGAGCATCATCGGGATCGACAGCAGGATCGCCTTCGTCATCGCATCAGACCTTTCATTGTGAGAGATCGGCGGCCGGCATCCTGGGGTACAGCGTCCCCCCTCCGTCAGGATTCCGCTGGAGACCGCGATTTCTGCCGCGGATTCCCGCCCCGTTCTCCTTCGACACTCCCCCGGCCGCTCCTGCGGACACCGCTGGCCCCCGAGATCTGAATGATTTTCCGGGTCGGTCACGGTCGGTTTTGGGGTAGTAGACCCCGAGGCGCCGCCGTGGCGCCGGAAACTGTAGGAATCGCCTTGAAGGAGTCGCTCCCATGCCACGCCGCTCGCCCGTCTACGCCCTTCTCGTCAACTTCGTGCTGCTAGCCGCGCTAGCGAATCCCGCAACGGCCTCGAACTACGAGCAGATCACCGATTTCGGCCCAGCCGTCCCGATGATGGGAGGGGCCTTCGGCGAAGTCATCGCCGTCGACGGCGACGTCGTCGTCGTGGGTCTCCCGAACGAGGGCTTGACCGGCGCCGCCTACGTGATGCGCTACAACGGAACGACCTGGGTCGAGGAGCAGCGGCTCGCGGCCGGTGACGGTTTCTTCGGTATCGACGTCGAAATCGACGGCGACTTGATCATCATCGGCTCGGGCTTCGACGACGGGGACCGCGGTGCCGCGTACGTGTACCGTTACGACGGCTCGACCTGGGTCGAAGAGCAGAAGCTCGCCGCGGCCGGAGCGGTCCCGCTCGACCAGGCCGGCTTCGGGGTCGCGATCGACGGCGACGTCGCGCTCGTCGGAGCCCTAGGATTCCAGAGCAACCGTGGAGCGGTCTACGCCTTCCGGTACAACGGCTCCACGTGGGTGGAAGAGCAGCAGCTCCTCGCGAGCGACGGAGAGAGCCCCGATTCGTTCGGACAGTCGGTCGCGCTGCACGGCGATCGAGCTCTCATCGGCGCCTACTTCGACGATTCGCTGACAGGATCGGCCTATGTCTTCGAGTACGACGGCAGCAGCTGGGTCGAGACCCAGAAGCTCACAGCCAGTGACGCCGAGACCAGCGATGGCTTCGGGGTCTCCGTGGCACTGGAGGGTGATGCCGCGCTGATCGGCGCGTTCCAGAAGAGCGCCACCCCGATCAACCTGCAAGAAGGCGCCGCCTACGTGTTCCGGCACAATGGGACACAGTGGATCGAAGAACAGAAGCTCCTCCCCGCGGATCTTTCCGATGTCGGGCTCTTCGGCATCGAGGTCGCGATCGAAGGAAGCACCGCACTGATCGGTGCAGTCCTCACGGATGGCGGCGGAGTGTCGGAAGGCGCGGCCTACATCTTCGAGCACGACGGATCGTCTTGGACCGAAGCCACCCCCCGGCTGTCCGCCGACGACGCCGACGACTCGGATTTCTTCGGCGCCAGTGTCGCCCTCCAAAGCCCCTTCGCCTTCGTCGGCTGCATCCAGGACGACGATGTCGAGCAGGACTCGGGTTCCGTCTACGTGTTCGGAAACCTCGCCTGCCTCGAGGGGAGCGTCAACGCCGGATCCGGCTCGGTCGTCGATGTTCTCGGCGTGAACGGCTCGACGGGCGGCGCCGATCGCACCGTCCAGCTCGCGGATGGGGACTTCGTCGAGGTTCTCGTCGTGCGCCCGCTGTCGGGTGGGAACGGAGGCTTCGTCCTCCACGCGGACGTCGGCACCCCGGACATCGCGGCGCAAGCCGCTCTTCCCTTCGACGTCGGCCTCACCTGCTTCCCGTTCCTGCTGTCGAACGGCGCCGCACCGGTCATCGTTGCCAACAGCATCGGCAAGGAGAACCTCGTCGGCGAGAGCAGCTACTTCGGGACCCCCACCACGGATCCCGATCGCGCCACAACGACGTTCTACTATCAGCCGCTTCCGCTCGGGACCGTCCTGACGTTCCAGGCGGTCATCATCGACCCGGCTTCGCTGAGCTCCAAGAGCGCCAGTACGACGAACGCCGTGATCGTGGAGGTGGTTCCCTGAGATGAATGTGGCTTCGGGGCGGGGCTACGGGCCCTGCCCCGAAGCCTACTATCCACTCCCGCCATCCCTCCTTTCATCGTGAGAGACGCCGTACGGAATGCTGGAGTACAGCGTACGCCCTTCCGTCAGAATTCCGTTCGAGACCACGACTTCTGCTGCGAATTCTCTCGCCCGTCCTCCCCCATAACTCCGGCAACGTGCGCCAGGAACACGCCCTGGCGCCGAGATCTGCACGATTTTCTCAGCCGGTCGCGGTCGGTTTTGGTGTAGTAGATCCTGAGGCGCCGCCGTGGCGCCGGAACCCTGGGAACCGCCTTGAAGGAGTCGCTTTCATGCCACGCCGCTCGTCCATCCCTATCCTTCTCGTCAGCTCGATCCTTCTTGCGGCGCTCGCAGTGCCCGCGGCGGCCTCCGACTACGTGCCGATCACCGATTTCGGCCCGGACGTCCCGATCCTGGGAGGTGCCTTCGGGGAAGTCATCGCGGCTGACGGAGACGTCGTCGTCGTGGGTGTCCGGAACGAGGCCTCGACCGGGGCCGCCTACGTGATGCGCTACGACGGAACGACCTGGGTCGAGGAGCAGCGGCTCACGGCCAGCGACGGCGCGAACGGGGACGCCTTCGGAGTCGACGTCGAGATCGCCGGCGACTTGATCATCGTCGGCGCGGGCTTCCACAACGGCACCCGCGGTGCCGCGTACGTGTACCGCTACGACGGCTCGGTCTGGGTCGAAGAGCAGAAGCTCGCCGCGGCCGGAGCCGTCCCGATCGACCAAGCCGGCTTCGGGGTCGCGATCGACGGCGACGTCGCGCTCGTCGGTGCCGTGGGAGTCCAGAGCAACCGTGGAGCGGTCTACGCCTTCCGGTACAACGGCTCCACGTGGGTGGAAGAGCAGCAGCTCCTCGCGAGCGATGGCGAGATGGTTGATTCCTTCGGCGAGTCGATCGATCTCCAGGGAGGAACCGCTCTCATCGGCGCCTACTTCGACGATTCGCAGACAGGATCGGCCTACGTCTTCGAGTACGACGGCAGCAGCTGGGTCGAGACCCAAAAGCTTACGGCGAGTGACGCTGCGACCGGCGATGGCTTCGGGTTCGCCGTCGCGCTGGACGGCGACGCCGCGGTGATCGGCGCGTTCCAGAAGGATGCCACCCCGATGGAACTGCAGGAGGGCGCCGCCTACGTATTCCGGCACGACGGGGCGATGTGGGTCGAAGAGCAGAAGCTCCTCCCCGCGGACGTTTCCGATGTCGGGCTCTTCGGCATCGACGTCGCGATCGAAGGAGACACGGTGCTGATCGGGGCGGTACTCACGGACGGAGGCGGAACCTCGGAAGGCGCGGCCTACATCTTCCAGAACGACGGATCGTCTTGGACCGAAGCCATCCCCCGGCTGTCCGCCGACGACGCCGACGATATGGATTTCTTCGGATCCAGTGTCGCCCTGTCCAGCCCCTTCGCGTTCGTCGGTTGCATCCTGGATGACGATGTCGAGCAGGACTCGGGTTCCGTCTACGTGTTCGGTACCCTCGACTGCCTCGAGGGGAGCGTCAACGCCGGATCCGGCTCGGTCGTCGACGTCCTCGGCGTGAACGGCTCGACGGGCGGCGCCGATCGCACCGTCCAGCTCGAAGATGGCGACTTCGTCGAGGTCCTCGTCGTGCGCCCGCTGTCGGGCGGGAACGGAGGCTTCGTCCTCCACGCGGACGTCGGCACCCCGGACATCGCGGCGC
>CAZQZX010000006.1:26788-76436 GCA_964597885.1 uncultured Planctomycetota bacterium
ACCCGGCTTCGCTGAGCTCCAAGAGCGCCAGTACGACGAACGCCGTGATCGTGGAAGTGGTTCCCTAGCAACGCCCCCGCCGCGGGACGGGCTCGCCCCGTCCCGTGGCGATCCCGCTCGGGGTCAGCGCCGGTCGACGGTCGCCTCGATGTACTCCGGCTCTTCGTTGACGGCCCAGACGTCCTCGGGCGGCGTGCGCGTCAGGTTCTCGACGGCACAGACGCCGGTGAGCATGGAGTGATCCATGTTGTTGTAGCGGAAGAGGCCGTTTCGGCCGATGGTCTGGAAGTTCTCGAAGGTCTGCGCGTACTCGCGAACGGCGGTTCGGTATTCGCCGTAACCGGCGTCGTACACCGGATAGGCCTTCGTCATGCGATAGACCGTTCCATCGACGATCTTGTCCCGATCGACGAGGCCGATGCCCGAGAGCTCCTTCTTGCCGAGCTCGATGAGATCCTCGTCCGACATGTTCCACAGATCGTCGCCGGCCGTACAGAAGTACTCGAGCCCGACACCGGTCATCGACGGATCGGGAACCATGTCCGGGCTCCAGTTCTTGTAGTTCTGGATTCGACCCATCTTCACGCTGGGATCGTGGACGTAGATCCACTGATCCGGGAAGACGTCCGCTTGCTTGACCAGCAAGCACACCGTCAGGAAGTCCCGGTAGCGAAGGCGCTCGATCGCTTCGAGGATCCGACGCGGCGGCGCCGGGTCGAGCGCACGAAGCGCCGACGTGATCGGCATGCTGGAGATGACCTGTGAAGCGGGCATGTACGTCTCGCTGTCTCCATTCTGAACGACCACGCCCTCGACTCGCGTACCGGACCTTACGATCTTGTTCACCCGGGTGTGCAGCCGCACCTCGCCGCCCATCTGATTGATCTTCTCGGCCATCGCAGTCCACATCATGCCGGGGCCCTTCCGAGGATAGTGGAACTCCTCGATGAGCGACCGAGTGTTCTTCCCGGCGACCTTGAGCATGTTCATGACGGCCTTGGCGAGCGAGAGATCCTTGATGCGCTGGGCGGCCCACTCGGCGCTGATCTCGGCCACGGGCATACCCCAGACCTTCTCGGTATAGCTGCGAAAGAACATGTCGAAGAGCCGCTTGCCGAAGCGGTTCGTGACCCACTGCTCGAAGTTGTCTTCCGGCTTGTGCGGGAACATTCGCCAGCGCGCGTAGCTGGCCCCGACGGCCATTGCCTCGACGGGCCCCATGCTCTTGAGGGCGCTGACCGGCTTCAGCGGATAGTCGAAAAACTTCCCCCGGTAGTAGATCCGGGACAGTCGGGAGCGAACGATGAAATCGTCAGGCAGCACCTCTTCCCAGATATCGTAGACCGACAGATCCTTCGAGTAGAAGCGGTGCCCTCCCATGTCGAAGTGGAAACCCTTGTATTCCTGCGTACAGGCGAGCCCGCCCACCCTATCCCGGCCCTCGAACACGAGTGGCTTGCCGCCGTCGCGGGCGAGTCGGTACGCGGCGGTCAGACCAGCCGGTCCACCACCAAGAACAAGGACATCGTCGTCGTGCGAGAAGCTCATGGGCGTGCCACCATCGGTCCGGGCCGTTCCGACTCGCGGGTACGGGGAGCGACATGGTGCGCGACGTTCACCCACAGAAAGCCGAGGCCCGAGTAGAAGAAGTAGAGAAGATGAAGCGGGACGCACAGCATTGCGAAGAAGATGCCGCGCTCCCGGCCGAGAAACCGGAACAGATAGAGGTTGAGCAGGACGATCACCATCACGGCAAGCATCCCGAAGGGGATGGCCCAGGTGGTCAAGAACGCGAGCGGGATCGAGAGCGATGCGAGCGCCGCCAGGGCCACAGAGATCTTCTGGCTCTTTCGGATGTTGAGATCGTCGGGGGCCGCGCCGCGCTCGAGGTTCAGCCGCGTCCAGGGGATCGCCCGGCAGAGCAAATCCGTGCGCACCATCGATCCGAGAGTCCAGCGCTTCAGGTGCGTGCCCTGAAGACCGGGATCGATCGCGATCGCGTACCCATGGTCGCGGAGTCGATAGCCGAGCTCGATGTCCTCGATCGACGGGCGAGGGAAAGCTTCAGCGTCAAAGCCACCGACCTGCAGGAACGCGCTGCGCCGAATCGCACCGCAACCCGCCCAGAAGGTCGAGGCCTCGCGCTTGCCCTGCTGGTGCACGAAGTGATGCAAGAGGTTTCGGTACTGGCTCACGACCCCGCGCGCGCGCGGCTCGGTATCGTACGAACCGAAGACGGCCGCGAGCGATGGATTCCGCTCGAAGCAATCACGGACGCGAGCGACCGCCCCGTCGTGAAGCACGACGTCCGCGTCCACGAAGAAAAGCACGTCACCTTTCGCATGCTGGACGCCGAGATTCCGCGCCGCCGCGGGACCGCCGTTCTGCTCGCGGCGAAGGACTCGCACACCCATCGATTCCGCGAGGCTCGCCGTGTCGTCGGCAGAAGCGTCGTCCACGACGAGGATCTCGACCCCGTCGGTCTGCTGCGCCACGAGGGACCGAAGGCAATCCTCGATTGAGGACGCCGCATTCCCGGCGGGGAGAATGATGGAGACACGTTGATCCACGGTGTCGATCCTGAAGTTGTCGAGTCCTTGGCGGACAAGCACGTCGGCGTGATACGGGAGTGCGGCCGGAAGAGATCCGGGTGAGGACTAGCTCAAATCGACTCGTTCCATATCCCTATGTGTCGCATGACGCTAAATGCCGATAATATCAGGGTGCCGCCGAGGGTTCCAGAGGTTCCCCGGCGTACGGCGGTATCTGATTCTGCGTGCGTGAGATGCGGCTTCGCGGCTAGAATACGGCCCGGGTCAACGGCCGCGGACGCGCCTGACGGCCCGACAGATCCATCCGACCTGGGAGTCATTCAAGCTGAAAGTGCTGCACGTCATCCTGACCCTGGAGCAAGGCGGGGCCCAGATCGTCGTCCGCGATCTCTGCGAGCAACTCGGAGCCAAAGGCCACTCGTCCGTCGTGTGCACGTTTGAGGACGGACCCGTCCGGGCCTCACTCGAGGCACTCGGCGTTCCCGTGGAGGTCCTAGGCGAACGCCGACACGGCATCGAGAAGCTTCCCTGGTTCCTCTCCGAGATGATGTCGATTCGACGACGCCTGGCCGACCTCATCCACAAGCATCGGATCGATGTCGTCCAGACTCATCTGCTGCAGACGCTCGACTTCCTCACGCTCGCCCTGTTCCGCGGCACCGGGCTGCGCGGTCTCGTCTGGACCATCCACAACGTCGAGTTCCTCCCCGACGGGGATCGCGGATGGTCGGCACTGAAGCGATCGGCCCATCGATCCCTGTACCGCCGCACCGCGCGCAAAGTGGACCGGATCGTCGCCGTGTCGAAGGAGGTGCGCGACGCGGTCCTACAACAGCTCGCCCCCGTTGACGAGGCGTGTGTGACGACGATCCCGAATGGTGTGGACCCGACGCGTTATGACGTCCAAAGCGATCGCGCCGCTCTCTGCGCGGAGCTCGGGGTCGAAATCGCGAGCCCGTTGATCCTCGCCGTGGGACGCCTCTCGGAACAGAAAGGCCACCGCTATCTGCTGGAAGCCGCGCCCTCGGTGCTAAGGGCGCACCCCGGCGCGCACTTCCTGCTGGCCGGCGACGGGGAGCTCCGCGAGCCGCTACTGGAGGCGGCCCACGCCTCGGGACTCGGTGAGCGCGTTCATTTCCTCGGGGTTCGCCGCGACGTGCCGTCGCTCCTGGCCTCGACCGACGTGTTCGTTCTGCCGTCTCTGTGGGAAGGGCTGCCGATCGCAATCCTCGAGGCGATGGCCGCCGCACGACCGATCGTGGCGACGGACGTAGGCGGAAACACCGAAGCCCTGCAAGACGGCGTCACGGGATCGATCGTCCCGCCCGCGGACGCCCCGGCGCTCGCGACCGCCGTCCAGGCCGCTCTTTCGGATCCTGACCGAGCTCGCGAGCTCGGCCAGTCCGCGCGAGAGCGCGTCGTCGCCGACTTTAGCGTGGAGAATCAGGCGAAGCAGTACATCGACCTCTTCGAAGACATCGTGCGTTCGCGAGGAGGAAACCGCAGGTGACGGCATCCAAGCGCAACCTGATCGGCTATGTCCTCCAGATGTACCCGGTCCTCACCGAGACGTTCGTCTACCGCGAGGTCGTCGCCCTTCGCGAACAGGGTCATCGCGTCAACACGTACTCGTTCCGGACGCCGGACCCGGAGCGGCTCTCCCGGGAATCGCGCCATCTGATGGACGAGACGGTCTACGTGCTCCCACTCGTCTGGCTGCGGTTCGTCGGCGCCCATCTGTCGTTCGCTCTCACCCGGCCGCTCCGCTACTTCGGGACGCTCTTCTTCGTGCTCACGAGACGGGGCGAGACCGCCCGGAACCGACTGCTCACGTTTTTCCACTTCCTGGCCGCGGTGGATCTGGCCCGCGTGATGCGACGCGACGGCGTGACGCACGTGCACGCTCACTTCACGATCAACGCCGCGACGCTCGCTCTGGTGATCTCGCGGATCCTCGACATCCCGTTCAGCTTCACGGCGCACAACTTGATGTTCCGCACTCCCCTGCTGCTGCGTCCCAAGCTCCGGGAGGCGTGCTTCGTGGTCGCCATCTCGGAGTACACGCGCAGCTTTCTCGTGGAGGCGCTTCCGGGAGAGCCGAGCCCGACGATCCATATCGTTCACTGCGGCGTGTCGCTCGTCGACTTCGCGCCGCCGCAGCCCCGCCCCTCGAACGACGTGCCGCGAATCGTATTCGTCGCCCAGCTCGAGCCGCGAAAGGGAGCCCCCGTGCTGATCGAGGCGTGCCGCATCCTCGCCAGCCGCGGGATTGCGTTCCACTGCCGCATTCTGGGCGATGGCCCCGAACGCCCCCGCATCGAGGAGCTCATCGCGAAGCACGGGCTCGGCGCGTCGGTCGAGCTCGCCGGAACGGTTCTTCAGGAGCAGCTCCGGGCTCACCTCGACGCGGCCGACGTGTTCGCGCTCCCGTGCGTCCGCGCGGAGAACGGCGACATGGACGGCGTGCCGGTCTCGATGATGGAAGCGATGGCCATGGAGATCGCGCCGGTGTCGACCCGGCTGTCCGGCATTCCGGACCTGGTCGAGCACGAGTCGTGCGGGCTGCTGGCCGAGCCAGGGGATGCAGTCGGCCTTGCGGACGTCCTTCAGAGGTTGATCGAGGATCCGCTACTGCGAGAGCGTCTCGGCCGCGCGGCGCGACAGAAAGTGGCCGCGGAGTTCGAGGTCGATCGCTGCGCCGCCGAACTGGCAGAGATCTTTCAACGATACGCGAGGGCCTGAGGCATGCCGTCGATTCGATGGAACCGAAAGTGGGGATCGGGGTACGACTGGCCGAGTCACGGTGACGAGTGGTCCGGGCAGGCCGAGTACTGCGGGCAGCCCTATGAAGCGTGGAAGGCCTCCGTCGTCGAGCACTTCATCCACCCGAATCTACCCCGAGGAGGCTCCGCCCTCGAGATCGCCTGCGGGCACGGGAGATGGTCCGAGATCCTGATCGAGCGCGCCGAGCGAGTCGTCCTCGTCGACCTGAACCCGGAGTGCGTGGAACACTGCCGCGAGCGGTTCGCTCCGTACGAGGGTGTCGAATACCTCGTGAACGACGGCGCGACGATCCCGGTCGAAGAGCCCGCCTCCCTCGACTTCATCTGGTCGTACGACGCATTCGTTCACATGGAAGCCGACGTGATCGGCACGTACCTGAAGGAAATCGCCCGGCTCCTCAGGCCGGCAGGCCGCGCAGTGATCCACCACGCGGGTCGGCGACATTCCATGCTTCCGCTCTCTTTCCTGGCCCGATACGGACGCCCGGGCAAGTGGCTCTACCGCCTGCTTTCGATGAAGCGGGACACGGCTGGTGGAAGCGACGGGGATCGTGGAATGATCTCCGCTCGGGTCGTGCGCCGGCTCGCCGAGGACGCGGGTCTGACCGTATTGTTCCAGAAGGACGCCTGGGGCGGCGACGGCGAGTTTGACTGCCGTCGATTCAACGACGTCATCACGGGACTCGCTTTGCGGTAAACTACCTCGATGATTCTCACCCTGGCAGGCATGCACCGCAGCGGCACGTCGATGCTCGCACGCTATCTCCATCATTCGGGGATCAGCATGGGGCGCGACCTGTATGAGGATCGCTCAACGAATCCCTACGGCCACTACGAGGACGTCGACTTCCTCAAGCTGCAGCGCGAGGAGCTCGCGCGCGCGTTCGACGGACAGGACTATCTCGTTCACGGCGACCTGACGCCCTCCGCCGGATTCCTCGACGGGGCCCGACGACTGCTCGAAGCGCGCAAGGCCGAGTACGGAGCCAGATCGTGGGGATGGAAGGACCCGCGGACGACGCTGTTTCTCGAACACTGGAAACAGCTCGAGCCGGAGCTCCGCGTGCTCGGCGTGGTCCGCGATCCTCGGCGTGTCGTCGCTTCCCTGTGCGGACGGCTCCACGGCTACTGGTCGTTCCGCAAGAAAGAGCTCTTTCTGAAGACGTGCACGCACTACAACACAATGCTCGCCGATTTCGCGGAGCGACACCGCGACAGTGCGGTCGTCCTCTCGCTGGAAGCGCTGGTCGAGAATCCCGGGACGACGCTCGAGCTGCTGAGCGACGCGCTGAATCATCCCTTCGACGCCACCCTCTTCCGCGAGCAGTACGATCCGGGAGTGATCTCGCGGATGCGGCGTGCATCGCTGCTGCTGCATCGCGGTAGCGTGCGTGCCGCCGAGGCCTCGCACGAGCGCTTGAAGGCGTTGAGCCCATGATTCTAAAGCTGGAGCGCTGGTGGGCCGCAAAGGGAGACTCCTTGCTCCGCGCCGCGACGTTCCTGTGTCTCGGGATCGCTGCGATCTGGCTCGGATACCAGTTCTGGCGTTTGTGCATTCAGCCCCTCCCCACGGGGGCAGTGGATCTCATGCTGCGCTACCGGGAGGTCGTCGGCTGGTTCGACGGCAAACCGATCTACTCGCACAACGACAACGCGGTCTACCCCCCCGCCAGCTACCTCATGCTGGCCCCCCTGAGCTGGCTCGCGTTGCCGGCGGCCAGATGGTGCTTCGCGATTGCGAGCGCGTTCCTTCTCGCTCTTGTCACCCGAGGCTTCGCGAACCACTGCGGCGCGGGCTCGGCTACTGCTGGCTCCACCCGACACCGCCGCTTCCTGCTCCTGCTCCCGCTGGCCCTGTATCCGTTCGGGGCCGGAATCGGAAACGGGCAGCTCAGCCTGCCGGTCCTCGCATGCCTGATGTTGACGTTCGCGCTGATAGGCGATGGCGAGAAGAGCCTTGCGCGTGACGTCCTGATCACGTGTGCGTTCCTCGTCGCGCTGATCAAGCCGTCGATTGCGGTGTTCTTCTTCTGGATCGTCCTTCTCACTCAGGGCGGGCTGCGTCGCGGAGCGCTGGTCGTCTCTGCGTACGCTGCGCTGACCTTTATCTCCTCGATGTTCCAGAAGCCAGGACCGGTCCAGCTCGTGGAGGCTTGGTCCAGGCGCGCCACCGCAGGAGCACAGTGGGGAGCGACGCGCGGCGGCGGCTCGATCCGTCGAACGGGCGGCAGGACCAGGGAAGCCGGAGAAGCCTTGCCGGACCGGAGCGATGCGCATGGAACGGGTGGCGATGTCTCGCCCCACGCTACCGCGCCCGCGGACGCCACGAACTCGGGCACCGCGGTCGATCCGCTTTCCGATCCAGGCCCGCCAATCGAGATCCTCCACGTCAATCTACAGAGCGTCTTGTCCGCACTGGATCTGAAGGAGTGGGTTCTGCCCGCGATCCTCTTCCTCCTTGTCGGCCTTGCGTTGTGGGTCCTTCTCCATCGGAGGTGCTCGGTCTGGATCCTGGCCGGCGTGACGGCGATTGTCGCACGCTCCGCCATGTATCATGGCTGGTACGACGACGTCATTCTTCTGCTGCCGCTCATCGCCCTGTATCACGCGACTGGACCCTTGTTCCCCGCACGAGGCCGCGTTGTCGCAGGCTTCTTCTTCGGGCTATTCGCCGCGTCGCTCCTCGCACCCGGCGGCGTCTACCTGCTGCCCCACCCATGGAACAACATCTACGTCCTCGCGCAGACAGGCGTCTTGTTCCTTGTGCTCGGCTTCCTGGTGTGGCTCGCCCGGCAGAGCCGCGACCCGCTCTCACTGCCTCAATAGTCGCGGGGTCGTGCTTTGGCCAGGGGCCGGACCCGCTCCGGAAGCGCGCGCCCCTTGGGCTGCAGGAAGTACACAATGTAGCGCTCGTCGGGGACGATACCGGGAAGGAACATCTCGAGCGGCGTGAGCTGGAATCCCTGCTCGGTCGGCTTCTCTCCCGGTATCTTCGCGATCATCTCGACGGGATAGCTCGTCATCAGAAGGAACTGTTTGTCGCTTTCCGACTCGCGGAGGAACTTCCCGATCCGGCGGATAAGAGTCTTCGCGTTCAGGTTCCTCGAGCTCTCCCACTCGATGAACGTCGTTTCCTTTCGCGTCTCGAGCGACAGAAACGGCACTCCGAGCATCGCCGAGATCGGCGTCACGATGTAATCCGGGCTTCCGATGATCGGATACTCGTCGAGGCCCGCCTGGTCGATGAAGCGGACGACGTCACGGCTCCGCGTAAAAGGACGGGTTGCGTCAAACCCGTACGAGATGACCCCTGCGCTGGCCTGCGCCACGAGGAGTAAGGGGAACAGACTTGCCGTGAGCCAGCCACCCACTGTCGCACCACCGCGCGCCGGCGGGTACCAGGCGCGGTGAATCCAGAAGCACATCAGCAGCGACACGAACAGAAACGCGTGGTGCCGCAGCCAGCCGATGTAGACCATGTAGGTGAACAGGAGCAGCAAACTGACGCAGCCGAGAAAGGTTGCCAGCAGCGCCCGATCTCGCCGCAAGCCTGCGACAGCGAGAGCGAGGATGCCAAGCGAGAGAACCAGAGCCCACCACTCCTGGCCGAGCAGCGGATCGCCCAGACGGAGCCCAGGCTTGCTCGCCACGAGCCCCCATCGATTGTAGGTGTCGAGAAAGTTCGTGTTCCAGGAGTGGTCACCCGAGAGGCTGGGTACGGGTACGCAGGCGTTCCAGGTCGTGTTGACGGTGCGCACCGTCTTCTCGAGCGAGAAATCCGTCTGCAGCGGGAACCCGAGCGTCTGGATCGTTCCAGTGACCAGGACCAGCAACGGAATGGCGACGATGCAGGACAGAGCGGCCGGCCCCACCCATCGAGCCTTCGGAAGCTTGCCCCGCTCTCGGAGCCACGACCACACCGTGAACAGTCCGAACGGACCCGCGATGAGGAGTCCCTGGTGCGAGCTAGACGCGAGCCCGAGAACCGCAGCCATCCCGAGCCCGAAGCGCTTTCGCGAGACTGCTGTGCAGTACAGGACGCCGAAGAGGATCGACAGAGCGTAGTTCCGGCTGATGATCGCGAACTCGTAGAGCGGAAAGTAGCCGATGGCGAACGCGATTCTCTGCCACCTCGGGAATGGGGCAAAGCGAGCGAACACGAATACCGACCCTGTCGCCACCAGCACGTGGAAGGCTTGCATGCCGACCGCACTGTCCAGCACCCGACTCAGCACGAACAGGCACACGTGCCAGAGCGGAAGGTGCGCTTCACGCTTGATGCGCTCGAGGAGGTCGCCGAACGACCCGCTTTCCGCCGCGATGAGCCAGCCCTGCCACTCGTCCCGCCACATCTCGTGGCGGAGAATACCGACGGCGGCGAGGAGCAGGAAGCCAAGCCCGACGAGCAACGCGAAGCCCGTGTCGGTACCCAGGAACCCTGCTGGCTCCTCGGTGCGATCCTCACGATCGCGCTTTGAGGCCGCGTCAGGAGTATCGCGGCGGCGCTTGCGGGCTCTGGGCAACCGTCTTTCCTTTCTCGCATGGATCGCGGGAATGCCGGCCCATCCTATCTCCGGCGTAGCACCACAATCCAGCGCGGCTGCCTCGGCGTGTAGCCCGCCGCCGCCTCGTCGAACCGATAGACCGTTTCCCCCTGCTCCGGGATGTCGGCGACGCCCACGAGGTCGTAGTGATCTTTCGAGTACTCGCGGAACCAGTCGAAGATTCTCTCGTCGAAGCCGCGTCGCGCAATCCAGGACTCGGGCACCTTGACGAAGACCAGAAACCGCGGCTCGCCAGCCTCGACCTCATCGATCAAGTCCTGCTGCATGTCCCCGGCCAGACCGTGGCTCTCCACCAGCGCGTAGGTGTACATGTAGCCCGTGACCGACCTCCGATCGGCGTAGAAGTAGATCTGCGGCTCGGATCCGAGCACCGCCACTCGATCCTCCGGTTGCGAGTGCTCGCGGAGATAGCGGCCGATCTCACGCGCCTCCCGGAACGGGTTGGCGTGGTACACCAGCCGCGAGACGTCGCCTGGATCGCGGGCCACCGCGGTCAGCAGGTCCCTCTCGCGATGGACTGTCTGGGCGAGCACGACGAGGACGAGGATCGAAGCCGCGGCGCGCGACCGCCTCGGCGAAGCGTTCACGATCGTCTCGAACCCGATCCCCGCGAGGAGCGCAACCGCCGGAAGAAGCATCTGGAAGTAGTGCGCTCGGAAGTACAGCCCCGGACAGACCGCGAGGAACGAGAACACGCACAGCAGCAACACGAACCCGGTCGACGGCTCGCCCCGTCGCTTCCTCAGAAGAACGACGAGGCCGAGTACCATCAGCGCCACGACCGGAACGTACCCGATGACGAGCGCCCCAACCCGCTCTCGCAGAAGCTCGAGACCTCCCCCGAGCGGAATCGACGTCGTGTACTCGAATGCGTAGGTGAACGTCCAGTAGCGGAAGGATTCCAGGACCCCCGCGCTCGCCAGCCAGCCCACGACGGCGAAGAACGGAACCAGCGTCGCAACCGCGATCATACCGACCCGCACCGCCGCACGACCCCGGTCTACGGGACGCCGCCGGAGCTCGACCCAGCCGACCCAGGCCACACCGAACGCGGCGAAGAACAACCCGTGCTGCTTGGCCAGGAATGCCATGCCGAACAGAATGCCCGAAATCGCGAGCCGGGGGAGCCGCCCACGCTCGCGCTCCATCGCATCCGAGAGCACCACCATTCCCGCCACCGCGGCAAGGACAACGAAGTGCTCGGCCTTGCCATAGATCCCTCGGACGGGGGTTCCGAGCGACATCACGGCGAACGTGAACGCCGCGGCAAGCGCGGCAGGCGACCCGAAGAACCGGCGCGCGAGGAGCCACACGAGCCAGATGGTCGACGCGTTGACGATCAGAAGGGCGAAGCGGATCCCTTGCTCCGTCGGCCCGAATACCGTGAGAGCGATCGCGTACGCGACGTACGTCCCCGGCATCTTCATGTTGTATGCCGCCTCGTAAGGCGGAACGCCCTCCTGAAGCAGCTGTCCCGCGTAGGCGTACTCGCCCTCGTCGCGATCGAGCGGGACACTCACGAACGAAAGGCGGTACGCCCCGGCGAGGAGAACGATCGCGGCAAGGATTCCGAGCTCGAGGGCGGTGCGACGCTGCTGCACGGGGCCTCCTCTACCGGACGACATCGCACGCGCGCACACCGCCAGCGTCGATCCGGACGCCCACCGGAACGCTCGACAGCACGAATTGCTCGGTCAGTATCATGGGAAGCCTCAAGTCTGGAAGCCGCATAACGATAATCGCACGCCGAATCCGTGTCAACGCGTACGCGGCTCCTCGAAACCGCGATTGCGCGATACCCGATGTTCCCACTTGCCAGAACCGAGGCTCGTCGCTACCGTGATCCTCGATGACCCTGCCACGCGCCTCGATTATCATTCCGACCTACAACCGCCCCGACCGCCTGACCGCTTGTCTGGACGCTCTTGCAAATCTCGACTATCCCGAGAATCGGTTCGAGGTACTCGTCGTCGACGACGGGTCGCAAGCGCTCTCGTCGGTCGAGAATTGCGTTCGGGCCGTGGGGTCCCGGATGTCGACACACCTTCTGCAACAGCAGCACGCCGGCCCGGCCGCCGCGCGTAATCTGGGAGCGAACGCCTCTCGCTCCGAGCTGCTCGCGTTCACGGATGACGATTGCCGCCCCGATGCCGGATGGCTACGAGCGCTCGTCGGCGCCCTCGCCAAGTCACGCGGCGCCGTCGTCGGGGGACGGACGATCAACGCCCTCGTCGACAACACCTACTCGGCCGCGAGTCAGGCGCTGGTCTCGTACATGTACGACGACTCTTTCCGCAAGGGACAACCGTTCGTCGCCTCAAACAACTTCGCGCTCTCCAAGGGCACCTTCGAGGAGATCGGCGGATTCGACGAGCGCTTCCCGCTGGCCGGCGGGGAGGATCGCGACTTCTGCGATCGGTGCCTCGCCGCAGGAGCGCCGATCGAGTATGTTCCCGAAGCGACGATCCGTCACTACCACCATCTCACGATGCGGAAGTTCTTCCGGCAACACTACAGCTACGGTCGCGGGGCCTGCGCCTACCGCCGGGCGGTCGCGCTGCGACGCGACGATCGAATTCGCTTCGATCCGTTTCGTTTCTACCGCGATTTGGTGCGGTTTCCCTTCATCTCGGACGAAGGCCCGCAGCGCTTCCGGATGGCCGGCCTGCTCCTGCTCGCGCAATTCGTGAACGCCGCCGGGTTCTTCGTCGAGAAGTACCGCGGGAGTGAGTTTCGGACGTGAGGCGAGAACCGAACCAGACCGGCCGGATCGACTCCCGTCTGCGACAGTCTGTGGGCCGATGCTGGCGCGCGGCACTCTGGATCGAGCGCCACCTGACCCGTCGGCTCCGCGTTCTGCCGGACTTCCTCATCATCGGCGCGCAGCGATGCGGCACGACCTCTCTCTTTCGCTATCTCGAGCGGCACCCGTCGATCCTCCCCGCCGCGGTCAAGGAGGTTCATTACTTCGACGACCGCTTCCCACGAGGAGACAGTTGGTACCGGTCCCACTTCCCCCTCTCGCTTCGAATGCGCGGCCATCAGACCGGCGAAGCCAGCCCCTACTACTTGTTCCATCCCCATGTACCGAGACGCGTGGCCGAAATCCTGCCGTCCGCGAAGCTGATCGCCCTGCTTCGCAATCCCGTCGATCGGGCCTGGTCGCAGTATCACCACGAACGGCGTTTCGGCTTCGAGACCGCCACCTTCGAGGAAGCGATCGAGAGGGAGACCGAGCGACTGGCCGGCGAGGTCGAGACGATGCTCAGGGACGAGAGTCACGTGAGCCTCACGCACCGGCACCACTCGTACCTGGCAAGGGGTCGCTACGCCGAGCAACTGCGGCATTGGTCGCGGTACGTTCCCCTCGAGCGGATGCTCTGCGTGAAAAGCGAAGATCTCTACGATGATGCGAGGAGTGTCGTCGCACGCACATTCGAGTATCTCGAGCTCCCGCCCTTCGAAGCAGGCGACTACCCGGCACACAACGCGGTATCGAGCACGGCGATGGATCCCGAGACGCGCGCCCGGCTCGTCCGGTACTTTGCCCCTCACAACGAGGAGCTGTACGGCATGCTCGGTCGCGACCTCGGCTGGGACGCGACCTGACACGTCACCGTCTCAACGACGTCGCGATGGTGGCGGCGGAAGCATCGGATTCGAGAGCTCTCGCGCCTCACACTCGTCGGGAATCCCGTTCTGATTCTTGTCGTACGAGGTCCCACCCTGCACGGATCCGGATCCGATGATGTCACACGCGTCCGGGATGCCGTTGCCGTTGCAGTCGAACGGGAACCGACCGTCGAAGCCCGTAGCTCGGATCATGAGATTCCCCGGCCCCCAGTTCGCCTCGAGAGTGCCGAGGAGATCTGCGCCGGCGAGGTTGTTCGGGTCGACGGGGTTCATGTCGAAACCGATGGCCAGCCAGCTCCGCAGCGGAGCCGGGGCCGTCGTGTCGATGGACATCGGGGCGAAGAAGCCCGACTCATCGACGAGGATCGCGCCGACAAAAAACGAATCGCCGGGCTCACCCACGTGCACGTCTCCGACGGGCACCGACTGGAACGCGGCTCCCTCCGGCTGGACCGTGACGGTCTCCACCGAGGCGAGTACCTGAGCATCGGACGGGTCGCCGTCCCCATTCGGATCGCTCCAGACGTACACGGTGACGGACAGGTCTTCCGGCGCGGATCCGTAGGTCACCTCGATCGTCCGGAGGATCTCGGTCCCCTCTCGGACCGTGAACTGATTGAGCCACCCGACGGTCGCCGGTGAACCGACACTGAGGTTCGTGTCCTTCAATCCATCGTCCACGGAGTACGTACGCACCGTGGGCTCCCCGTACTGGCACTCGTCGGGAATACCGTCGGGCTGGCAGTCGGAGCTCGTTCCCGCGGCGATGTCGATTCCGTCGGGAATCCCGTTGCCGTTGCAGTCCTCGCACTCGTCGGGGATGCCGTTTCCGTCGTCGTCAAGACTCGTGCCGCTCGCGATGTCACAGTCATCCGGGACGCCGTTCGCGTTGCAATCCAGAGCCGATCCGTCGGCGATGTCGCACTCGTCCGGGACGCCGTTGTCGTTGCAGTCGTTCACGCCGAGCTGGCATTCGTCCGGGATCCCGTCCTCGTTGCAGTCCAGACTCTGGCCGCAGGCGCCGGGGAACAAATCGGCACATAGCCCGTCGCACGAGAGATCGCAGCCGTCGGGGATGCCATTTTGGTTGCAGTCCTCGCACTCGTCGGGAACTCCGTTCTCGTCGAGATCGAGGCTCGTCCCCTCGTCGATGTCGCACTCGTCGGGCACGCCGTTGCCGTTGCAGTCGCCGACGGTCACCAGGGCCTCCGCCCTGAGGAGCCAGTTGCCCGGGAACGGGATGGCGTCCTCGATGGGCTCGAACTGGATGGCATTTGCCGAGAGATCGTTCGGGTCGATCGGTCCATTTGCGCCGATGAGCCAGCTCACGTTCGCGAACGAGGGCGCCGTCGCATCCAGCGAGGCCGGCCATTCCGACGGAGGCGCCGCCTCGGTGATCGCGCCCACGAAGAATCCTGCGCCGTTCTCGCCGACGTACGTGTCGGCGATGTCGATGAACGTGTAGGCGGCCCCCGCTACCTCGACCTCGTCGGCAAACGAGGCGAGGACCTGGGCGTCCGTCGGATCGCCATCCCCGTTCGGGTCGCTCCACAGATAAACGTCGACCTCCTTCCCGACCGGGAGAGTGCCGTACGCGATCCAGATCTCGGTGACCGTGGATGCATCGCCCGTCACCGTGAACGCCTCGAGCCACGCCGTGGTGGAGGCGTCGGCGCGAACGACGAACTCGGCGGCACCGTCGTCACGCGAGTAGCCTTCGTATGGAAGGACGACCTGACATTCGTCCGGAATACCGTCCGGCTGGCAGTCGAGGCTCGTTCCAGAGGCGAGATCACACTCATCGGGGACCCCGTTCTCGTTGCAATCGAGGCTCGTCCCGTCGGCGATGTCGCAATCGTCAGGAATACCGTTCAGGTTGCAGTCCATCTCCGCGAGCTGACACTCGTCCGGGATACCGTCGGCGTTGCAGTCGAGGCTCGCCCCACCGATGATGTCGCAATCGTCGGGGATCCCGTTCAGATTGCAGTCGAGTGCCCCCCCCACCGCGAGCTCGCACGCATCGACAACACCGTTACCGTTGCAGTCCGGGGCAATCCCGTCGGCGATGTCGCACGCGTCAGGGAGGCCGTTGCCGTTGCAGTCTCGCGGTGAAGCGCTCCGCAGGAGCTCGGCCTCGGGTATGAATCCGGTCCGAATGCGAACCTCGTCCGCCGTTCCGCGCAGGAACATGTTGTGGTCACCGGACGCATTCGTGTGGGAGCCGATGGTGAGCGGACCGGTGTTCGTCGTGTGTCCATTGCTGTTGAACGAGATCGTATCGAAGGCGCCGTCTAATCCGAAGCGCACCTCGTCGTCTTCGGCGTTGTAGGCGACGCTCACGTGGTGCCACTCCAGATCTCTGATCTGCAGGTTGCTCGTGACACCCCACGACGACGAACCGTTGCCGAAGACCAGAGTGAGCTCACGCCCCGTGATCCCGGCTGTCTTTCCGTAGATCGGCGAGATCTCCAGGAGCCCCCTCTGCACGAGAAAGGCGTAGTCCGCGGCGACATCTCCTGCCGATAGCGACTTCTTCTGAAAGAGATACTGCCGCTCGTCCACGGAGGTCGTGTTCGACAAATCGTCGAGCTTCACCCAGCCCTCGAGCGTGAAGCTCTGATTCCCCATACTGAGGACGTCGGAGGGGTCCGGCACGGTCACGAAACCGTTTCCGCCGAGCTCGAGCGACTGCAGATTCACCTCCACGAGCTGGGGAACGGGATCCACGGCCACCTCGGAGACGCGGCTGGCGTCGGTCGGCATCCCGTCGAGCCCATTCGGACCGGAGTCGAGGACGTCTCCCGAAGCCGCCTCCATGCGCCAGTACCCGACGGGATCCGGCTGGACCACGTCGCACTCGTCGGGCACGCAGTTGGCATCGCAGTCCGCACTCGTTCCGGACGCGACATCCACGCTGTCGGCGACGCCGTTGCCGTTGCAGTCGATGGCATCGCAGAAATCCGGAACCCCGTTGAGATCGGCGTCCGCCATGGGGCCGAACGCCGTCGTCGGAATGATCACCTTCGCTTCGCCCGGGACCGTCCATCGCAGCCAGACCCGTGCATCGCCCCCCGCCTCGTAGTACTCGAGCCGAATGAGGTAGGTGGCGTTCGCGGCGAGATCGATGGGTGCGGTGTACTCGTCTCCCGACGAAGGGTGCCACTCGTCCACGAGAAGCTGCTCGTCGATCCAGAGGCGCACACCATCGTCGGCCTGCGGATGGAACTCGTAGGTGCCAGCGACGGCCGGCGTGGTGATGGTTCCGGTCCAGCGCACCGCGAACTCGTCGGTCGGGAACCCCGGAAGCGGCGCGCCTCCCCCCCAGTCGAAATCGATGTTCGGATCGACCTGGACGACCTGTCGGTTGGTGAAGTTCCCCGCTCCCCCGATGCTCGTCCAGTACTGGCCGACAAGACCGTTCGCGCTCGCGAGCTCGCACACCTCGAGCAGGCCGTTTCGGTCGCAATCGCCGCAAGGCTCGCACTCGTCGAGAAGACCATTGCCGTCACAGTCGATGGCGACTCCGTTGGCAATGTCCTCGTAGTCCGGAAGACCGTTCTCGTTGCAGTCCGCGTACTCGCAAGCATCGGGGATTCCCGATCCGTCTCCGTCGTAGGTAGGACGGAGCGCACCCGTCGGTATCGGGACCAGCTCTCCTGACCCTGGGACCTCCCAGAGGAAGATCAGCTTCGCCTCGCCGGTACGCTCGAAGTATTCAAGCCGGACATGAGCGGCGGTATTCGCGGCGAGGGTGACGCTTCCGGTGTCCGTGTCGCCCCCACTCGTGCCCCACCGGTCCACGAGGAGGACTCCATTCACCCAGAGACGAACGCCGTCGTCATGCAACGCTCCGATGATGTACTCCCCGGCCACGCTCGGAGTCGCCAGAGACCCTTCCCAGCGAACGCTGAAGTTGTCCGTGGGGAAGCTACCCGGGAACGGCGGATCGAGCTCGAAGTCGAAATCCAACGTGGAATCGAGACGCAGACGAGGTGGACCGGTCAGCTCTTCGTTTGCGAAGTACTGTCCGAGCAGCCCCTGAGCGGATTGCTGGCATGCGTCGTCAAGACCATTCCCGTCGCAATCGACAAAGCCGGGTTCACACTCGTCCGGAACGCCGTTCCCATTGCAGTCGAGAGAGCGACCCTCCGCGATGTCCGTCGCGTCATCGACGCCGTTCTCGTTGCAGTCGTCGCCGCCGCTGAATCCCACGGCGAGGACAAGGAGCAGGATCGTCCAAAACCTCATATCGGTTCACGCCTCGAAGAACGTAGCTGGAAGGGCCACTGAGAGTTCGCCTGTTGATCATAGTGAAAGTCAGATCGCTGGCAAGCCCTACGATTCGCTTCATTCAATCCTTCGGGCTCGACATCCCGGCGCGCTCTCCCCGGCTCTCGAGTCGTGCCCGGACCGCGCGCCAAACCTCCCGATCCTCGTCTCCGAATCCGCCAACTCGGTACAGCGCGAGAGACGTAACGCAGAAGCCAGTGAACGAGACGAGCCAGCCCCAATCCCCGCCGATGCCCTGACGTAACGGATAGGCCACCGCGCCGAGAGCCGCGAGCCCGATCAGCGGGACGAGACTCTTCGGGCTCCAGGGAAGTAGGCGATAGAGGATCCAGATCTCCACGACCTGGACGACTTTCACGCACGAGAGGCTGACGCAGGTGGCCGCCGCGGCGCCGAGCCCGCCGTGCTGCGGAATCCACAGGACGTTCAGCACCCCGTTGCCACCGACGAGGAGGAGCATGTTGATCAGGTTCAAGCGCCCTTTCCCGGTGACTCCGAAGACCCGCCCGCACAAACCGCTGGACGCGGTGACCGCCTTGCCCACGGCCAGAACGACGAGAGCCGGAGCACCGGCGACGAACTCCGGCCCGAACACGGCGAGAATCGGCTCGGACCAGATGATGAGCGCCGCCGAGATGACTAGCCCGGCCCACATGCACCATCGTGCCGTCAGGTGATAGAGGTGCCGAATCGCGTCCCAGTCCCGCTTGACGTACAAGTCGCTCAGGCGCGCCAGGAAAATGGGGCCGAGGCTCTGATGCACGAGGAGAATCGCGACCGCAAGCCGCGCACAGATGCCGTAGATGCCGACCTCGTCCGAGCCGCGGAACACACCCATGAGCAGGATGTCGGTCCACGCCAGCAAGAACGCGAGCATGCTCGTTCCCATCAGCGGCCACGAGTACGAGACCACGCGCGCGAAGGGGAAAGGGCTCGATCGGGTCGACGATCCGAATGCAACGGGAACTCGCCTCGTGAGAAGCACGCCCCCGCAAAGGAGGGCCATCGCCGGACCGGCGAGCGCCGACACGACGACCCCCGTCATGCCAAAGCCGGCCAACCAGCTAAGGGCCATACCCGCGGCGGTGACACCGATCGAGAGCACGTGCTCGATCCAGGCGGATTCCTTCACGGCAAGGAAGCCCTGAAGAAGCGAGCTGATCATGCCGACGAGCGTCCCGAGAACGGTGAGCGCGGCGAGAGGCCGGAGGAAGTCCGCGAGGTGCGGCTTCTCGAAGATCGATTCGGCCAGCCAGGGGGCGATCGCGTAGACAAGAGCGCCGAGAAGGATCGACACCACGAGAACCACCGCGAGGGAGCCCCGCACCAGGCTCCGGATCTGCTCGTCGTCGCCTTCGCTTCGCGCCCGCGAGAGGAAGGGCAGGATCCCGGGCGAGAACCCGAGAAGCGAGATCACGTTCGCGATGCCCATGGTCGTGAGGGCGAGCGCGAACGCGCCGTACCCGGAGGCCCCGAGAGCACGCACTGCGAAGAACGCCGCGCCGTAACGTAGAGCCATCCCGACGACCTGCGCGACGCCCGAGCCACCCCCCTCCCGAGCCAGGAGTCGGGCCTGACGATGTTCCGCGGACGCGCCCCCGTTTTCGGTGCTTCGTGGCATGTCAGGAGGCGCGCTCTCGTTCCATCGCAGGATCCTCTTCTTCCTCGGCGGCCGGGACTCGCTCCGGCCAGGCCCTAGCTTCCCTTATTGGATTCCTGCTCTCAACCGACCAGGCCGGCTTTGGAGTCGCGATCCAAGGCGACGTCGCTGCGCCCATCGACGCAAGTTGATTCCCCCCGGACCAGGTGCGACACTCCCGTGCTGATTCCACATCAGCCCGCATCCTATTGGAGAAGATTGCGATGAAGCACGGTTTCCTCGTTGCGCTTGCCTTGCTGCTAATCACGGTATCGTGCAGCGGCCCGCGCGCGGTTCGCGGTGGCGACGGCACGGGCAACTCGAGTGTCGACGAAAAGGCGCTCAGCACGAAGCTCGACAAGGTGGATCTCGACTATCTCGTCGACGAGAACATACGGGCGCTCTTCGCTTCGGGCTTCTGGAACAAGACGGTCGAGCCCGCCCCGCAGCCGCCGCGCATGGCGATCTGGCCCATCCAGAATCGGACGGCCCAGCACGTCGACGATCAGATGGCGATCTTGCTCACCCGCCTCGAGACGACGCTCGTCAACAGCGGTGACGTTGCCGTGATCGCACGCAATCGGCAGGAGAGCTTGATGCGGGAGCTGGGCATCCAGCAGGGCCGCGAGTTCGACCCGGCGACCGCCGGCGAGCTCGGCAAGCAGCTCGGCGTCGAGTACTTCCTGACGGGTCGCATCACGTCGGTGGAAGAAAAGACCAGCAGCATGCGACGCGTCCAGTACACGCTCTTCATCCAGGTCCTCAACATCGAGACCGGTCAGATCGGCTTCCAGAACGACGCGTCCCGCACCAAGGCGATCAACCGTTGAGATCGCGACCGTACCGACAAACGGCCAGCGGCCTCGCGTTCGCCGCGCTGATCGTCACGCTGACGGCGTGCTCGACCACGTACGATCAGCGGATTCGCAAGGCTCACGACGCGGCTACCGTCGGAAACTACTCGGGCGGCATCGAGGTGATGAACGGCGTCCTCGGGGTCGGTTCCGAGGAGAAGCTCCCTGAGAAGTGGACGGCCAATCGCCCGCTCGGCGCGCTCGAGCGCGGAATGCTCCTGCAGGCCAAGGGCGAGTACGCTCTGAGCTCCCGGGACATCAGCGGCGCGGACACCGAGCTCGAGTTCCTGGATCTCGAGCTCGACACGGCCGGCAACATCGGGAAGTACGTCTACAGCGATAGCTCCACGATCTACAAGACGACTCCCACCGAGAAGATGGCGTTGAACGCGTTCAACATGCTGAACTTCCTCGCGCTCGGACGGCTCGACGCGGCCGCGGTCGAGGCGCGTCGCCTGACGGTCATCCGTGACTACCTCGAGGAGAACGACCAGCAGTCCCACAGCGCGTTCGGCTCCTATCTCGGAGGGTTCGTGTTCGAGCAGATGGGCGGCGAAGACGAGCGCGCGATGCGGTACTACGGCGACACGCTCGACGACCTTCCCGATCTCGGCCCGCTCGGGCCCGGGGTCGCTCGCCTGGCCCGAAAGACCTCCTACCGAAGCGGCCCCATCGATACGTTCCTCGCGTCGCCCGCGGCCACGGCACCGTCCGGTCCGACCGACGCGGAATCGGGCGAGATCCTCGTCGTCACCGGCATCGGACGCGTGCCCCACAAGGAAGCGGAGGTGATGCCGATCGGCCTGGCCATCGGCTACGCGAGCGCCTTCATCACCGGCGATACGAAGGTGCTCGAGCGATCCGCCTTCAAGGTCGTGAAGTTTCCTGAGCTGCGCCCGTCGCGAAGTGTCCTCCGGCGAGCGTCCGTAACGATCGACGGCTCCTCCGTCCCCGTTCATCTCATGACGGATCTCGGCGCTGAGATCAAGCGCGAGCACGAGGAGCTGAAGCCGAAGATCATCGGGGCCGCACTCACGCGGATGATCGCGCGCGCGATCGCCGCCGAGGGCGCGCGCCATGCGGGCAAGCGGGCGAATCCGCTGGTCGGAATCCTCGCCGCACTCGCGACCGAAGCCGCGCTCGTCGGTCTCGATACGCCGGATACGCGCTCGTGGTCGTTCCTCCCCGAACGCGTCTACATGTCTCGACTGCGGGTGCCGCCCGGCGACCACAAGGTCACGGTGACTCTCAACGGCGCCGGCGTCGAGCGGCGCGAGACCACGCTCCGCGTCGAGCCGGGCTCGTTTGCCGTGTTCGTCGCGACCGCGCCCAGATGACGTCGCGCTGTCGGCTCGGCCTCTTCCGCATCCTGCCCCTGCTCGCGCTGGCGATCGCGGCCCTCCTTCTGCCCTCGACCGCACTCGGACAGGGCGTGATGCGCGACGTGGACGACGAGGAGTTCGAGCCGACCTTCGCACTCGTCCCGTTCGCCTTCTACAGCGAGGTGTTCGAGTTCGCCGCCGGCGGATCGATGGTCTCGAACGGGCTTCTCCAGCCGCAGTTCTCCCTCGTGGCCACCGGATTCGTCAGCACGAACGGATCGACGTCCCTCAGCGTGATCGCGGACAGCTACGACGTCCCGAAGGTCGAGCGCCTCTTCATGGACGCCTCCCTCTGGACCAACGATCTCGAGGAGCTGCGCGCTTACGTCGACGGCAACCCGAACTATCCCAACGAGCGTGCGGGTAGCAACGACTCGTCGGAGGACAACTTCCTGTTCGGCGAGGGAACGGATCACTTCGTCAGCTTCACGCTCCGCTACGTGCTCCCGCTCGGTCACTCGCGCGAGGAGCCCATCCACACGTACTACCTGCGCGACGGGCTTCTCGACTCCAACCCGTCGGGCGGTGACTTCTGGAATCCGCTCGAGAGCGGTCGGACGTTCGTCGAGGTCCAGCCCTTCTATCGCGCCCAAGGCTTCGACATCACCGATGTCGACCGCGACGGCGAGAGCAACGACCTCAAGACCAACGGCGTTCGTTTCTGGCTGACCCACGACAACCGTGACTTTCCGAGCAATCCGGAACGCGGAAGCCTCCAGCGGCTGGGCATCAGCCGCGACTGGGGCTTCAACGATTCGACGGCGCCGTGGACATCGCTCGAAGCCGAGTACAGCAAGTACTTCCCGCTCGGCACGAACGACACCTTCCGGCAATGCGTCCTCGCCCTGAACGCGTGGACCGCATACGTCCCCACGTGGGACAGCGGCAACCGAACCCCTCACCGGCCGCCGCAGTTCGCGGGGGCGACCCTCGGCGGACTCTTCCGTTTGCGCGGCTTCCCCGCCTCGCGCTTCCACGACAAGGCGGCCGTGCATTACGCGGCGGAGCTCCGTCTCATGCCGCACGCCAACCCGGTCGGCAAAGGGTCCTTCCTCGAGTTTCTCGACATCGACTGGATCCAGTTCGTGCCCTTCGCCGAGGTCGGTCGGGTATCCGAGACCTGGAGCGTCGGAGAGCTCCACGACGACATGCAGTGGGACGTCGGATTCGGCGTACGCGCGTTCGCGAGCCGGATCGTCGTGCGCGTCGACTTCGCGGTCTCGGACGAGGACGTCGGCGTGCAGATGATGATCGGGCAGCCCTTCTGACGAGCGGCTCCTGCCGGCCGCGCCGCTCTCCCGACCCCTCCGGGGGCGACCTCCACGAATTCCTTCGCTACGAGGCCGGAACTGCCGATATTCCTCCACGTAGAACCCTGTCCGGCATGCGGACTTCGCGCCATACGGGCGCTCGCCTGCCGGCAGGACGAAGGACCTCTCGACGGAGCTCAGCCACGATGCCGACGACTCGACCGTTCCGACTCTTTCTGCTGACCCTGCTCGGCCTCGCGGCGCTCGCCGTGGTGAGCCCGACCCTCCAGGCTGCCGAAGACGCGTACCTGCGCTGGCCCGACCTCGATGACGAGATCGTCGTCTTCGCCTGCGAAGGCGATCTCTGGAAAGCCCCGGCGACTGGCGGGCCCGCCATCCGGCTGACGACGCACCCGGAAGAAGAGTCGTCGCCCGTGATCTCGCCGGACGGATCGCGGATCGCGTTCGATGCGAGCTACGACGGCCCCCGCGAGGTCTACGTGATGCCGCTCTCCGGCGGTATCCCAAAGCAGATCACGTTCGAAGGCGGCGGCGCGTCGGTTCGGGGATGGACGGCCAGCGGGCGCGTCGTGTTCCGCTCCAATCGAGTCGCGGGACCGAGCTGGAGTGTCCTGCGTACCGTCGACCCGGCGAGCCTCGACGTCGAGACCCTGCCCCTCATGAACGCCACCGACTCGTCGCCGAGCGCCGACGAGAGCACGTGGTTCTTCACGCGCTTCGGCATTCGTACGACCGGCGACAACACGAGGCTCTATCGCGGCGGCAGCATGGCGCAGCTCTGGCGATTCCAACCCGGGCTCGACAACGAAGCCCAGCGCCTCGCCCCCGAGCTCGACGCTCCGATCCGGAACCCGATGCAGTGGAACGCGCGCATCTGGTTCCTGAGCGACGCGTCCGGCTTCACGAACGTGTGGTCGGTCGACGAGGACGGCGGCGACGCCACGCGACACACCGACTTCAGCGGATTCGAACCGAGATCGCCCCGCATGCACGAAGGGACGCTCGTGTACCAGCGTGGCGCCGACCTGTACCGGTACGACCTCACCGCCAAGCAAGAAACCAAGCTCGCCATCGACATCGCGAGCGATCGCGACGACCGTCGCCTGCGCTGGCTCGACAGCCCGCTCAGCTGGCTCGAGGGCGCGCGCATGGGCGCCCACGCCGAGAGCGTCGCGCTGACGGCTCGCGGACGCGTCGCGGTCTCGTTCCCCGGCCCGCGCCGCCGCGTCGAGCTCGAGATTCCGATCGACGCGCGCGCTCGCAGCTCCGTCGTCGGACCGAAAGGCGAGTCCGTCTACCTGGTTCTCGATCGTGATCGATTCGGAGAGATCTGGCGCTACCCGGCCGACGGTCTCGGCGAGCCCGAGAAGCTGACCGACAACTCGGACGCGCACATCTGGTCCGTCCACCCGTCGCCGGACGGCAAGCGCATCATCTACCCCGACAAGCGCGCCCGGCTGTGGGTGCTCGACCTCGAGACGAAGATTCGCGGGCTCCTCGACCAGGGTGAAGGCAACGACGACTCTCCCTTCAGCGACTTCTCGTGGTCGATGCACGGACGCTATCTCGCATACGCGAAGGCGGACGGCCGCGGACTGCGACGCATCACCGTCCGTGATCTCGACGAGGGGCAGCGCGGCGTGGTGACGTCGGCCAAGTACGAAGCCCATGCCCCGGCCTTCTCGACCGACGGCCGCTGGCTGTACTTCATTTCCGATCGCAACTTCGTCGCCACTCCGTCGTCTCCCTGGGGCGACCGCAACCTCGGCCCGCAGTTCGACAAGCGAGGCAAGCTCTACGCGCTCGCGCTCGATCCGGAAAGGGCCAAGTTCCCGTTCGCGCCTCCCACCGAGCTCGGTAAGGACGCGGACAAGAAGACCGAGAAAGAAAGCGCCAAGCCGGCGGCCGACGCGAAGGACGATGCCGACTCGGACAAGAAGGACGCCAAGGAGAAGAAGGCCGACCCGGCCATCGTCTTCGACGGTCTCGCCGAGCGACTCTTCGAGCTTCCGATCGGCCCCGGGAACTACAGCGGCCTCGCGGCCAGCGCGAAGCACCTCTACGTTCGGGATCGAGGCGAAGGCGGCTCGGCCCTGAAGAGCATCGCGATCGATGCGCGCAAGCCGAAGGTCGAGACGTTCGCGAAGGGCGCATCGAGCTTCGAGCTCTCGGCCGACCGCAAGAAGATCTTCTACCGGACGGGCGGCGGATCGAGCACGACCCTCGCCATCGTCCCGGCCTCGGCCACCGCTCCGAAAGACCTCGGCCCGCATCGCCTGCGCGTCGGCGACTGGAAGCTCGGCGTCGTGCCCTTCGAGGAGTGGCGGCAGATGCTCCTCGACGCGTGGCGCATGCACCGCGAGTTCGCGTACGACCCCGACCTGCGCGGTGTGGACTGGGACGGCATCCTCGCGAAGTACCTGCCGCTCGCCGAACGCCTCGGGCACCGAAGCGAGCTCAATGACCTGCTCGGCCAGATGGCCGCCGAGCTCGGCCTGCTCCACAGCCAGGTTCGTGGCGGCGACCTGCCGCGCGACGACGAGAGCGGAGCGACCGCGTCGCTGGGGGCCGTGTTCGAGAAGACCGACGGTGGCCTTCGGATCGTCACCATCTGGGATGGCGAACGCGACCGCCCGAGCACGCTCGGCCCGCTCCTTCGCCCCGGCGTGGACGTTCGCGAAGGCGACGTACTCGCGAGCCTCGACGGTCGCGCCATTCGCGACATCGCGAGCCTGAGCTCGGCCCTTCGAAACCGCGCGGGCCAGCAGGTCCGACTCGGCCTGCTGCGAGGGGGCAAGGAACAGACGGCCATCGTCGAACCGATCTCGACCGGTGCCGCATCCCGGCTCCCCTACTTCCACTGGGTGCAGCAGAATCGCGAGAAGGTCGCCGCGGCATCGGACGGCAAGGTCGGCTACCTGCACCTGCGCGCCATGGGCGGGGGCGACATCGCGAGCTTCGCACGAGACTTCTACGAGCACTACGACAAGGACGGCCTGATCATCGACGTCCGCGGCAACCGGGGCGGGAACATCGATAGCTGGATCCTCACGGCACTGCTCCGACGCGTCTGGGCGTTCTGGCAGACCCCGCTCGGCGGCCCGCCCTTCACGAACATGCAGCAGGCCTTCCGCGGTCACCTTGCCGTCCTCATCGACGAAGGCACCTACTCCGACGGCGAGACCTTCTCGGCCGGCATCAAGGCCCTCGAGCTGGCGCCGACCTTCGGGCAGACCACCGCGGGAGCCGGCATCTGGCTCACGAGCCGCAACCGCCTCGTCGACCGCGGCGCCGCCCGCATCGCGGAGTTCCCGCAGTTCGGGCTCGACGGGCGCTGGCTCATCGAAGGACGCGGCGTGTCTCCCGACGTTCCGGTCGTGAACCCGCCCGTCGCCACCTGGAACGGCGCCGACGCCCAGCTGGACGCGGCACTCGATCACCTCGCGGAACGGATCGCGAGCGAGCCGCTGCCGGCGCTGCGTGCGAAGCCGCTCCCCGCGCTCGGTGAGAACGGCAAGGACGTGAGCGACCGCACGGAGAAGTAGCGGACAGGTTCCGATCCGGAGGGTCGTCACCTGAAGGTCCACCGAAATTGGCGAGGACTGCGATCCCCCGAGTCAAGCGAAGCTAGAAGTCGCCGTGGTGGTCGTGGGGAGACACGTAGAACTCCTCGATCCACTTCTCCTTGGAGAGCGGCGTGAAGCGACCCTTCGCTTCAGGCTCGAATCGGATGGGCTGCCCCGCATCGAATCGTCTCAACGGCTCGGAATCACGCATGACCACGACGCCGTTCACGATCACGTGAGGAATGCCCGTCGAGGGCAGCGTCCCCTTGGCGTAGGTCGCGTTGTCCGTGACCGTCTTCGGATCGAAGATCGTGATGTCGGCGACCATGCCGACTTGAAGCCGACCTCTCACTTGCATGGCCTTCAGGCCCAGCTCACCCAAGGGCTTTGCGTAGTTGTAGCTCGTCATCGCGACGGCTTGCATGAGAGGGATGTCGTTCTCGCGTGCAATCCGTAGGACGCGCGCGAAGGATCCGGCGAACCGAGGGTGCGTGTTGGGAATCTCCTCGTAGGGCGTATCCCACTGCAGGCCATCGTCGGGGATCAAAGGCATCCCATCGCTGCCGATAGCCACGCCGGGGAGTCGAACCCAATCGGCGATGGCCTCCTCGGCAATCTTGTAGACGATAACCACACGCGTAGGCTCCTTGCGCAGCATCTCCGCCCGACTCTCCGCGGTGTAGAACTCACCCGTCTCCACGTCCTGGATCGTCTCTTCGTACTTATGCCCGAGCTGCTCGACCCAAACCTCGGGCTCGAGGAACTCGGCATTCAGAGCAGTCGAGCCGGCCGCATAAGGGTAGATCTCGCCCCAGACGTTGTATCCGCGCCGGCGCATCCCGACGAGGAGCTCCTGGACCATGTTGTAGCCAGGGTTGTTGAAGTGCACCGCGATGGCCGGAGTCCCCAAAGCCGCAGCGTTGGCGAGCATCTCCTGGATCCCCATGACCTCCTCCACGTCATTGCCGGGAGTCAGTCGAAAATGGATCGCGATCTGGCGGCCGTACAATCCTGAGAGCTTCTGCAGCTCATACACCTCACGTGAGGAAACCCCCGACCGCATGTACCCGAGCGTCGAGCCGACCCCGATCGCACCTTGCCGCAGACCTTCGTCGATCAGGCTCAGGATCTGATTCCCTTGCTCCAGCGTAGGCCGGGTCGACGACCACCCCTCTTTCTTTCGCGCCAGAAGCGCATCCGGACACGAGAAGTACCTCCAATCGCTGAAGCCATCCAGGACCGCGGCGCGTGCAAACTCGTGCGAAGCGGCAATGCCGAAGTTGACCGCAGAGTTGCCCTCGAGCTTCTTGTAGAAATCATCGACCTTATGGGGCGGCGCGCCAAGCTCCAGGTCCATGATGGTCGTTCGACCATCACGCAGCATCAGCCGATGGCCGTACGGCTCGAGGCAGTGCTGCTGACCATCGATGAACCCAGGGGCCACGACCAGGCCCGTCGCGTCGATCGTCTCCTTGCCCTGAATCGCTTCGCTCGTGATCGTGGCGATTCGCCCGTCCCTCACACCGACGTTGGCAACGGCGTTGTACCGGGTCTCGGGGTCCATGACCCGCCCGTTCAAGATCGCGATGTCGAATTCCTGCGCTCGGACCGCTGGCATCATCACGGCCGAAAGGAGGGCAAAGAGAAGAGCGGCGGCGACTGTCGTACGATTCATTCAATGGCTCCAGTTCAGATGGATCAGCTCGTCGTGAAGACCCGCATCCCGGCGAAGCGTATCAATTCCCCCGACGCCGGATCGCGATGCTGGAGGGAACGTCTACTTCAGCTCGAAGGTGAGAGTCGCCCAGTTCGACTCGTAGTCGACGTCCTTCTCGGTGCTCTCGACCATGTGGATGAGACGCACGTACCAGCGCCCCGCCTTGCTGAGCTCGATCCGCGCCACGCCCTTGTCGTTCGTTCGCGTCTTGACCGCCTCCACGTGGTTCCCCGCCTCGTCGTGGGCGTGATGTCCCGCATGGCTCGCATAGACGAGCTGACTGGCGACGGGCTTTCCGTCCCGCAGCACCGCGACGCGGAGCTTCTGCCCGACGCTGAGCGCCATCGGGTTGTCGAGGGGAACGATCTCGATCGGATAGCCGAGTCGCGTTCGATACGCGTCGGTCGCCGTATCGCCGACCTGGCAGATCGCCTTCACGTGCTTCGAGTAGCGTTCCCGCGCGGGCTTCTCGAGGAGGCCTTTCGCTTTCCGCGCGGCAAGCGCGTCGAGCACGCCGTCGTGCTCCAGATACCCGTTGAAGTCCTCGGCCGACAGCTCGATCATCCTCGAGCGGGTCGAGACCCCGATGACGTACGTCCCCGGATCCCCCGTCTTGAAGTCGAGCCAGCTGGTCTCGTCGCTGTCCCTCCACTGGGTCGACTTCGGCCGAGTGACCTCTTCCCCCGGGCCAACGATCCGAACATCCTGCATACGATCGCGCGTGATGACGTTCTCGCTCGCGTCAAAGGTCCCGTTGTAGAGCGCGATGGAGACGTCCGTCTTCGGCTCGAGGAAGTGGGATTCGAACTTCAGGAACATGTCGTGGGCGTGGAGAGAGCCTACGAGCAGCAGTACCGCGGTGACACCGATGCAGACGCGCTTCATCATCGATCGATCCTTCTTCGTGGTCAGGTTCGTAACTGTTTGGAAGGATTCCACCATAGCAGAAGAGTCTCGTCGTCGCGCCGGGCGAAATCGCTCACTCCACCTCGCCCACCCGACTACTCGATCGCTTCGAGTCGACTCTGTACGAGGCCGGCGGTACGCTCATCGCCGCTCGACTTCGCCACGCGCAGCGCCTTCCGGAGGAGACGAGCTCCCTCCCGAGCCGAGCCTTGATCCAGCAGGTAGCGCCCCAGCGCTACGCGAAACGCGTTCGCACTCGAGCTGTTCGCACCGAGCTCGTCCGACTCGAGCCCGAGGCCGTTCACGAGGAATCCCTGCGCCACGCCGGGGGCATCGACTCGTTCGAGACGCGCGATCGCCTCGTCGAGCGCAGCGAGCGCCTCAGAGAGATCCGAATCTCGGGCGAGCACTCGAATCAGGGAGCACGTCGTCGCCTGCGTCGTCGGATCGTCCGCGCCCTGCTCGTCGCTCAGGAGCTGAACGAGGCGGCGCAGCGTCGGCTCGGCTTCCTCCGTACGACCCGACGCCTGCAGAACCAGCGCGAGCACGTTGATCGCATGGATGGTCGCCCGATCTCGTTCGCCACACTCCTCCACGAAACCGGCCACCGCGTCGCGGGCATTCGTCTCGGCTTCCGACAGCTTGCCGATGTCGAGCTGCAGCGACGCCAGATTCGTGAGGACGATGAGCGTGTTTCGATGCCGGCGCCCGAGAATCCGGTCGGAGAGATCCAGCGCCTCCCGGTACAGTTTCTCCTCGGCGAGCGCGTTTCCCTTGGCCTGCATCACGGAGGCCAGGCTGTTCAACGACAGCATCACGTGAGGATGATCGCCGAGCTCGCGCCGACGCAGCTCGAGCGACTTCTGCAAGATCTCCTCGGCTTCGTCGTAGCGACGGAGCTTGATCCACGTGTCGCCCAGATGGTTCATCGTGGTCATCGTATGCGTGCTGCGCGGCCCGAGCATCTCGTTCTGGACCTCGAGGCATCTCTGCAGACAATCCTCGGCCAAGTCGAATCGGCCTTGGGCGTGGCGCAGAAGCCCCAGTGTGCGCAAGGCGAACGAGTACTGCGGAGACTTCTCGCCGAACACGCTGCGGCTCCACTCCTCGCTCTCCTCGATGAGCCCCTCCGCCTCCGCGAGTCGTCCCACCCGAAGTAGAGCGAGCGCGAGATGGGACTTCGCCATCAGGGTGTGCTCGTCATGCTCGCCATGAAGCTCCCGAAGGCGTGCTAGCGCGTCCGTGAGGAACTCGATGGCTTCGGGAAGCCGATCTTGCGCCACCAGAAAGTTGCCGAAGGCGAGCTGCGCACGCGCCGCGAGGTCGCCGTCCTCGCCGGACAATCGCTCGCTCATCGCCAGAGCGCGACGGGAGACGTTCTCACTGAGATCCCATTGCCCCTGATCCGTGTAGAGATTGCTGAGCGAGAACAGGGCTTCTACCGCGTCGTGCGAATCGGAACCGGACGCCGTCAGCGTGTCCACCGCCGTGGTGAGCAAAGCCTCGGCCTCTTGGTCTCGGCCCTGATACATGAGGACGATGCCGATCGCACTCTGGACCTTGGCCTCGAGCAGCGGCCGAGAGCCGAACGCGGCCTCGACGCGGTCCTCGATGCTGTCCAGCGAACGGTACCCTCCTCCTTCGGCCTGCGCGAGCAGATGCAGGATGGGCAGGAAATCGACGAGGTCGTTCGTGTTGGCAATCTGGTCGCGGAGCGATCGGTTCGCGGTTCGCGCCTGCAGAAAGCCGATGGAAGACACGAGGCCGCCGACGAGCAGCAGAGCCAGGAAGGTCGTGCCGACTCCCACGGCGACACGATGGCGGCGCAGGAACTTCTTTGCGCGATACCCGCGGGACGGCGGACCTGCGTGCACCGGCTCGTGGGAAAGGTACCGCTCGAGATCGGAGGACAGTGCGGCCGCGCTCCCGTAGCGCCGTGTCGGGTCGGCCTCGAGTGCTTTGCGGCAGATCCAGTCCAGGTCGCCGCGCACCCGCTTGTCGAGGGCGTCCGCGCTCAGGCGTCGCGCGTCCGCGATCGAGCGGGCCGCCTCCGCGTCGCCGGCCGACCGGCGATAGCTCGCGAGCGGCGACCCGGAATCCGCGGAACGCCCATCGCCTCCCGCCGGCCCCGGGACGCCTCCGACCAGCAGCTCGTGCAGGATCACGCCCAACGAGTAGACGTCCGTTCGCGTGTCGATCGCGGGAGATCCCGCCGCCTGCTCGGGGCTCATGTAGAGCGGGGTTCCCAGGGCGCGGTGCGGCCCCTCGGTCACGGCCTCGCTCCAGTCCGCCCTTCGCTCGAGCGACTTGGCGAGACCGAAGTCGATGATCTTGGGAACGGCGCAACCGTCCTGCTCGGTGACGAGGATATTGCCCGGCTTCAGATCGCGGTGCAGGATCGCCTTCTGGTGAGCGTGCTCGACGCCGGCGCAGACCTTGCGAAGCAGCTCGACGCGGTCGCGCAAGGGCATCCGCCTCCGGTCGCAGTACGCGGCGAGCGGCTCGCCCGGCACGTACTCCATCGTGAAGAACGGCTGCCCCGTCGCCGTCACGCCGGCGTCGTACACCTTGGCGATCGCATCGTGACTCATGCTCGCGAGCGCTCGCCGCTCGCCTCGGAATCGCCGCAGGACTTCGTGGGTATCCAGTCCGAGCTTGATGACCTTGATCGCGACCTGTCGCCGGGGATCGTCTTGTTCCGCGAGGTAGACGGCGCCCATCCCCCCCTGGTCGATCAGGCGCAGGATCCGAAACGGCCCGATCGATTCCAGCGATGCCGGCTCGGATGCGTCCTCTCGCCTCGGATCTTCTCCAGCGCCTCCCCGAGGCCTGACGCGCTCGAGCTCTTCGGCGATCAATCCATCGTGGTCGGGGAACATCTCCTGGTATTCTTCGAGGCGTCGCGGGGCCCCCTCGTCGAGATCGCGATTCAGCCGATCGAGGAACGCGGCTCGGACAATTGCGTCGCCGGCATCGGACGATGAAGCGTGCGCCCGGCGGCCCCTCGTCTCGCGGCCGCCCCTCATCTCGCGGCGGTCCGGCGTGGATCCGCGAGGCTCTCGCCCCCGAGATCGTCGAAGACCGAATCCGGTACGCTCGCTCGGATCCGGGCCACGCTCCGGTGAAACCGCTTGCTCACCGTGTCCGGCTTCATGTCGAGGAGGCTCCCGACGACCGCCAGCGGCGCGCACTCGATCCCGCGCAGGATCACGATCTTACGGTCCTCGTCGCTGAGCTCGGAGATCGACTCGTAGACCTGGTCCACCGTCTCCCGCTGGCCGATGCGAGAAACGACGTCTTGTGCGCGGTCGGGAAGCGCCGCGATCGCGTCGGTCGACGTGGAGCTCCGCTCGGGACTCTGCTTCCACTGCTTCGACCGCGCCTCGCGACGGCTGTGGTTCATGTGCAGCTGCAAGAGCGTCGTCGAGAGGTACTTCATCAACCGCGGCGTCACGCGACGCCCATCGTCGAGGAGCTCTTCCAGGACGTCGAGCTTTCGATACACCACGGCCCAGGTCTCTTGCACGAGATCTTCCGGCTGCAGGAAGCCGAAGCGTCCGGCTTCGAGATGGTGTCGCGCCTGCCACAGGAGGCATCCCTCGAAGCGTCGAATCAACCAGGCGAGATCCTCGGACGATCCGCGCAGAGCGGCACGAGCATGCAGCGTGGTGGGATCCTCGGGTGCGATCGACCGTCCTCCAAACGAGACCCTGGCAGTTCCTTCCCGGCCATTCTAGCCGAAGCGATGCGCAGATCCACCGTGTCCGAAGGCGACAGGGCCGGCCGCGTTCGCCCGGGCGAAGAACCATCTTCGGCAACGGAAGACGATCTCTTTGCCGTGCAATGACTTCGCCGTTTCCAGCGCGACCGCCGAACGACCGCGTCCCACTTTTTCTCACGTACTTTGTCCTGCGAGCGTCGGCTCCGACATGGTGGCGTAACGGGTACGGATGAACGCTTGATCCAGGAAGGGACTCCCTCATGCCGGGACCACGCCACAACACGCCGGACGGCTCGCACCTGTCGATCGCCCGCTTCGCGATCCGCTTCGTCGGGCTCCTTCTTTTCTTCTTCGTCGTCTTCCTCTACTTCGAACCGATCGGTCCGTTTCTGATCGCCCTGAACGAGGTCACTGCGGCGACTAGCGCGGCGTTCGCGCGACTGCTCGGGATGTCCGTCGTCGCGGACGGATCCATCGTGCAGACTCCGAACGGCATGAGCCTCGCCGTGAGACAGGGATGCAACGGCATCTTCGTCGCGATGATCTACTTCGCCGCGCTCATGGCCTTTCCGGCAACCTTGCGAGAGCGTTTCGTGGGTGCGGCACTGGGCCTTTCCGCCATCGGTGTCCTGAACATCGTCCGCATGACCACCCTGTGCTGGACGGCGTGGCGCATCCCACGCGCGTTCGAGTACGTGCACATCCAGCTGTGGCAGACCCTGTTCGTGATTCTCGTCGTCGGAATCTGGCTCGTGTGGGCGCGCATGAGCCTCGCTTCGAGAAGAGGAGCCTCCGTTGAAGCTTCTCGCTAGGGTCCTGGCGATCTACCTGAGCGTCTCGGTCGTGTGGTCCCTCGCTTCGCCGCTTTACGCTCGTCTCTCCGTCGGCGCGACCGAGCTCGTGTTTGCACGGTTCGACCCTACGGCCCGCATCGCTCGCGTGGTGTATGAAGACCGAGTCCTTCGAGCCACACCCGCCTACGGGGCCGCGGCCGTGTCTCGGCTCGAGATGTCGCTGGATCTCGTCTACCTGAACGTCACGATCTTCTGCAGCCTGGCCCTCGCGTTCGCCGGACGGCTCTCGAAGTCCGTGCTCCTTCGAATCGCCGTCGGGCTGCTCGCGCTTTCCGCCTGGCACTTGCTCACGACCGTACTCTGCGTCGACGGGCTCGCCAACTCGGCCCTCGGCACGACCGCTGCGGAAGCGAATTCGTGGAGAGCGCATCTCGGCGGCGCCGCCCTCAACCTGACGCTCGCCTATCCGATCCTGCACCAGGCGCTCGCCGTCCTGCTATGGATCGCACTCTTCGCGAGAGAACTGACCTCGACTCCGGACGACGCGCATCGCGAGGCGCCCTCCGTTCGCCCCGATTCCAACGCACTCATCCGCTCACTCACGATGAAAAGGAGCTCAGCATGACAAGGAAAACCCTACTGGTCCTGACGATGATCTCGATCCTGTGCGGCACGCCCCTGTGCACACCGACCGCCCATGCCTGCGTGGTCATTCCCCAACCGCCGCCGATCTGGGTCACGTTCCACACCCCCGCTTCCCCGTTTCGAGCCTGGGTGACCGTCCACGGCGTCGGCACGTTCGGCGTTCCCCTGCAGGCGGCAGAAGGCTGCGCCTGCGGCCTCAATCTGCAGGGCTTCCCCGAAGGAACGATCTTTCACGGGTTCGTGATCCTCGACGAGGAGACCGGCGAACCCCTCGAACAATTCAGCTTCTCTCCGAGCTCGACGGCGGGCGCAGCCTTCGGGGCCGCATACTTCGGCGGTGCGCAGAACGGCGTGGGCTTCTTCTCGACCGTGAGCCAATCCGTGCCGGCCAATCTTCCGGTCAAGATCATGCTGGACGTAACGATTCCCGAAGGCGCGTCCAAGCAGGATCTCCTCGACAAGATGGCCACCGCCAATCCGCTGATCGCGGTCGACGGGGCGGACTCGCAGGGCAACCCGAGCGGTGACCACCCGTCGGTCCAACCGGCCGGTGAAGTCGGCGAGATGGCGGGCCCGCCCATTTCGACGCCCGTCGGCGGCCCGGTAGGACTCGCCTTCCTCTGCCTTCTCCTCACGACCGCCGCCTGGTGGCTCTTCCGACCGACGACCTGAAGCTCCTGGCGCGGCGCGCTCTCCTGACGACGCGTCGCACACCTTTCCCGCCGGCCGTGTCTTCGTCAGGCGCGGCCGGCGGCCCACACTTCTCCGAATTATTCCTGTAAGGAACCTCGCGGTCACCGCTCTGGCTATCCGAATTCGCACAAAGCATGGATGGGACTCGGCCATGCGCGCCACGAGAGATCCGTCGAATCGTGTCGACGGCGCCGCGGCGAGCCCGCAGCCGGGCCCGGACATCAGCCATCTTTTTGCCAGAGAGGTCCTGACGATGAAACACCCACGATCTTCCTTCTCCCTGACTCTCCTGACCGTCGCGTTCGCGCTTGCCAGCCTCGTCGCCGCAACGTTCGCCTGGAGCGCCGACCCCGACGTCGGCACGAAGGCACCCGGTGAGGACGGACACCGAGTGGGCTACCGGACCTTCGACATCGTGAGCAACGGCATGGTCGTCGGGGACGCCTGGGTCGAGATCAACTCGGGATTCCCGAGCATGGGTTGGGACTTCTACCTCCTGCCGAACTGGGATTGCCTCAGCGAAGCTCGCAAGACCAACGACGGCGAGGAGGAAATCTGGACGTCGCTCGAAGACTGCGGTCGCATCATCCACAATCTCCACGACGACTCTTGGACGCTCCTGATCGAAGACAGCAGCTTCACGCTCGAGCCGAATCGGACGGAAGCAGCGCTCTCCACCAGTCCGCACGGGACGGTTACGCACTGGACGATCACGGACGCGAGCGAGCCGGCGCTCATCGGGACGACCGCACGACTGATCTGGAACTCTTCGGCCTACACCTACGAGGTGCGATGCGAGACGAGCACCTGGAGCGGATACTTGAGCGATCAGTGGTGGGACTACACCTCGTTCCCGCAGTGGAATATCGAAGCCGAAGGATTCCGAGCGTACAGCCTCTGGTCGTGGTTCCCGATCGGCTGGGATCACTACCTCAGCCTCCGTGTCGGCAACACCTACATCAAGAGCAACATCAAGCAGACCTGAGCCCCGCCCTCTCGAACGGACCGACGCGGCGAAGCGCCATTTCTCTGTCCTGGTTGAAGCGGTCCTGATACGCTCTTCGGGCCCTTCCGCGCACCGCGGTGCACGGCGCCAGTAGCACCGAGAGCCTTCGAGAGGTCGTCTTCAGCAACCGGCCGAGGTGTCGCGTGGCGGATCGGGGCGCCAGAACCGATTCGCCCGCGCACCGCCGGGCCGGCCGCCGATGAGTGAAAGGAGCGTGTTCTTGCCGAGGTCGATCGACCGCACTCGCATGTTGCTTCGCGGTGCCGTTACCGCGGTAGCCTCCTTCTGCCTTCTCTGCGCGGCGGCGACGGCCGAGCCCCCCTACCCCATCCCTGCCGAAGACGCCGAACGGCTCGCGGAGCTGGAGCGGCTGCAAGAGGCGGAACCGGACATCGATCGCCGCCTGGCGGCAGCCGCCGAAGCGATCTCGATCCGCAAGCGGCACCAGCCCGACGACTGGTGGGAAGTCGGAGACGCCAGGCGCCTGGCCGCGCGGCTACGCACGGAGCGCACCCTCGACGCCGAGCAGCTCGCGAGCTGGCAAGCCGCCCTGCAGCGCTTCGAAGAGGCGAAGGCCGGGGGCTCGTACGATGCGCTCATCGAGGCCGGCAAGGCGAACATCGATGCGCTCATCGAGGCCGGCAAGGCGAACATCGCCATCAACGACCGGCTCTTTCCCCAGCACGGTGAGCTCAATGCGGCCGTGCTGGCCGAGATCGGCGGATCGGCGATGGTAGCGGGACGCCACAAGGATGCGGAGGCCTATCTGGCGAAGGGTCTGGCCGGCTTCCAGCGCGTCCTCGAAAAGAACCATTTGCAGCTCGGGATCACGACGAGCTCGCTGGGCCTCACGAAATCGCTCGCCGGTCGCCATGCCGAGGGGGAAGCCGACACCCGTCGCGCGATCGCACTCATGTCTTCGGTTCTGGACGCCGACGACCTGCGTTTGCTGCAGGCACGCTTCGGACTCGCCATGATCCACATCCACAAGAGGGAGCTCGGGAAGGCGGAAGCGATTCTTCACGACCTGCTCGCGCGGTTCAAAGCCGGGGTTCCGGATCCACCCGGCCTACGACTGAGCGTCCTCAATCAGCTCGCGGACTCCAGGACCATCCGCGGAGCGAACGCCGAAGTCGTCGAGATCCGGCGTGAGCTGGTATCCGCTCACACCGAGCACTACGGCCCGGATCACATCCTGACATTGATGCATCGGTCCGCCCTGGCCGTGGACACGGGAAACTTCGGCGGCGACGAGCTTATGCGTGAAGTCGTCGAAGACACCCGCCGCGTGTTCGGCGAAAACCATTTTCGAACGCTCGAGATGAGGGCGCGCTATGCGTTCACGCTCCAGATGGCGAAACGCCCCGCCGATGCCGTGCGCGAGTACCGCGAAATCTTCGAGTCCGGTTTCGACCGCTATAAGGACGGCCGACTCTACGAGCTCGTCGTCGCCAAGGCGAACTACTCGAAGGCCTTGCTTGCCCTGGATCGAGTCGACGAGGCCGAAACGGCGCTTCTCGAAGACCTGGAGGCCATGGACCGCACCTTCGGCCGGAATCACGCGCTCACCTCGGAAGCGCTGCGATCGATGCTCCCGATCCACCTGACCAAGGGGCGGTTCGGCCAAGCGGCACGCCTCGCGCGCCGTCTGCTGCGGTCCCCGGCAACGCACGGACTCCTGGCCGCCTCGGTCCGAAGCCAACTGGCCATCGCCCTGTACCTGATGGACGACCTCGAGGGAGCCGAGGCCGAGCTTCGAACGGTCGTGACGATGACCGAATCCCAGCACGCGAGCGACGACGGGCTGTTCCGATCGGTGTATTTCGACCGGAAGAGGGAGCGGTTGCTTCTCGCCAGCATTCTCGCAGGCCGCGGGAAGCCGCAGGAAGCCTTCGAGATCCTCGAGTCGGCGCTCGCTCGCGGCCTGCTCGACGATATCCTCCTCGGCCAGGAGCGCGCTCGTGTCGCGAGCGCGAGCCCTCGTTCGCTCGCCGAGATTCAATCCTTGATTCCCGCGGATGCCGCCCTGCTGGTTCGCGCCGACTTCGAGTGGAAACGGATCACCCCCGAGGAGCACTGGAGCTTCATCGTGCGACGCGAGGGCGCCCCCGTCGCCGTTCGGATGCAGCTGGAGCCCGGCGAAACCTGGGACGAACGACGCGAGCTCATCGATCGATTCGACGAGCAGCTCATGCAGCTTCGGGAGCGCACACCGATCCAAGAGCGAGGCACCCGGTTGAGAACCGTCGATGCCAGCAAGGTCGCGACCCGACAGAAGGAGCTCGACGCGACTCGAGATCGACTCCGCGAGCAGATCCTCGCACCGCTTCTTCCTCATCTCGAAAAGACCGACGAGCTACCCGCCGTGAAGCGATGGATCGTGATCCCGGTCGGCGTTCTGTCCAGGGTCCCGATGGAGGTGCTGGCGCCGGATCTTCCCGTCTCCTACGTACCCTCGGGCTCGGTCTGGAAGGCCCTCTCGGAACGCGCTCACCCGGACGAGGCTTCCGATCCGAAGCTGATCGCGATGCTGCCCGGCGAGGGGACCGCTCGCGGGGATCTGCTCGGTGCGAGGCGAGAAGTCGAGGCCATCGAGTCGCTCTTCCGACAAGCCGCCGACTCCCGGAAGAAGAAGTCGGCCGAACCGGTCCGGATCGCGACGACGAAGCCCGCGTTTCTCGAGCAGGCACGAAAGGGAGATCTCGGAACGTTCACGCACCTACACATCGCGTGTCATGCCGAGATCGTTCCGGAACGTCCGCTCGAGTCCTATCTGGACATCGCGTCGCCCTCGTCCGCCCAAGGCGAAGGTCGGCTGACCGTACTCGAGCTACGCGGGCTCGAGACGAAGCTTCCCCGCCACGTCGTGCTCAGTGCGTGCAACAGCGGCGAAGGCAAAGAGCTCGATCTCGAAGGCATGCTCGGGTTCGTCCCGCCCCTCATGACCGCCGGCGCCGATCAGCTCCTCGTCAGTCGATGGGAAGTCGACGACATGGCGACCTCGTTCCTCATGACGCGCTACTACCGAAACCTGCTCGAGAAGAACCTCGACGGCGGCATGGCGCTCTTCGAGGCCCAGAGCTGGCTCCGGAGCCTCACGGCAGCCGAGATCCGCCGGATGTCCGGTGCACCGGCATCGGCCGACGCGCCGGCCTCCGGTGCTGCGGACAAGCGAACGCCCTACCGTCACCCCTACTACTGGGCCGGGTTCGTGTCGCTCGGGACGCTCTAGCGCAGCCGCTCTACTCCGCGCTCTTCCGCGCGACGTCGTAGCAGAGCAGCAGGTCTTGGTCGCGCAAGTAGAGCTTGCCGTTCGCGACGACAGGATGCGCCCACGCGGGCAACGAGGTGCGTTCGGGCTGCTCGAATCGGCCGCGCTCCACGAACTTCTCTCGACTCGGCTCGACCAGGACCATGATTCCGTCTTCGGCTCGCAGGTAGAGCCTGCCGTCCGCGAACGTCAGCGCCCCCTTCGGACCCTCGCGATCGCGCCAGAGCAGCTCGCCCGTGTGAAACTCGAGACAGGTCAGCATGCCGCCCTCGTTCCCGCCGTTGGCGCCGTACAGGCATCCGTCGAGGACGACCATGCCGCCGTGGTGGTTCTGCATGCGTCGCGTGAAATACGTCTCCGTTGCGGTCACTCCGCCCGCCGTGTCCGCAGTCAACACCAAGCCGCCCCCGCCATTGTTGTAGGCGGAAGACGCGAACAGCATTTCGTCGTGGAAGAGAGGGGTCGAACAGTTGATTCCGTGCTTGTTGGAGGGAGCTTCGTACTTCCACAGGAGCTCGCCGTCCGCAGCCGCAACGCCCACGAGGGCCTTCGCCGTGAACTGGACGACCTGTCGCTGTCCGTTGAAGTCGATGGCGATCGGTGACGAGTAGGCCGCCTCGGAGGGCCGCTCCTTCTCCTCATCCGATTTCGCCTCCGCCTCATCCTCATCGTCGCGAGTGTGAGGAACCCGGCACGTCCAGATCGTCTCGCCCGTCCTCTTGTTCAGCGCGGCGAGGGTCGTTTCGGGGCCGCCCGGCGTGCAGAAGACGCGATCGCCGTCGACGAGTGGCGACTCGCGATAGCTCCAGCGCGGAACAATCCCCCCGAAGTCCTTCGTCATGCTCCTCTGCCAGACGATCTTGCCGTCCGCGACCCGAAGGCAGGACACGTTGCCCCCCAGCCCGACGACGTACATCCGGTCGCCATCGACGGTCGGCGCGCAGCCCGGCCCCTCCTTCGCTTGCTTGCGCTCTTGCTCGAAGACCGGCCCTAGCCGCGTGGCCCAGATCTCGCTTCCGTCGCTCTCGGACAGCGCCCAGACCACCTCGTCCTCACCGCGATGGCTCATGCCGAAGATCCGACCGGCGGCGACGCAGGGAGTGCCGTCCCCCCCGCCGATTCCCTGCTTCTTCCAGGCCAGCGGCGGACCCTTCTCGGGCCACTCGGGAAGCAATCCCGTTTCCATCGAGATCCCGTTTCGGTCCGGCCCTCGCCATTGAGGCCAGTCGCTCGCCGTGGCAGGTCTCGGGCAGCTCCAGAAGAGGAGAATCGCCAGTCCGATCAAGAATCGTTTCATCATCTTGCTCTCCCCGCAGGTACGGGACACCAGGTCAATACCGATTCAGCGGGATCTCATTGATCCAGTGATAGCCGCGTCGGATCACCAGGAACTCCTCGAGATCTCGCTCGTTGAGGTCGACTTCGATCTCGTGACCGCGCCACGTGCCGCGAAGCTCGAGGCGTTCCGGCTCCGGGCGCGAGACATCGAACTGTCCTTCGGATCGAATCGACACCATCGCTCCGTCGCCGTTGACGCTCCATGCGAACGTGTCGCTTCGCCCGGTGGGCAGGACGACGCGCGCGGTCCCGTCGGACGTGAGCTCGAGCTCGGTCCATCGCATCGGGGCCGGCTGCCTCCGCGGGAGGTACACGTCGTCGATGATCTCGAAGCTCTCGACTTCCCATACGCCTCCGAGCCCCGCCTCCTTTCGCAGCCGGACCGCTTCGGCCTTCGCCTCCGCGGCGAGACGCGCGGCCTCCGCCTCGTCGTCGGCCCCTGAGTCCGGCTCGGGCTCCGGCTCCGGATCGACGGGCTCCGTATCCGCAGGCTCGGTCGCGTCGGAGACGCGTCGCATGACGACCTCGACCTGAGGATCGCGATGCTCGAGGGGGTTGTCGTCCCCGGGCGGCCTCATCGAATTCGGGACGAACGTCCGGTTGAACTGCCCGCGCATCACGCATCGATCGCCGTCGACCTCGAACGACCAGTCCGAGGACGTCGAGAGCGCGAGCGTTCTGGCCTCCGAGTCGTGCTGGAGCTGATAGCGCGCTCGCGTCCCGTCCATTCGAACGATGGCATTGCGACTCCATCGGTCGATCACGAGGTGTTTCCAGCGCCCGACGTCCGTCAAGAGCGGCGGGCTCTCGGTGCCGTCGACGACGAATCGTTCGACGTCCCAGATGCCGTAGAGCTCGGGCACCTCCTCGGAAGCCGCATAGCGCTGCAAGCGGCTGTGGATGCCGGGGGCGACCACCATGGCGAGCACGAGCAGCTTCAGGATCGTGCCGGTGATCGGAAAGTGCGGATAGCGGAGGCTGCGGCGCTCGGTTGCTCGGTTCAACACGAGGATGTCGATGAGCCGCCGGACATCGGGCAGCAGGATGACGAGAGCCAGCAGCGTCAAATGGGTCGAGTAGAGCTTCACGGGGACGTCGTAGCAGTAGTTCATCGCCGCGACATTGGTCATCACCCCCGCCGTGACCAGCGCACCGAGGGTCGCGGTGCGACGCCAGAAGAGCAGCAGACCGCCGACGACCTCGCCCGCCCCGCCGAAGATCGTGTACCCCTCCGAAGAGCTCATGAACGACCACAGGATGTTCATCGGGCTGCTGTCCCCGTAGGGAGCGAGCAGTCGCTCGAGAAGGAGGAACGGCGGGAACTGTGTCGGAATCACCTTCGACAGGCCGTAGCTCAGCATCGTGAAGCCGAGTAGGAAACGCGCACCGATGAGGAGCCACGCGAACAGCTTCGGATGGCCTCGGCGCCGCCGATCGAGCGCGCTCCAGATCGCGGCGGCGAGCACCGCCAGCGCGAGATGGATCGCGAGGAGCACGTAGCTATACGTGGGGTCCCCGCTCCCGAGAGGCCGATCGGGCTGACGATCGAGCCCGAACACGCTCATCGCAACGCGGTCGACCGTCCATCGCTCGGCCTTGCTGTAGGCCCGCGAGTATTCGCCGATCCACTTGTCGACGACGGCGGTCGTCGCGACCCAGGACGCATCGATCTCCAGGTCGAACACCACCTCGACCGCCGACTCGATCCGCGCCGGCGTGGGCAGATAGTTGACCGGGAACGGATGCGAATACAGCAGGAAGTAGATCAGCAGAAACCGGAAGCCATACCGCTTCCACAGCGGCCAATCCGGTCGCTCCCCGTCCACCTCGGCTTTGCCCACCTTGGCTCTGCGAAGTGCGGGTATCGTCTCCTCGGACATCGTCGCGCTCCCCTTCTGGAGTCTATGACCCCGGCGAAGTCCCATCGCACGGACCGCCGTCGATCATCGCATCGCGTGACACGAGAGTCGAGGGGGCACTCGGGGATTCGCTTCGATCAGGGAACGATCTGCCGCTCGGACCTCGACGGACCGATTGCACGCTACGCGAGCTCGGAGGTCCGGCGATCTCACTCCGGGAAGTGAAACCTCTCGAGAGGGCTGACCCGGCAAGAGTGGATGTCGACCGCCTGGAAGAGCACGGTCCTTCCGGCGAACGCCGGCGGGACGAACACCTCGATCCTGGCTCGGCCGTCAGCACCGGCCAGGGCGGATCCGGCCAGAACCGGATTGCGAATGCCGACGAAGGCATCCGGGCAGCGAGGCACGGGCGTGACTCCCTCCGACACGCCCGCGGCAAGGAAAGATCGGCGCCCCGGTGTCGCGCAGACGACCTCGAACTCGTTCACGGCACCTGCGGTTCCGGGCCCCGGCCCGAGGAAGGCGTAGCTCGTGGCATAGACGTACACGGCGCCGGTCAGATCATCCTGCGGCGCTCCGACGAGCAACGACTCTCCCGAGATCGCGACATCTTGTCCGAACTGGCCGAACGCCGGCGGATCGGGTGAGAATCTGCCCGACTCCACGAACGAGCCGCCTTCGGCCTCGCGCCGGAACTCGTACGCGACGCCGCTGTTCAAGCCCGTGCCGGGGTCTTCGAAAGGCGAGCCCACGAAGACGCGGTCGCCGTCGGGCGCGAGTTCGAGGTCCACGGAGTCGCCGAACAGGCCGGGGTCGCCTTCGCGATCGCCCACCAACCGCTCGACGAGCCCCCAGCTGTCCTTGCCGCCCGCGTCGCGCTCGTGGAGGGTCACGCTCCCGAATCCGCCGGCGTCGAGGTAGGCCCCGATCGCCGCGACATCCCGCTGGATCGCGACCGAGAACCCGAATCCATCGCCCGCCGAACGGGGTGCGTCCTCGATCCGGGTCACGGGACCCCACAGGTTCTCTCCACCGGCATCGCGCTCGAATACGGTGACGCTTCCGGCGCGGCCGTCATCGCGCCACGCACCGACGAGCGCGGTATCTCCATCGAGGGCAACCGTGCTACCGAACTGATCGTCGAATTCCACGCCCTCCATGCGGATCTTCGCGACCTGTCCCCAGTTCTCGGCCCCGCCTCGATCTCTCTCGAAAACGTAACCCGCTCCCCCTCGGATGACCGTCTCCCCATCCCACGGCGCACCGACGAGCAATCGGTCCCCGTCGACGTCGACCGCGTATCCGAAGTAGTTGGCGCTCGTTGAATCCTCGGCGAGGATGCGTGCCGTCTCGCCCCACTGGCCGGGGCCTCCTGCATCCCGCTCGAATACGTACACCACGCCGTCCTGAGGGAACCGCGCGCCATCGAACGGCGCCCCGATCGCGATCGTGTCCCCGTCGATATCGACCGAGAATCCGAACCGATCGTAGAAGAACAGCGCCGACCCGAGGAGCTTGGTCGCCAGTCGCCACTCGCCGTTCGCGGCGCGCTCGTATACGTAAGCGGCGCCGGTGCCCCATTCGACGGTACTGTCGAGCGACGCCCCGATCACGGCCGTGTCTCCGTCGATCGCCACCGAAGCACCGAAGGCGTCCGCCGACTGCGACAGCACGTCATCGATGCGCGCGATCTGGTTGTCGGCATGACTCGCCTGCGACACGACGACCGCGATTGTCAGCATCGTGAGTGCCGCCAGCGCTCGCGGCGTCGCCCGATGTCGATCTCCGGTTCGAGTCCTCATGGGAAGCTCCTCATGAATCTCACGAACGCGATCGGCCTCCCGGTGGCGCCGGGAGGCCGATCACGTTGTCTGAATCCTGGAACGGATGCCTCATCAGTCCTCGACCACGGCCGTCCCGTCGATGTAGGACTGCACGATCGGCCATGAATACGACGCGACTTCACGGCCGAGGTCGAGGCCCGCAATGTTGTCGGCCTGGATGTGGTAGCCCCCGAGCACGCGAGAGATGCCGGCAAGGTCGGCGGTCTCGCTGAAGGTCGGCAGGCGGAGCCGCACGTCGCACGAACGCTTGTGGCCGGCCTTCATCGCGGCGAGCTGACCGTCGACCTGCTGCATGACCTCACACGCGAAGCCCGCCTCGGTCATGCTGCCGGCGACGCGGCTCTCGACGACCATGAACCGGTCGCTTCCGGTGAAGAGCTCGAGCATCTTCGAGGCCGCCGCGCTCACCGTGCTGTGCCCCGACGTATAGCCCGGGAACGGAGGCGTGACGAAGGTCGCCGGCGAGTACGGATGCCAGTTCTCGGCGGGGATCTCTTTCACGCCCTTCCCCGGACCCGCCCAGCCGCGGATCGTCTGTCCCTTGTAGAGGTGGCGGATCAGCGTCCACGGACGGGAGCTGTCGTGATGACGCTTGGCGTCCCACGACGCGATGAAGGCGTCGAAGCAGACGTTGCCCACGGCGAAGAAGAGCTTCGCGTCGGCGTCGAGATCATGCCGATCGCGGCGCGAAACGTCCTGGGCAAACCGCAGCCAGTGCCCCGACTGCCCGGTCGAGCGCGGTCCGTCGCGCATGAACTCGACGAGCGCCTTCTGCTCGACGGTGAGCGTGGCGTTCATCTCGATCACCTCGTCGACTTCCTTCTTCAGCTGCTCGGTGCCGACGAGCGGCGGCGGGCCGGGACGGAACTGGTCACCGCTCTTCAGGGCGAAGGGCTTCACGCGGTACCACTGCGGGGTGAGAAAGCCGGGATAGAAGTAGCCTCCCTCGCCATCCGAGAACGGCAGCGGCTGCCAGCGGTCGGGATTGTACACGTGGTCGGGCGGATTGACGGGTCGGTACATCGTGTAGTCCGAGTAGGGCTCGCCGTTCGAGCCCAGCTCGTCGCCGAGCTGGTTGGCGCCATCACGATAGCGCTTCTCCAGGAGCACCCGCGCGACGTGGTTGCCGATGCCCACGGGAGTGGCGCAGTCCTCGGAATCGTCGTCCGGGTCGTACCCCATCCCCTGCATCTCCTCGCGAATGTAGTCGCGGAAATGCGGATACTGATCGACGAGCGTGCGGTACATCGCGTGGGCGATGGCCGTCTTCTTGTTCTCGAGCGTCCGCTCGGCTGCCGGCCGCCGCAGCGCGCCACCGTGGATCGTGCCCACCGCGTGGTCATCGTAGGCCGCCCAGGCGTCGAACAACGCCGTCACGGGAATGGCCATCTGACGGGACAGGATCGTCGGCCGCGCGCCGATGCGCTCGACGTCCCGCGCCGCCGCTTCGAGCATCACGTCGACCCAGCGATAGACCGCCGAGGGCTCGTTGCCCCGGTCGAAGGCCGCCGGGTCCTGACGGTGCGGACGGAACGCCTCGTCATCCTTACGATCGGATGTCTTCTCGTTCGCGAGAACCCCGGTCGCGAGCACACCCGCGAGGGCGTACGTCGCCGCCAGCCAGACCGTCATCTTCCATCACTTCGCTCGCATGTCCTCATCCTTTCGCAGGTTCCTCTGGAGAACGGCCCGGGACACCGACAGGTTTCCCGGGCTCGAGCCTGAAGTGTAGGCCGATGGAGGCCGTGTGTCTGTAGGACCAGACCACGATCGCGTGTCGGAAAAATCCGACACGCGACGCGCCTAGGGTGACGCGTCCCAGGCCCCGTCGAGGACAAAGGCGCCCCAGGTCGACGGCAGTCCCTCGCCGTACTCGATGCGGTTCCGCATCAGCATGTCGAGCTGTGCGCCGCGAAGGGCATCGAGCGGGCTCAGCTCGTCCGTCCAGAGGCGCTCGTAGAAACGCTGCATGAGGTCACGGGTCGCCTGGTCGCCGACCTGCCACAGGGAGCTGATGACCGTCCGGGCGCCCGCCTGCCGGATCATCCGTCTCAGGCCGAGCATCCCCTCCCCGGCTTCCGCGCGGCCGAGGGCCGTCTCGCACGCGGAGAGCACGACCAGATCGACTCCCGAGAGATCCAGGAGAGAGATCTCCTCGGCGGTGAGCAGGCCGTCGTCGCGGTTCGGCGGCGCCGCCTGGTTCGCTCCTGCCAGGACCAGCCCCGAGAGCAGGCCCGGCATGAGACGGGTGAGGCGCCGCTCCTCTTCGAGCATCTCCATGCGCATGCGGCCCGACTCGGACCTCACCCGCTCCCACATCGACGGAAGCCCCTTCGGCCGGAAGAACCCGTGCGTGGCGAGGTGGACGACGCCATGACGAGGAATCTCGTACTTCAAACGCTCCTCTGTCGCGTCCGGGCCGGTGAGCACGGTGCGCTTGGCCTTCCCGAAGCGATCCTCGTGCGTGCTCGACACGGCAACGGCTTCGTGCGCGGTTTCGGGCAGCGGCATCCAGGCCCGGCCGAACCCGCCACGAACGTCCGCGCGGTCGGACGGAGCGGGCGTGGGAGTCGCACCGCGCAGGGCGACGACGAGCTCGGGCTCGACGTCGGCACGCTCCTCCGGCGCGGGGGCTTCCGAGACCGGTGACCCCGATGCGACGGTCTTCGCGTCCAGGGCGTGTGCGCTCGGAGACGCCCACGAGAGGTCGCTCCGGTTGCGATAGTCCACGCTGCCGACACAGAGAAGATCCGGGATCGCACTCCGGCGGGCGTCCCCTCCTGCGCGCGCACCCGACATCCGGGAACCCATCTCGACAATCGCCGAGGCATTCTCGAGGTACACGAAGCCGTGGCGCTCGACCAGAAACGTCGAGTCCGCAAGCTGGAGCGTCTCGAACGGAAGCGTCCCGAGAAACCCGTCCGGTGAGACGAAGACGACCTCGGCCGAGTCGACCCGCTCCGCCACCGGATCCCACAACAGAGCGCGCAACCGATCATTCGCGCTCGTCGCGGAGGCTTCACTCGAGACTCCCCTCGAGGATTCGAGCTCGTCGAGGAAATCGGCGATCGCCTGCTCGATCGTTGCGGCTTCGCCGAGGTCGATGTGGTGCGCGGACTCGTCGTCGGGCCGAAGCACCCACGCCGAGACGCGCTCGGGGGTCCATCGACCGCGCTTGGCCCCCGCCCCGGACTCGTCGCGCGCGGCCGGTTCATACAGTTCGTGGACGAAGAAGTCGATGAGCACGGATCGCTCGGGAAGCCCCTCGCGAAGCTCCGCCACCGAGTACCGGGCGGCGCTCGCTACGGACGCCGGACCGAGGGATCTCGCGAGCTCTTGCTCGAGTGCCTGTCGCTGAGCCCGAAGACTCGCGAGCCGCTCCTGATGAAGGGCGCGCTGATCGATGCCGGCGTCGGTCCGGTAGAGCTCCCGCGAAAGCCTCGCCTGAAGCTGCTGGAGCTCTTCCACTCGCGCGCGGTCCGCCCCGCTGAGCCCGGCGAGCACACGGCCTCGCGAACGACGCATGCTGCTGAGGACCTGCCCCTTCCAGTCGAGCAGGCGCGCGTAGGCCGCGTCGACGGATCCGACCCGCTTCGCGATGCTGAGGTAGGCCAGAAGATCGCTCCGCTGCGTTCGCGCGAACAGAATTCGCTCGGCCTCGGTCAGGGACCACTCGAGTCGAGCGCGCTGCGCTTCCCGATCCGCCAGGACACGGCGAGACAGCGCGAGCGCACCGGCCGGATCACCCGAGTCCAGCACGAGGAGGGCCAGGTTGTTGAGGAACGTCGTCGCATGCTGATGGTCCGTATCGGGCATACGCTCGTAGATCGAGACCGCTCGCTCGAAGAGGGGCCGTGCGCCTTCCAGGTCGCCCTCATCCCAGAGGAGACGGCCCAGGTTGTTGAGGGTCGTCGTGGTATCCGGATGGTCTCCGCGGTGTTCCTCCTGGATCGAGAGAGCGCGTTCGAAAAGCCCCCGTGCGCCGTCGATATCGCCCTGCCGCCTCAGGATCCCGGCCAGACCCGTGAGAGTCGTGGCCATGTTCGGATCCTGCTTCGCCATGCTCTTGTGGATGGAGAGAGCGCGCTCGAAGAGGACCCGGGCTTTCTCATCGTCCCCCTGAACGCAGTGGATCCAGGCCAGGTTGTTCAAGTTTGCGGCCGCTGCGGATTCGTTGCGCCCGGGTATGCGCTCCTGGATCGCGAGTGCGCGCTCGCACAGCGACCGCGCGCCCTCGAGGTCGCCGAGAGACATCAGAAGCGTCGCCAGGTTGTTCAAGCTCCGGGCGGTATCCGGGTGATCCTCACCCTGCAATCGTTCCCGGCTCGAAAGGGCTCGCTCGAACAAAGGGCGCGCTCCTTCGAAGTCGCCCTGCGCATTCAAGAGTGTGGCGAGATTGTTCAGGCTCGTCGCGGTCTCCGGATGATCCGCACCCAGCACGCGCTCCCGGATCGCAAGAGCGCGCTCGAGCGAGGGCCGAGCTGCTTTGAAGTCGCCCTGCGCGGTCAGAAGCGCGCCCAGACGGTTGAGACTTCGAGCCGTATGGGGGTGATCCTCGCCGAGCGTGCGCTCGAGGATCGAAATCGACCGCTCGAGGCGGGCTCGAGCGCCCTCGAAGTCGCCCTGCCTATTCAGGGTCGTCGCCAGATTGTGAAGCAGGATCCCCGCGATCGGCGCATCGCCTCCCAGGTCGCGCTCGATGATGGCCAGGGCCTCCTCGTAGTGGGATCGCGCGCGCTCGTAGTCGCCTTCGCTCTCGTACGCGAGAGCCAGGGCGTTCAGGCTCGGCGTCGCGTCCAGCGGCAGAGGACCTCCGCCAGCCCGCAGGATGCGCAGCCTCTCCGTCGCACTCTGAAGCTCCTGGGCGTGGCGGTCCTCGGGGCTCAGCGTCTCGGGCTCGCCCCGTCGGAGCAACAGATCAAAGGGGCCGATTCCTCCGTTCAGCGCGCACGCATCGATCTGGAGCAAGTCGCTCGGGTCGTCGCAAACGAAGCACACGCGCGAGTGCCGCTCGACGAGCCCGTCGTCATCCTCGGCAATCACCTCACCGGGGCCGCGTCGCAGCACGAGGTAGGGATCGAACGAATGCGATCGGAGCTCGACGAAGTACGGGCCGGGCTCGACGACCTCGATGCGGTACGACCTGCCCAGGACGACGCCGTGGGTCTCGGGGGCGAGCCCCTCGGTCGTGACGACGGCGTCGTTCGCCTCGATCCGTGCGGTGATCCCTTCACCCGGCTTCAGCACCGGGATCGAGCGGCGCGCGGCGCCTTGCGGCGCGGGCCCAGTCGGCCCGGGCCCAGTCGGCCCGGCCTGAGC
>CAZQZX010000007.1:0-64892 GCA_964597885.1 uncultured Planctomycetota bacterium
CCTCCGTGATCTGCGGGTGGTAGAGGTCGTTCAGGATCTTGAACGACGGGCATCCGACGGCCTTGCAGACCAGGAACGCCTGCGGGATCTGCGTCAGGAAGAGGCCGGGATGATCGCGGTAGGGGTTGAGCGGCTCGAGCACGAGCGTCAGTCCCGCGGGCTCGCAGATCTCGGCGCATCGCTTGAGATTGTCGATGACGTTGGCCGTCTGGTAATCCCACTCGAGCTTCGCGTGAAAGCGCCCGGGGACGACCGTCGCCCATCGCGCTCCGACCCGCTTGGCCACCTCGACCGAGGCCTTCATCTCCTTGACGAGATGCTCGGACATGGCCTTGTCGTCCGACGCGAACGTGACCTTGCCGAAATCGGCGTTCGCCACGAACACGCCCATGGTCATGCCGAGCCCCTCGAGCTTCCGGCCGATCTTCTCCTGGAGCTCGACGGCGCGGCCGCGCATGCCGTTGTCCTCGAGCGCCGTGAAGCCCTCGTCGGACATGAACTGCAGCTGATCGAGAGGGTCGTTTCCGGCATGGTGGCGGAACATCCCGAAGTGGGGCGCATAGTTCAGCTTGAAGCGCCGCTTCGTCGTGGCGGCCGCCGCCCTCGCCGTACCCGTCGCCGCCAGACCCATCGCCGCCGCCGAGGCGACGCCGGTGGTACGCAGGAAGTCCCGTCGATTCATCGCGCTTGCTCCTCGTGGGTCGATCGCCGGCGATAAGGCCGCCGGCGGCCGATCGGATTCTTCAGGTGAATTTCGTACGTTCGCCGATCGACTCGCTCGATCAGACGAGCGGCGTGCGACCGGGCACGGCCACGTCGGGGACGGCGAGCTTGCCGTAGGCGAACGTGTCGTTTCCGGGCATCAGGTCGAGCGTCGACTTCATCGCGAAGTCCCACGTGACCTCTTTGCCGGTGTACGCCGACATGCGGCCCATGATCGCGGTCATCGTGCTCTCAGCGACGCGGACGCCCTCGTTCAGCGGCTCTCCGGCGCGGATGCTCGCGATCAGGTCGGTGTGCTCTTGCACGTACGGCCCCGTCGCCTTGCCCTTGTAACGATACGCGTTCGGTCCGTCGATCCGGCCGTTCGGGTTCGCGGCGCCGAGCGTTCCGACGACGCGCTCGCTTACCCGCGACGCCGTGCCGTCGATCTGGCGGCACATCGAGATCGCGCGGCGCCCGCCCGTGTACTCGAGCTCGACCGCGAAGTGATCGAAGATGTGACCGTACTTGGCGTCGGTGCGCACCTGGCGTCCACCCATCGCCATGACCTTCACGGGCGTCGACCCGAACGCCCAGTTCATCACGTCGAGGTTGTGGATGTGCTGCTCGACGATGTGGTCGCCCGAGAGCCACGTGAAGTACAGCCAGTTGCGGACCTGCCATTCGAGGTCCGAGTAGTTCGGCTTGCGATCGTGAACCCAGAGCCCGCCCTGGTTCCAGTAGCACTGTCCGCTGACCACCTCACCGATGGCGCCGTCCTGGATGCGCTTCATCGTTTCGAGGTAGGACGCCTGGTGCCGTCGCTGCGTACCGGCGACGATGCCGAGCCCCTTGGCCTTGGCGCGCTTGGCCGACTCGATGACCGAGCGAACGCCCGGCGGATCGACGGCGACCGGCTTCTCCATGAAGACGTGCTTGCCGGCGTCGACCGCGGCCGCGAACTGGACGGGACGGAAGCCGGGAGGCGTGGCGAGGATCACCATGTCGATGTCGCAGTTCAGGACCTTCTGGTAGGCGTCGTATCCGACGAACTGCCGGTCCGCGGGGACATCGAAGCTCGCCGCGTCGATCTGCTTCGTGAGGTTGGCATGGCTCGACGCGAGCCGATCGGCGAACACATCGCCCATCGCGACGATCTGGACGCCGGCCGAAGACTTCACGCAATCGCGCGCCGCACCGGTCCCGCGTCCGCCGCAACCGACGAGTCCGACGCGGATCGTGTCGCTCGCACCGGCGTAGAGGTTCCCGGCGGCGAGGGGGCCGAGAACAGCGCCGGCCGAAAGGACTGCGGACGTCTTCAGGAAATCGCGGCGACTGCGGTCGCTCGTTTGGCTCGGGGTCATGATGCACCTCCCTGGATATGGGTTCGGCCCGCGATTCTAAGCGGGTGGGGGGAGGTCGGCAAGGGGGGAGGGGGACGCGGAAGCCGGCCCGAGGGGTCGGGCCGGCTTCCGCCTGGGGGAGACGCGAGGCGCGCCGGGACGCGACTCGGGTGCTCGTGGTGCTCTCTCAGTTGCTGACGGCGAGCGAATCGCCGTGCAGGGCGGTCATCGTCTCGGTAACACCCTGGAGCAGCTCGCGCGCCTGGTCGATCAGCGCGTTGTGGAGCTGGAACGACTGCATCGCGCTCGGCGGGACGTCGGCCAGCAGCTCGGCGTGGGCCTGCGCCCACTCGCCCATCTGCGCGTTGAGCTCGTTCAGCTTGCCGAGGCCTTCGGCGAGGGTGAGCACGCTCGCGGGCACCAGCGTCACGGCCTTCACTTCCTGGCCGAGCGATCCCATGCTCGTGAGCAGCGCCTGCTTGCGGGCCGCGGGCATGGCGACGGCTTCCTGCTTCGCGGTCTTCCAAGACGCGCGCAGCATGCCGAGGCGGGAAGCGGTCTGGATCGGGCACGTGGTGCCCTTCTCGCACGAGTCCGACTTCGCGGCGAGCGACGTCTTCACGGCGCCCGACGATTCGCAGCAGCCGGTGACGGCGCCCGCCGTGTAGCTCGCGAGCTGGTGCAGGCCGTGGAGCGCCTGGCCGCGCATCGTCTTCATGGCGAGGGCTTCCTCGCACGACGCGCCGCCGGCCTTCGCCGTCTCGAGCGGGCAGTGCTTCGCGTTGGCTTCCGCCGCGGCGATGGCGTCGGCGAGGACGTCACGAACCGCGGTGACGGTGTCGCCGAGGCGGGATCCGACCGGGCACTGCTCCTTGCAGGACTGCATCTTCGACGTCAGACGGGCGCGATCCTGGTCGCTCATCGACGCGGCCTGCTTCGCCGCGCCCTCCCACTCGGTGAGGAGTCCCATGACCTTCTTCGCGGTCGGACAGTCGGCGCAGTCGCCGGCGGGGGGGCCGGCCGCGAAGGCGAAGGATGCGGCGAGCAGGGCCGCGAGGAGGGTGCCCATCCAGGGGAGTCGGGTGAATCGGGAGTTCAGCATGTTTCGGGGTCCTTTGCGTCTCTCGATCTGCCTGGCCACGATCAATACCAACCGGTTGGTATGTTCTGTGGCAAAATAGAAGAACGGCTCACGATCTGCCGTACAGCATCTGGAGATAGTTCTTGTAGTGAAGCAAGTTACGTTCGATCGACTCGCGGTTCTGGTCTGTCTTGAAGATCAGCATCGAGCCCTGGATCACGGCCAGGAACGTCGATCCCAGGCCGGCCGCGTCGAAGTCGCCGTCCGGCGCGTGGAGCGACTTGGCCTCCACCAGATCACGAGACACCGAGCTCGCGAATCCCTCAAAGCTGCACTGACAGACCTGGCGCAGCTCGGGGTGGGTCTCCCAGATCTCCTGGGCGAACGTGCCCACCAGGCAGCCCTTCATCTCGGGGTTCCGGATGCTCTCGATCGCGCAATCGATCAGGCAGAGCACGCGATCGAAGGGGTCGGCGACCTCGCCGCATGCGGCCGTGAAATGGGCGGTCTGCGTCTCGGTGAACCGCTGGAGGAGCACCTTGCCGAGCTCTTCCTTGTTCTTGAAGTAGTGGAAGAAGCTCCCCTTGGTGACTCCGGCCGCCGCGCAGATCTCGTCGACGCTGGCGGCGACGTAGCCCTTGGAGAGCATCACCTCCTGGGCGGCGTCGAGCAGCTTGTTGCGCGTCGGGGGATCGGGGTTCTTGGTTCGCATCGGGCCGTGTCGTGGCAAAAGCATACCGGTTGGTATGAGAATACTCTCGACGGGGAGGATGTCAAGCGGCCGAGCCCGGACTGTCGGTCGTTGGTCGCGGATTGCGGTGCTGGTAGACTAGACGCTCGCGGTCATCCGGCGAGACCTGCCCGAGGCTTTTGAGCCCGTCGCCGGGCCCGACCCACCGACATCTGCCCAGGGGCCCAACCACCTTCGCAGCCGTGACTTCTCCCAACACAGTCCAGGAGATCGAGTCCAAGTGGACCCTGGCGTCGCCGTCGGACGCCGATCCGCTGCGCCGGCGTATCGAAGCCGCGGGGGCGACCATCTCGAAGCCTCGCAACATCGAGATCCTGGATCACTACCTCGACACGCGCGACGGTTTCTTCAGGCTCGCCCGCGCACGATGTCGCCTGCGGTGCTGCGACGGTGTCTTCGAGCTGAATCTGAAGGGCACGGGCGAGCCGAGCGATGGCGTGTTCTCGCGACCGGAACGCACGTACTCGCTCGAGGGGATCGCGACGGAGTCCGAGGCTCTCGACCAGATCCACGGGCATGAGCTGGGTGCCGTGCTCCGGGGGCGCAAGCTCGAGCTTTTGTTCGGCATCCGGAACCGTCGGACGCAGTTCGATGTGACGCTCGCCGACGGGACGACGGCCGAGCTCTGCTTCGACGATGCGCATGCGTTTGCCGACGGCCGCGCCGCGAAGATCCACGAGGCCGAGCTCGAGTTTCGCGAGGGCGACCTCGGAGCGTTTCGGAAGCTCGTCGCCGATATCGGTCGCGCACCGGTGGGCTCGAGCGAACGATCGAAGTTCCGCGCGGCGGTGGAAGCGCTCGAGCTCACGGATTCCCTGCCCGAGTATCCCGAGTACGCCTACGCGCTCGACGACACGATCGGCCGCGCCGGTCGCGAGGCCGTGGCGCGCAATCTGCGGATCATCGAGCTGAACGAGCCGGGCGTGCGCGTCGGCTTCCACGAGGAGGCGATCCACGACATGCGCGTGGCGGCGCGCCGAACGCGAGCGGCGCTTGCCGCGTTTCGCAAAGTCCTTCCCCGTGATTCGCGTCGGCTCGCCGGCGAGGCCAAGTGGCTGGGTCAGGCGCTCGGCAAGGGGAGGGATCTCGAGGTGCAGATCGAGTCGCTCTTCGGGTTCGCCGCCAAGCTCCCGCTGGATCAGCGCCGGACGCTCGTGCGATATCGACGGATCCTCGAGAAGCGGCTCGCTGTCGAGAGCGAAGGCATCGTCGACGTCCTGAACTCGCCGCAGTACCCGGCGCTCGTCGAAGGATTGCAGCGTCTGGTGAGCTCGCCGCCGCGCAAGAAGAAAGAGGCGCGCGTCGTTCGTGAGGCCGGGCCGAAGATCCTCGCGAAGGCGACCTCGCGTATCCTCGATCGCTACGCCCGCGAGATCGATCCGCGGATTCACGACGAGCACCTGCACAAGCTACGTCTCGACCTCAAGCGCGTGCGCTACGTGTTCGAGCTCTTCTCGCACGTCGGGGCTCCCGAGGTGGGACAGTTCGTGAAAGCCACGAAGAAGATGCAGGACATCCTCGGCACGCATCAGGACGTCTGCACCGGGATCGAGATGCTGCGGCACGACGTGTCGGCGCTTCGGGCACGAGCGAGAAAGGAAGACGAGGCCGGGCTGATCGACGCCCTGGCCGACCTGACGGATCTTCTCGTCGAGGAGAAGGAGAAGCTCCGGCAGCGTTTCTTCCGGAGCTGGCCGGACTACCGCGTGCGTCGCGACATGGAGCAGGCCGCCGCGGCGCTCTAGCGGTTCGACTCGGGCTTCCGAGGCTTCAGATCGCGCGGGATCGCGCGTCGTCGTCGAGCCTCGCGTTCTTCGTAGCGACGGCAGAGCTCTTCCTGCACGCGGAACGGCTCGCGGTCGCCGGCGTCGCGTCGCTCGTAGCTTCCATCGGGCTTGAGCAGCCAGCTCCGGACGTTGTCGCGGAAGTACAGCTTCATCGTGTCCAGGATCTCGCGTGCGAGCTTCGCGTCCTCGATCGGGAACATCGTCTCGACGCGTCGATCGAGGTTTCGGGGCATCCAGTCGGCGCTCGACAGGTAGACCTCGTCGTCGCCGCCGTTCCGGAAGCAGAAGATGCGGCTGTGCTCGAGGAAGCGGTCCACGATGCTCACGACCTCGATCGTGTCGCTGCGTCCGGGGACTCCCGGCACGAGGCGGCACGTGCCGCGCACGTTCAGGCGGACGCGGACACCGGCGCGCGAGGCTTCGTAGAGGGCCTCGATGATGTCCTCGTCGACGAGCGAGTTCATCTTCGCGGCGATGCGACCCGGCTGTTCCGGCGTGCTGCGCTGCGCCTCGCGCTGGATCAATCGGAGCAGCGTGCGCCGCAGCTCGAGCGGCGCGACGACCAGCTTGCTCGTGCCCAGAGGCTTCGAGAAGCCGGTGATCATGTTGAACAGGCTCGAGAGATCCCGCGTCAGCTTCTCGTCGTCGGTGAGCAGGCCGTGATCGGTGTAGAGTTTCGCCGTCGACTCGTTGTAGTTCCCGGTGCCGAGGTGCGCGTAGCGGCGGATACCGTCGGCTTCGCGCCGTACGATGAGACACGCCTTCGCGTGCGTCTTGAGGCGCGCCACGCCGTAGACCACGCTCGCGCCCGCGCGTTCGAGCCGGGCCGCCCACTGGATGTTCTCCGCCTCGTCGAAGCGTGCCTTGAGCTCGACGAGGACGGTGACGCTCTTGCCCTTTTCGGCCGCACGCTCGAGCGCGCGCACCAGCCGCGACCGGGAGGCCGTGCGGTACAGCGTCTGCTTCACGGCGAGAACATCCGGATCGTCCGCGGCCTGCTGGACGAGCTGGATGACGGGATCGAACGAATCGTAGGGATGGTGGAGGAGGACGTCCTTCTCGCGGATGACCTCGAAGATGTCATCGGCATCGGCGAAGGCCGGGTGCGGCTTCGGCGTCCAGGGCGCCCGCCGGTGCTCGGAATAGCCCGCCAGGAACGCGAGGCTGGAGACTCCCTTGAGGTCGAACCAATCCTTGCGGTGCTCGATACGATCGCGCTGGACCGCGAGCTTCTGCTCGAGAAACGAGATCCACTCCTCGGATGCGTCGGCTTCGAGCCGTACGAACTCGCCGCGCTTTCGCTTTCGGAGCGCCTGCGCCATCACCTTCGCGAAGTCCTCGTCGCCGGCCTCGTCGAGCGTCATCTCGGCCCCTCGCGTGAGCCGGATCAGTCCCGTTTCGCGGACCTCGTAGCCTTCGAACAGCCGTGCTGCGTAGAGTCGGATCACGTCTTCGAGCAGGATGAACGAGTGTCCGCCGCCCGGAAGAACGATCATCCGCGACAGGTTGCGCGGCACTTCGATCACGGCGTGCTCGAGCTCGTCGGTCTTGCCGATCGGCGACACCGACACGATCATGTAGAGGCTCAGGTTCGTGAGCGAGGGAACCGTTCGTTCACCCGAGAGTGCGATCGGGGTCAGCACGGGGAAGATCTCGCGGTCGAAGAGCGAGCGTACGAACGCGGCTTGCTCGGAATCGAGCGACTCCGGAACGACGCGTCGGATGCCGATCGCCTCGAGCTCCGGGACGAGCGTCTCGGCCCAGTGTCGGCTCTGTTCTTCCGTGAGCGCGCGGGCCTTCGCTCGGACTTCCTTCTCGATGTCGCTGCCAGCCTCGAGGCTCGGGAGTCGAACCATGAAGAACTCGTCGAGGTTCGAGCTGAAGATTCCCGAGAACAGGACGCGATCGAGAATCGGATTGCTCGCGTCCATGGCTTCGTGCAGGACGCGCGCGTTGAACTCGAGCCACGACAGCTCGCGGTCGAAGAATCGGGGAGCTTCGACGTTGGCGTTCATCGAGATCCCTTCTTCGCGCCCTGGCGCAGCACGATGTCGACGCCGAAGACGTCCGCGAACATCTTGGCCTTGCGTCGCAGCAGATCCCGCTCCATCGAAATATCGCCGACGTCTTCCGGCACCCAGATCTCGTAGGGCTCTCGGCCCAGATCGATTTCGATCTCGCGGATGCGCTGGGCCCGCTGCGCATCGAGCGCGATGGCCACCCGGAGGATGGCGGCGAGCTTCGCCACACGCGCACGATCCTGCTTCGAGAGCGACATGTAGTCGACGTGCGTCGACCTTGGCATCGCTCCGCGGTGGTAGCGAGCGACGTTGGCCACGATCTCCTTGTCCTGTCGGCGCAGGCCGAAGATGTCGGAGGCGTGGATCAGATACATCGAGTGCTTGTGTCGGCTGCTGGGCGAGATGTACATGCCGATCTCGTGGAGGATGGCGGCCACGTACAGCAGCAGGCGTTCACGGGATCCGAGTCCGTGGTCCTCGCGCAGCTTGTCGAACAGGCGGCCCGCGAGCGTGGCCACCCAGAGCGCGTGCGGCTCGTCGTACGCGTACTTGCTCGCGAGGCGCTTCGTGGAGCTGATCACCATGCGAGAGACGTCGGTGCCTTCGCCGCCCTGCAGGATCTGCGCTTCTTCGCGCAAGATGCCGTCCCGGATGCTGACCAGAGGGACGAGGATCTCCGTGGCGCCGGTCGCTCGAAGGAAGTAACGGTAATAGAGCAGAGCCGGAAGAAGTCGCTCGGCCTCGTCGTAGCCGAGCGCGTAGCGATCCGCGATTTCTTCCGGCGCGAGGCGGCCCATGTCTTTCACGAACGAGATGACGGCTTCGGCTTTGAGCCGCCGCAGGCTGTCGTCGCCGTCGCCGCCGTCGGTGTCGAGCTGTCGGGCGAGGAAGCGCATCTCGCCGCCGACCGCGATGAAGGTCTTGATCGCGGACAGGCTGTTCTGACGTCCGATGTAGTCGGCGCTCTCGTTGACGGATCGTTTGATCGCGCGCTGTTGCGCTTTGGCGTCGAGCTGTCCGACGATCGCGTTGCCGGGCAACTTGATCGATCCGATGGAAAGCGTTCGCGTCGCTTCGACCTCACCCTGGTTGAGGAAGATCAGGACCGTGCTTCCCGAGCCGACCTCGAGGATGAGGCAGCTCTCCTTGCGGAAGTCGACGTGCCCGTCGAGTGCGCTCTCCACGGCGATCATCTCGAGCCGATTTTCTTCGGAGCCGTCGATGACCTCGACGTCGATGCCCGTGCGGACGAAGATCTGATCGATGAAGTTGTCGCGGTTCGACGCCTCGCGTACGGCGGCCGTCGCAATTGCGTGACACGAGTCGAGCCCGTACTCCTCCATCACCTGCGTGAAGTCCTGGAGGACGGCGATCGCGGCTCGCTGGGTGGGTGTCGAGATGCGGCCGCTCGTGAAAACGTCTTTGCCGAGCGGGACTTGCTGCTGCAGGTTCTCGAGGTGCCGGATCTTGCGACCCGGGCCGACCTCGGCGATGACGAGGCGGATCGAGCCCGAGCCGATATCGATGACGGCGACGACGCGCCGCTGTTCGATGTCCGGTGGATTCTTCTTCCTGGCCTTGTCCTGCATGGGAGCTCCCGGGTGGGCTGAGATTATATCTCAGATCACTATCGGCAAGAAACTGAGGATCGCATTAGCAGTCGTGCCGAAGAGCCGGATCGACGCGAATCCGCCGCCTCAACTCGCGGCGGCGCGGTCGGCCTCGATCGCGTCGCCCCGTCGTTCCTCTTCGATCTCGAGGTGGATCTGCACGGCGGCGAGGAAGTCGGTCTCGCGTTCGATGTCGGCGACCGTCAGCGGGTGATCGACCATCCAGCCGGCCGGGAACCGCAGACGGATCTGCGTCCAGTCGGAGGAGACTTCGATATCCGGCGTGGCGGAGGTCGTTCGGCTGCGGTTCAGCAGCACCGAGATTCGCAGCAGCACGCCGAGTCGCAGCAGCAGCTCCGTGCGGGAGTCGTCGACGTACTCGGCGAGCGTCGCGCGCGTGAGCTTGCGGCGGTGGATACGGATCAGGGCCGCGATTCGCTTCTGCTCTTCCTCGGCGAACCCCGGCATGTCGGAGTGCCTGACGAGGTAGGCGCCGTGCTTCTGGAATCCCGCGTGCGACACCGCGATCCCGATCTCGTGCAGGTGCGAAGCCCATTCGAGGAGGCGCTCGGCTTCTTCCGTATCGATCTTCCAGTTCTGTCGCAGCTGCGCCAGCAGGTTGAGCGCGGTGCGTTCGACGCGGGCGGCCTGCGCGCGGTCGGCGTCGTACTGATCGAGGAAGCGTCGGATCGTGCGATCGCGGACATCCTCGTGCCGCATTCGGCCGGCCAGATCGTAGAGGACGCCTTCACGAAGGGCGCCCGACGACGAGCGCATCTCGTCGATCTCGAGTGCCTTGAAGACGGCCATGAGGATCGCGAGGCCGCCGGGTAGAACCGGGAGTCGTGACGAGGTCAGCCCGCGCAACTCGACCTTGTCGGAGCTTCCGAATCGCACGAGCGCCTTGCGGAGCTTCTTCATCCCGACGAGCGTGACGTTTTGCTCGGCCCACTCGTTCTGGCGCAAGATCTCGCCGATCGCGTTGATGGTCCCCGAGGCTCCGATCGCGGTCTCCCAGCCGATCTCGCGCAGGGAGCGGCCGATCGACTGAAGCTCGAGGCCGGCGGCCGTCTCGGCCTGGCGGAAGTTCTCGCGGTCGAGGCGTCCTTCTGGGAAGTAGCGGCGGCTGTAGCCCACGCATCCCATGTACAGGCTGTGCGCCTCGAGGACGTCGAACCCGCGGCCGGCGACGATCTCGGTGCTGCCGCCGCCGATGTCGACGACGAGCTTTCGAGCCGCGCGCGTCGCGTGACTCTGGGTGACGCCGAGGTAGATGAGGCGCGCTTCTTCCTGCCCGGAGATGATCTCGACCTCGGTACCGAGGGCCCGGAGCGCTCGCTCGGCGAAGCCCCGGACTTTGCGCGCCTGCCGGAGCGTGTTCGTGCCGACGGCGCGCACGTGCGCATCGGGGATGGCGCGCAGCCTCTGGCCGAAGCGTTCGAGACAGGCGATGGCGCGTTCCTGGGCTTCTTCGGAGAGCTCGCCGTTCTCGTCGAGCCCGGCGGCCAGGCGAACCGGCTCGCGGAGGTGGTCGAACGTCTGGAGGTCGTGGGTGAGGAAGCGCGCAATGACCATGTGGAAGCTGTTGGATCCGAGGTCTACCGCGGCGAGTGTGATGGGCGCCGTCTCGTCGGCTCGCGCTTCGATCATGGTCTCCTCCGCACGGACGGGCTGCCTCGCCAGAACCGTGCTCGTTCGCCGCCATCTTATCATAAGTCCCGTGTCCGTCGGACGAAGCGCTTGCGTGTCGAGGCGCTTCCTCGTGCTAGGCTACGCGTCGGGGATCATCCGCGTGCGGAGGTGGCGACCGTGGCACTCCAGATCGTCTTCACCGGGCTTCGAGAGACCGAGCCGCCGGCGAACCTCCGCGATCGATTCGAGCTGATCCACGCGCCGACGGTCGAGATCGCCCCCGTGCGGCCGCGAGGGACCGACTCGCTCGACGCGTTCCTCGACCGCCGGCCGCGCCTGCTGTTCACCGGGGTGCACGCCGTGGCCGGCTTCGAGGCGTGGATGTCCGAGCGGCGTTCCCCGGTGCGCACGCTGCCCGGAGCGGTCGAGAGCTTCGGCCTCGGAGATGCGGTGATCGAGAGTCTTCGGGATCGCCTGTCGGTCACGGCCCGGACTCCGGAACGGACCACGGTCTCGGCAACCGTGAGCGCCCTGGCCGCGTCGGACGAGCCGGTGCTCGTCGTGTCGGGCGAGGGCGGCCGCCCCGACCTCGTCGCGAGCCTGCAAGCCCGCGGGATCGACGCGCGGGATGTGACGGTCTTCCGGACGACGATCTTCGACAACGCCGAGCTGCGGCGGCTTCATCGCGGCGACGATACGCAGGTGCTCGTGCTTCCCACCGAGCTCACGGTCCGCGGGCTCCTGCATACGATCCGCGTGGAGGATCTCGGCCGCCTGGCATCCCGGCTCGTGCCGGTCGGCGCCGAGGCGCGGGAGGAGATCGAGGCGGCAGGGGGCGAGGTCTGGCTCGACGGTGAGCGCCGGCGCGTGCGCGACATCCTCGCCGACATCGTCCGTCGTCTGGTCGCCGAGCTCGACGCTCCTCCGGGCTAGGGATTCACCGCGGCCGCCCGTGGTCTCTCGAGCCGGCGGTCGTGCAGACGGATCGCCGCTGGCGAACGGGCGGACGGCCGGGTATCCTCCGGTCATGGCTTCCTGTGATCCATCTGCGTTTCCGGCCGACCGTCTCGCCGAGTGGGTGCTCGACGCGCGCACCCGCACGCTCGACCTCGTCGAGGATCTCGACGAATCGACGTGGGAGACGGTGCCGCGGCTCGCGATCGTGAATCCGACGCGCTGGGAGATCGGGCACGTGGCGTGGTTCCAGGAGCGCTGGGTGCTCAGACACTGCGGCGGGAACGCCCCGATCCATCGAGGCGTGGACGCGTTCTACGACTCGATGGCGGTCGAGCATGACACGCGCTGGGATCTCGCGCTGCCGGATCGTGACGGAACGCTCGGCTACTTGCGAGAAGCGGCGAACGGCGTGCTTGCGAGGATCGAAGACGGAGCGCTCACCGAGGCCGACGTGTACTTCATCCTGCTGTCGACCTTCCACGAAGACATGCACGACGAAGCCTTCACGTACACCCGGCAGACGCTCGGCCTTCCAGCGCCGACGTTCCGGAACAGTGGCCGAGGCGGGTTCGGAAGCGGAGGCGACCGAGCGAAGGCGCCCCGTCAGGAGCCCGTCGTTTCGGGGCCGTACCTCGGCGACGTGGAAGTGCCCGGGGGCGTGTTCCACCTCGGGTCCGAGCGGTCCGAAGCGTTCGTGTTCGACAACGAGCAGTGGGCCCATGCGGTCGAGGTCGAACCGTTCGCGATCTCGCGCGCCCCGGTGACGCAGTCTGAGTTCGCCGCATTCGTCGAAGATGCCGGCTACGCGCGACCCGAGCTGTGGAGTGAACAGGGGTGGGCGTGGAGAGAAGCCGCGGGCGCCGAGCTGCCGGCCTACTGGCGCCGGACTCCGACCGGCTTCGAGCGTCGCGCGTTCGATCGCTGGGTCGCCCTCGAGCCGTATCGCCCGGTGCAGCACGTGAGCTGGCTCGAGGCGGACGCCTACTGCCGATGGGTGGGACGTCGCCTTCCGACCGAGGCCGAGTGGGAAGCGGCGGCGATCGGGACGCGCGGCGGCGACGGGCGGCTCGCAGACGTCAAGCGGCGCTATCCCTGGGGAGACGAGCGTCCGGGGAGCGGGCACCTGAACTGTTGCTGGAACCAGATGGGCACCGTCGATGTCGCATCGTTCCCGGCGGGCGACAGCGCCTTCGGTTGCCGCCAGATGCTCGGCAACGTCTGGGAGTGGACCGCGGACGACTTCGGGCCGTTCCCCGGTTTCGAGCCCGGTCCGTACAAGGACTATTCGGTTCCCTGGTTCGGGGATCACAAGGTGCTCCGCGGGGGCGCCTGGATGACGCGAGCCCGGTTGATCCGGGGGACGGTTCGCAATTTCTATCGACCGGATCGCCGGGATGTGTACGCCGGCTTCCGGACCTGCGTGTCGTGAACATCGGAATCGTCACTCCGATGGCCGGTCGCTCGTGGACGGGCAATCGCGCGACCGCCGAACGCTGGCATCGCATGATCTCCGGCCTCGGGCATGCCGTCGAGATTCGCGAATCCTTCGAGGGCGAGAGCTGGGATGTCCTCGTCGCCCTTCATGCTCGGAAGAGCTTCGATTCGATCGCCCGCTTCCGTGCGCACGATGAGTCGCGTCCGATCCTGGTGGTGCTGACCGGCACCGACGTCTACCAGGATCTTCCCGCCGACGACGTCTCGGTAATGCGGGCCCTCGAGATCGCCGATCGTCTGATCGTGCTCCAGCCGCGCGCGATCGACGAGCTTCCGGAGGCGGTTCGCGGCAAAGCGTGTGTGATCTATCAGTCGCTGTCCGCGCCGCAGGAGGCGGAGGACGCGTCGGATGAAGCAAACCGGGACGGGGAGGCGTTCGACGTCGTCGTCATCGGACACCTTCGGCCGGTGAAGGATCCGATGCGAACGGCGCTCGCGGCTCGCGACCTTCCGGACACCTCCCGGGTGCGGATCACGCACTTCGGCGCGGCGCTCGACGAAGCCTTCGCGCGGGAGGCGCGTGCCGAGCAGTCGCGCAACCCGCGGTATCGCTGGCTCGGCGAGCGTCCGCGAGAGGAGGTGCTCGCGGTGCTGTCCCGAGCGGACGTCCTCGTGCATCCCTCCGTCTTCGAGGGCGGTGCGAACGTGGTGTCGGAGGCGATCGTCCACGGGGTGCCCGTGCTCGCGTCGCGGACGGGCGGCAACGTCGGTCTTCTCGGCGACGACTACCCCGGATACTTCGAGGTCGGCGACACGGCGTCGCTGACTTCGCTCCTCGAACGGTCGGAGGGCGACGCGAGTTTTCTCGACGAGCTGCGGCGCGCCATCCGCGCCCGGCAGCCGCGATTCACGCCGGAAGCCGAGATCGAGGCCTGGCGGAAGCTCCTCGACGCGATCGAAGCGCGGCACGACGCGTAGGCTCGGAGCGGCGCGAGGTGCTACGATCGAGACGATGAAGATCCGACCTCTCTTGAAAGCGTTCGTCCTCGTGGTGGCTACCGGCCTCGTGCTTCCCGCATGCGGCGGTGGGGGAGAGCCTCCGCTCCACGTGTTCGTGTTTCTCGTCGACACTGTTCGAAGCGATGCGCTCGGGTGCTACGGGGGCAAGGCCGGGGCGACCCCGCGGATCGACGCGCTCGCCGCGGAGGGCGTGCGGTTCGATCAGGCGATCTCGGCGTCGGGGTGGACGCTTCCCTCGGTCGCGACGATCCTCACCGGGACCTGGCCGCGCATCCACGGGGCGAGCGGAAAGAACGTCACGCTCACGCCGGTCCGCGACGAGATCCCGACCGCGGCCGAAGTGATGAGCGATGCCGGTTTCACGACCCTCGGCTTTGCGAACGCGGCGTTCGTGAGCCCGATGCTGAAGCTCGATCGCGGCTTCGACCACTTCGATCACCGGTACACCTACAACTGGAACGCGCGCGCGGCGGACGAGACGATCGACGCGGCGATCGAGCGCGTGGAGAAGCACCGCGGCGACCCGAGCTTCGTGCTCGTGCACCTGTTCGATCCGCACCTGACGTACGATCCGCCGGACGGGTGGGCCGAGCGCTTCACGGGCGGACGCACCACGCCCGAGACGCCGCTCACCATGGACCTGTGCGAGCAGCTCGCCGAGCGGGGAGGCGGCATCCCGGCAGCCTCCGATCGCAAGTACATCCGCGACGTCTACCATGCCGAGGTCGCGTTCATGGATTCCGAGATCGGGCGCTTCGTCGATCGGCTGCGCGAGCTCGGTCTCTACGATCGATCGATGATCGTGCTCGTGGCGGACCATGGCGAGGAGTTCTGGGACCACGGCGGATTCGAGCACGGTCACACCCTGTACGACGAGCTGATCCGCGTGCCGATGATCGTGAAGTTTCCGGCGGACGTGGAGACCTCGCGCGCGGTCGTGACGGAGCAGGTCCGCACGCTGGATCTCATGCCGACGGTGTTCGAAGTCGCGGGGGTCGAGGCTCCGGAGACGTTCCTCGGCCGGTCGATCCTGCCGCTCGCACGGGGCGAGGCCGACGGCGAGCGACCGGCTTTCGCCGAAGGCACGCTCTACGGCGCCGACCGTCTCTGCTTCCGGAAGGACGGCTTCAAGTTCCTCGTCGACATGAATCCGAAGGCGAAGGTTCGTCGCGAGCTCTACGCCGTCGAGAAGGATCCGGCGGAGAGCGAGAACCTGATCCGTAACGAGAGCGCCGTGGCCAAGGAGATGGATGCCGATTTCCAGGTGTTCCTGAAGGGCGTCCTCGCGAGTACCGCCAAGCTTTCGCGCCCCGCGCCGGTCGACCTGAGCCCGCAGCGCATCGAGATGCTCCGCGAGCTCGGCTACGTGCGCTGAGTGGCTAAGCGGGACCCTTCGGCGAGCGAAGGTCGAGCTTCATCCGTTCGCGGGGCGAGCCCTCGAGCTCGACTTCGATGCGCATCGGACGCAGTGCCGCGTGCTCGATCGAGAAGCGGAGCCCCGTCCCCCAGGAGATGCCGGCGTGACTTCCGTCCTCGGGTGTCGAGCGCGGCGCGTCCCAGGTGACGCCTTCCGCGTCGAGCCGGGCCTCCCATCGAGCCTGCGGTTGCCGCACTCCGGGTGTGCCGCCCGAGACCGATGCGTCTCGGAGGTCGCCCGCTGCGGTCTCGATCCGCACGGCTCGGACCGCGCGCCGTTCGTCGCCGTTCTGGGCGAACAGGTTGGTGTGACGCCAGCCGTCTTTGCCGGCGCCGGTGCGGAGGCCGATCCGGATCGTGCCGCCGCCCGGACAGGGCAGCGTGAAGAGACGAACCGACGGGTCGATCTCGTCCCACGCTTCGAGAGCGCCAGCGCCCGCGATCGTCGCCGCGGACGACGGAAGGTCCATCACGATCCGACCGTCTGCGCGGCGGAAGGTCACCTCGCGGTAGGAGCGATTGTTGGCGGCGTTGCCGGCGCCCGAGTCGTCGGCCGCGACGATCTGCGCCTCGACGAAGTAGCGCGCGTGCGGATGGCGCGCCGGGTCGACGTCGGATTCCGCGGCCTGGAGCCGCCTTGCGATCGCCCGGCGGGCCGGGGCGATCGGGGGAGGGCTCGTCGGAAAGACCAGGGCGCCCGACGTCGGGTCGACGCCGGATCGAGGCCCGAGCGCCGACTGCCTCCCGTTGACGGTCGCGCTGTAGGGGTCGGAGCATCCGGGGCCGAGATACCGATCGTTCGTCCCGCCTCGGCAGGGGGAGCAGTAGCTTCCGTGCGCGGCGCGGTAGGCGTGCTTCACCCAGGAGGCGCCGATCTGCTCGAAGCGACCCTCGTCGATGCGATAGAGGTTCTGCGCGATGACGGGGTGACGATCGGACCAGCGATCCCAGGCGACGTGCTCATCGCCGACGTTGCAGGAGATGGTACCGATCGAGTACGCGGCGATGCCGGCGACGCTGCCGTAGCTCCGGGCTTCGTGGATCTCGGCGATCAGGACATCGGGTCCTTCGGCCCGCCCGAGGGGATGTCTCGTGCTCGTCGTGCGGAACATCGAGAAGAGCCATCCCGAGCCGACGACGGCGAGCGTCGCGAGCGCGATCACCAGGAACGAGGATCGATCCGGCTTGGCCATGCCCCCATTGAACCCGACCGTGGAGGCGAAAGGGAAGGGCGAAGCGCGACGGGATCAGTTCCCGCCACCTCCTCCACCGCCGCCGTTCCCGCCGCCACCACCGCCCCCGTTGCCGCCGCCGAAGCCCCGTCCCCAGCCGCCGACCGGGACGTAGCGACGGCTGTAGTAGTCCTGCGGGTTCACGGCGCCGTCGGCCCAGCTCGTGCCCGGGTTCCATACCGTTCCGGGGCCGCCGCCGCCGACGTTGAGCGCCCTCCAGCCGTCGTTCTCGAAGTGGAAGAAGTTGCCCTGCTGCGTGCGGCGATAGATGGTCCGGTCGCGTCCCACGTACACGTCGTTCTCGAGCTTGCGTGCGAGGCGGAGCTCGCTGCGGCGGCGGGCATCCGCGAGGGCGCGACCTTCCTCGCGCGACATCGGGATCTCGCCGTCCAGCATGCTGGCGGGGCGCAGCGGCCCGTCGTCTTCGAGCACGACGCCGGCCGTGTAGCTCGCCTGCGGCAGGCGCACGCGCTTGGTCAGGCCGACCTCGGCCGTGTACGGGCTGTGCGCGAGAAGCACGGGGTCGGCCTTGATGGGACCGTGTGCGTAGGGGCCGCGGATGTAGCGACCGCTCGCCGGGTCGAGGATCGACACCTCGCCGCCGCCCCACGGACCGTAGCCCTCACCTCGTCGGATGAACGTACCGTCGAAGTAGCTGTACTGGGCGGCGCATCCGTACGAGAACCAGGACGAGCGCGCGGCGTAGCCGGGTCGTCCGTCGACGCGCCAGATCTCGGGCCAGTCTTCCTCTTCGATCCATGCGCCCGAGCCGAACACGACGCTCCCGCGGGAGATGTACGCGCCCTCGTAGCCGGCCGTGTATCCGACGATCACGGTGTCTTCGTCGGACTCGTGGATGTTCACGTACGTGACGGGATGCCACGGGCTCGAGACGGGAATCGAGTAGATCGGTTCCGGAACCCGGTCGCAGGGCGTGAACGGCCCCTTCGGCAACAGCGACACGAACCAGATTCCCGCGCGGCAGCAATAGATGCGCTTCTCGACGCGGAACACGTCGTCGGGGCTGTTGACCGCCACCTCGACGCCGTTGGCTCCCTGGATCGGAGAGAACTCGGGCGCACCCGCGTAGGCGACGGTGATCTTGACCTCACGGCGGTCCACCGCGGCCTTGCGCGGAATCGACGACAGGAGCATCGCCATGTCCGCCTCCGGCGTACCCGCGACCGAAGCGAGAACCTCGGCGGCGGCGTGGTTGCGGGGGATCTCGCGGAAGTCGACCGGCAGCGTGATCGGCGCGGGATACCAGGGACCGTCGAGCGTCGCGGCACGGAACCAGCGTCCGGCGACGCGGTAGTAGTAGAGACCGTCCGTCTGATGACGGAAGATGTCGGCCTCGGTGTTCATCGCGAACGAGAGCTTCGTCGTCGGAATCGGATCGAAGCGCAGGGGCCCGTCGCTCAGGATCAGCTCGGACGGGCGCTGGCTCGTGAAGACCTTCGGGGCTTCCTTCAACCGCACGCCGGGGACGCGGTCGCGAACATCGGCCCAGTTCTCGTCGTCGGGGAGCTTGGCGAAGTCGGCCGGAAGCTTCTTCGCGATCTCCCACGGGCCCTCGAGCGGGTCCTCCGTGACGAGCCAGCCCTTGCCGTAGATCAGGAAGTACTCGTTCGTCTTCTCCGAGTGGAAGACATCCCAGTTGGTGTTGATCGCGAAGCCGAGCTCGGTGCCCGGAACGTTCTGGAACTTGGGCGTGCCGAGGAACTGCACGAGGATCGCCGGCGTGTCGCTTCGAAAGATCGGCGGCGGCGTGTACTTGGGAAGAACCTCGCGCTGTTGCCGTTGCTTCGTCCGTTCGAGGTTGGCGAGGATCCGTTCGAGCGCCACGTCGAGGGCTCCCTTGGGGACCACGCCGCGGACGACGGCTTCGATGCGCTCCTTGCGCTCGCCCATGACGGTCGGGAACCACACTTCTTGGCACTCGATGTCATAGACGATGACGTTGTTCTGCGACAGATCGACATGCGTCTTCGCGATCAGCTGCGCGGCCCCGTACTCGTACTGATCCTGCCCGTCGAGCGCCACCGCGATCGCGACCATCATGTCCATGATCTCGTAGTCTTGCCACGAGTCGACCTGCGGCTGGTAGAGGATGAGCTCGTGCCCCTCGACGCGCGCCACGCGCGGCCAGCCCCCTTCGCCGAGGCCCTGGGATTCCAGCTCGGAGCGAAACGTCTGAGGGAAGGCGGCGCTCGCGAGCGTGGCGAGGCTCAGGACGGCAATGCAGACGATTCTGGACACGTGGATTCTCCCGATTCCGTGGTTTTCGCGGGCTCCGGGGTTATCGGCAGTCCGGCGCGTCCATCTGGATTCCTGCCTCAAACGCGCGCCCGCGGCCCGTACGTCGGCCGTCCTGGATTGTACCTCCCGCCGACTAGCGGCCGGGGGACTGGTTTCGCTGCTCCGAGATCAGGAGGAAGATCCCGGCGATCTCGAGGATGGAGCCGACGCCCATCCCCACGAGGAGCGCAACCCAGTTCAGGTCTTGGCCCTCGGGGATCATGAGGACGGCGAAGAGGACGCCGATTCCCGTGGCGAGGCCTCCGGCGGCGATCAGGGCGATGGCGAGCGGCTTCATGATCGGATCCTTTCCTGTCTGGAGCCCCCGAGCGGGACGTCCGGTGGCATCGGCACGGATTTGCGCGGGGCCGGGGCCCGGCTTTCGGCTTCCGACGCGCCCCTACAGCCCGAGGCCGCGGCTATTCGAGGACGAGCTCGCCGACTTCTTCCCGGGGGCCGGCCACCAGCCCCGACCGCGACTGGAGCTTGCCGCCGGACGCGTCGGGGTCGCCGTATCGCAGGGTGTACGTGCCCTTGGCGAACACGCCGGGCTGGAACTCTCGTCCGTTGACCCGGGTCGCGTAAAGGACCTCGCCCGAAGCCTCGTCGACCACGTGGACGACCGGGCTCACGAGCGACTCGAATCGGATCTTGGGCAGCCACGCCACCGGCGTGCGACCGTCGTTGTCCGTCTGCTGGATCCGGATGGGCCAGCCCTCGAACGGCTTCGCACCGGGCTTCGAAGGGTCGATCCAGCGGGGCCAGCACTCGATCGTGATGGATCGATCCTCGCGGCCGAAGCGCAGGATGCCGTATCCGGGAGCGCGGTCGTAGAGTCGAGCCGGCTCGCGTCCGGTCTGCTCGGGATTCGCGACCGCGTAGACCGTCATCGCGTTGCCGAAGCCGTCGCGGAAGTCGCCGCAATATCGGGGCGTGCCCTCGTCGCGATTCGCGCCGGGCTCGGCCGGGAACCATCGTCTCGGCCAGGTGTTCGCGATCGACGGCGTGCTGAACGCGTATCCGGCGTCGCGGAAGTCGTCGATTCCGTACCGGAGTGTCGCGCCGAGATGCTGGTCGCCCGCGATGTGTACGGCGCGCGCCCGACGCAGCTCGCGGAGCGCACGGTTGCGCCCCGACTGCGGCCAGCCGCCGGAGTCGGTGTCGGCGGCGTGCTTCTCGCCCTCGGCGTAGCCGCCCGGCTTCTGGATGGGAAGCGAAGGCGTGACCGATCCGCTCTTCGCCTCCACCGGAAGCGTCGCGAGGTTCGTGAAGATGGTCTGCGAGAGGGCGACTTTCATCCACGCCTTCCGCGACCAATCGAGTGCCCATTCGCGGAGGAACTCCAGTTGACGATCGCCCAGCAGCTTGGCGCCGGGCACGTCGGCCTGGGTCACGGGATCGAAGTCGGGATTCTGGAACCAGCCGTTCTTGACCTTGCCGTCCGGGATCGCCACCGCGGGGGCCGACTTGAACTGACGGTCCGACAGGATCGCGAAGCTGACGCCCGCGTACTCGAGCCGCGTGAAGTAGACGCTGATGTCCTGGAGCGCGGGGGCGGGATCGACGGGCTCCGGCAGGTGGCTCGTCTGCGTGCGATGCACCGCGTTGACGAACCGCGGCGACATCACGTAACCACCGCTATCCTGCGCCGAGAGGCCGTCCTTCGCCTCGGCCTTCTTTCCACCGGCTCCCCAGATGTTGCCGTGGTAGACGTCGTGGTCGTCGGGGACCACGATCGTCGGCCGTTCGCGCGTGAGCTCACCGAAGGACCAGCACCACCGGTACCACTTGTAGAGGTAATCCTGGATGGCGCGCTCCTCGGGCTTCCGCTGCACGGGCGTGAGGTCGCCCTCGTAGATCTGGTCGCCCGAGAAGTACAGGAGATCGGGATCGTGGTGCCGAACGGCGTCGACCAGCTCGCGGTGGGGAAGCCAGATTCCCGTGCGGTTCCACGCGAGGCCGCCGGTGAAGACCTTGTGGCAGGTGAGCGCACCGACGACGAGCTCGTTCGCATCCCATGGCTCGGCGCGGATCGTCCCCTCGTAGTGGGTCGTCTCGCGGGCACGCGGCCCGGTTCGCAGGTCGTAGCTGACGCGGAACCGCGCCTCTTTCGAACTGTCCCAGCCCTTCACGCTGAACGGGAACGTGCAGGAGTCCGGCTGATACGTCGCGGCGGCGACCGTCTTCCAGATGCCGCGCACGTCGCGCGTTTGCAGGCGCGCGACCTTCGAGTCGGCGGGGCCGATCGGGCCGACCTGCGCCGTGAGATTGAGCGTGCCGTCGCTCACCGTGTAGAGCGTGCACAGGACGGGCCCGAACTCGCGGTCGTCGTGCCGCCGCAACATCGATCCGTTCACGTTCCAGTGCCAGAAGCGGAATCCGTGCTGACCGTTCTTCGGACCGAGATGCGAGACGAGCGCGACCGATCCGTCGACCTGACGCGGCTCGATGCCGCGCAACGTCGCCTCGCTGAGAAAGCGCCCGCTGTCGAGCTCGTGAGCTTCGAGCTGGAGCGTGTAGGTCTCGCCTTCGGGTCGGACGGCCAGGGTGAGGGCGATGGGGACGTGCGGTCGATCCTCGAAGCCCGTTCCCTTGCGCCACGTCGGAACCAGCAGCGGGGCGTCGTTCGATCGCAGCGGCCCGCCGATCGTCCACAGGTTGCCCTCCGAGTCGCCGCTCTCGTTGTCACGGAAGCCGACGATGCCGTTGCCGTCGACGACGGCCATCAGCCCGCCGTCCCGCGCGGGGCGATGATGGACCATGGCCGTGATACGCGGATCGATGCCGGCGCCGCCCGCTCCGATCAGGAACCCGGCGAGCGCATCGGGACGGGGCTTCGCGTTGCGGTCGACGGTCCCGATGACGACCGACATGTCGAGGGTGCCGTTGCGGCCCAGAGAGCGGGTCAACAGGTGGACCGTCCGGAGCGGAAGCCGCTCCGAAGCTTCGAGGCACTCGAGCCATCCGTCCTTGAGGCGCCAGTCCTGGAGGCGGTTGGCGAAGAGGTCGGGGCCGAGCCAGGTGCGCTCCAGGCCGAACCACTGGGAGAAATAGCGCGACGAGGGCCCGCCCTGGACCTCGACCTGCGCCCTGGCCTCACCGGCGGTCGCGAGCGTGATCCCGATCAGAGCCGCGGTGATCCAGGCGGAGATTCGAGACATCGATGTTTCCTTCCTGTCTTTCTGGCTTGGACTTATCGCGACAATGTAGCATGGACGAAACGGCCGAAATGCCTTATGCTCGGAGAGGATTTTAAAGGAGATCGGTCCCATGCGCATCCTGACTGCCGCGGTGATCGCGGCCCTGCTGCTCGCCGTATTCGATTCGCCCGCCATGGCTCTGCCTCGAGCCGGCAGCGTCCTGTTCTTCCCGCTCTACGATTCGACCCCCGGATCGGGCACCGTCATCGCCGTGACGAACACCGCCGGAAGCCGTCGGAGCTGCTCGGACGGACGCCTCGAGGGCGACGTGCGCCTGCACTACATCTACTTCGACGGTGACACCTGCCGCGAGTTCGACCGCTTCGCGTACCTGACGCCGGGCGACACGTTCACGATCCTCGCCGACGAGCACAACCCGGAGGGCGATCGGGGCTACCTCGTCGTGATCGCCAACAGCCCGAGTGGCGGGCTCGTCCACCACAACCACCTGATCGGGCAGGCCATCGTCGTGCAGTCCGGGCTCGACGTCGCGTGGGCGTACAACGCCTTCGCCGTGGAAGCCGTCGGGGGGGGCGATGCGTCGGACGGATGCGACCGCGTCGATCCCGACGATGCCGGCGACGGCGACTTCCGACCGGACTTCGACGGCGTCGAGTACGAGATGTTGACCTCGGAAGTGGCGCTGCCGACGTTCTTCGAAGAGTCGGGCCGCTTTGACAATCGCATCGCGCTCATGTCGACGGCGGGCGACTACGAGATCGAGACGTCGATCCTCATCTACAACAACGAGGAGACGGTCTTCTCCCGCAGCTTCGACTTCGAGTGCTGGTTCCAGGGACCGCTCAGCGACATCTCGGCCGTGGTCACGAACCTCGACGGAGATCCCGAGGAGACGGGCCGTGACATCCAGACCGGATGGCTGTCGATCCGCGGGAACCGCGTGCGCGACGGCAACGGCAACATCGTGAACGACCCCGAGACCGGCCGGTCGATCAAGCCGGCGATCATCGGCGTGTTCATGCAGAAGATCCGCAACACCGACTTCGCCGCCGGCGACATCCTCTACGGCCGCGGCGAGGCGATCGACGGACTCGAGATCGGGTACTAGTCGTCGCGTCGGGAGGCGTTACGGGATCGACCTCCTCGAGTGCCGACTCGACCTCGAGGAGCGTCGCTTCCGGAAGCCGGTTCGAGTGGATGCGCAGCCGGACGTGACCCGCGTGCTCGTCGACGACGAGATCGATCCGATTGCCCCCGCGCGTGACGCGGATCGGTTCGCGTCGCTCGACGGCTTCGTCGAGCCGGTGCGCGACCCATTCGAGGTATGGGTCGTGCAGGAGGATCCCCTTGGAGTAAACCCGCGATCGCGACGCGGTGACCCCCGGCAACGCGTTGCGCGCGAGCTCGGCCAGGTGGCCGATGCTCGCGTTCGTGACGCGCCCGGATACCGGTTCTTCGTTGCGGTTTCGGAACGCGTAGGGGGCCGGCCGTCGCACGGTCACCTTGCGCGCGTGGGCGCCCCCGAGCCCCGAACGGACCCCTTGCCCGAGGGGAGGATCGAAGTACTCGCCGAGCTTCTTCTCGAGGACGCGTCGATCGGGAAGGGGTGCGATCAGCTCGACGAGCACGAGGTTCGATCTGGGCCCGACGAGCCGGAGCCGCGCTGCGCGACCCGAAACGAGCCCCCGGCCGGCCCTCGATCCCAGTGCGGTCTTGCGGGTCGTCCGGCTTGCACGCGCGCGGCCCGATCGCACCACGATGCCGTTCGAAGCGGTGACCTGCTGCAGGCGGAACGCGTCACGGATCTCTCCCTTGCGGACCTCCCATTCGGAGATGCGCGTTCCGATCGGCGGGCTCGCGAACGTGGCCCGCGCGAGCGCGGCGAGCCCGAGCAAGAGGAGGGTGACCCGTCGGCGGAACCGGCGGGACTCGACGGAAGGGGAGGGACGACCGGGGATGCGCATGCTCTCGACTCCTCGTTCTTCGGGGACGCCGTAGAGACGAGAGCGAGCCGTTCGGGTTACAGGGGTGTCCCGGAGATAGGCTTCGCGATCATTGCCGCTTTCGTTCCTCGAGCTCCTCGAGGCTCTTCGGCCAGTCGCCCTTCATGAGCTGCGAGAGGGCGCGATCGGCGAGGAGCTTGCCGCCGGTCTGACAGGTCGGGCAGTAGTTCGTCTCGTTGTCCGCGTACGCGATTCGCTGGACGGGGGTGTCGCAATCCGGGCAGGGCTCGCCGTACTTGCCGTGCACGGCCATCTCCTTGCGGAACGCGGTGACCTTGTCGGGGAAACGGTCCCCGACCTGCTCGCGCGTGAGATCGATCCACTTCTCGAGAACCTCGCGGCAGGATCGATGGAGACGATCGATCTCGTCCCCGTCGAGCTGATCGGTACGCCGCAGCGGTGATAGCTTCGCGTGGTGCAGGATCTCGTCCGAGTAGGCGTTGCCGATCGCGTCGAGGATGCTCGGGTCGGTCAGCGCTCGCTTCAGCGTGTGTCGTCCGCGGCCGAGCGTTTCCCGGAACGCTTCGCTCGAAGCCTCGAAGACATCGAGACCGCCCGGATCGTGGTCGCCGAGGGCGTCCTCGCCCCGTACTAGATGCAGAGACGCTCGCTTTCGCGGGCTGGCCTCGGTGAGCAGCAGCGTGCCGTGCTCGAACTCGAAGGTCGCGAGGCCGCGTTTGGCGGGCGGTTTCGTCCCGGCCTTCTTCCAACGCAACCGGCCGGCGATCATCAGGTGCAGGACGAGCCACAGGTCCTCGTCGAGTCCGAAGACGAGGCGTTTCCCGAGGCGGCGGATCTCGTGGATCTCCTTGCCGATCGCTTCCTTCCACGGCGGATCGAACGTGCGGACGAGATTCGGGCTGGTGATACGGATGTTCTCGATCCGGCCGACGACGAATCGCTCGAGGGATTCGCGATACACGGTGACGTCGGGAAGCTCGGGCACGGGGCGCGTCTCTCCGGTTGCGTGGGATTCTCGTACTCGTGACGGCCGCCATTCTACGCGACGGAGGCCGGCGCGCGAAGAATCGTTGTTTCCCTGGGCTTCAGGATGGCGGCTCCAGGTGCGAAATCTTGCCTCTCCTCATGTGTCCGGGTCCAAGTACCAACCTCGGAGGAGATCCCATGCGAGAGCTTCTGGGTCCAGTCTGCCGCATACAGACGTGCGTTCTGTTCTTGATGTTCCTGGTCGGTCTGAACGCGACGGCCGCGCCGCCGCCGATACCCGGCCCGGGGCAGACCGTGACATGGACCGCGCAGGGCGGACCGTATCAGCTCGACTCCAACGCGACGATTCCGGAGACCGCGACGGTGGTCGTCGAGCCCGGCGCATCGCTTCAGATCGCGAACGGAGTGACGCTCCGGGTCGACGGATCCCTCATGGGCGCCGGCACGACGGCATCGCCGCTCTCCATCCGGTCGAACACCAACTTCCCTCCGTGCGTCGAGGTCTACGGCACGCTCGATCTCGCGCACGCGGAGCTGGCCGGGCAGTTCCGTCCGCTCGGCGAATGCACGTTCCTGCTCGCGGACTCCGTCTTCTCGAGTCCCGGGGGGCTCTTCAACTTCAGCGGCTCGCGGTATCCCTTCGTCCGGATCCAGCGAACCGACTTTCTCGGGGCCGCCCTGGACCTCGCGATCGCGACGCTGGTGCTGGAAGACGTGACGGTCGATGGGAGCTATCTCCGGTCGTCGACGCAGTTCCGGATGGACGGCGTCACCGTGACGCGGTCGGCGCAGCAGGGCTTCGACCTCGCCAACCGTCTGCAGCCCGCCTACCTCAACGGTGTGTCGGCGGTCGACAACGTCGGTGCGGGCTTCCAGCTCTACGGCGGAGGTGATTTCTTCTTCGGATCGGACAACACGATCGTCGGGAACGAGGTGCCGGTCTACCTGTTCTCGTCGGCGGGGCTTTCCCGCGGGAGTACGCTGCCTTCGATCGGAAACGACGCGAACCACATCCTCGGTCCGGGTGATGGCGATGCGCGCTTCGCGCAGGCGACCTGGGCGGATGTCGGGATCCCGTATGTGATGCAGGGGAATGTGAACTGGCTGGGCGGGCTCGATATCGAGCCGGGCACGATCGTTCAGTTTCGATCCGATGCGGGACTCAGCGTGCAGGCGAGCAACTTCTTTCGCGGCCTCCCGGGGCTTCCGATCCGGTTCGAATCCCTCGTGCCGGGCGAGCCCTGGTACGCGGTCGGCTTCACCCGCGGCGGAAGCGGGTTGGAGTACTGCGAAGTCGAGGGGGGCGGGGTCACGGTGGCGACGACGCCCGTTGCCCACATGGAGAACTGCACGCTGAGGGGGAGTGCGGCCGGCCTGAGCCCGGGCCTCACCTCGGATTGGTTCGTGTCGGGGACGCGCTTCCTGGAGAACCCGCTCGCCGCCGTCACCAACACCGGAAGCTTCGGGTCCGGCCGACTTCATCTGGATAACCCCACCAACCCGAACGTTCAACGATCTCGTGGACAGCGTCCGCGTGCCCGCGATCGCGATCGAGGACATCACGCCGAACGGATCCGCGCTGAACGATGCCGAGAACGTGTGGTGGGGCGACGCAACGGGGCCGCGCCATCCGCAGAATCCCGGCGGGCTCGGCGATCCGCTCGTCGGCAGCGGATCGGGACCCGTCGCCAAGGTCGACTTCACGCCGTGGCTGACGGAGGCTCCGGACTTCACGAACCATCCTCCCGTGGTGCGGATGGAGGCGCCGTACTTCGTCGCCGATCCCGGCTCGCGGATCCATCTGAGGTGGAGCGCCTTCGACGACGACTCGATCGTCGAGCAGCGCATCCTCTTCAACGCCGAAGGGAACTTCTCCTTTGACACCGAGGTGGCCGTCCTCTCGCCCACGGATCGCAGCTTCGAATGGACGGTCCCCGACGTCGGCTTCCTGTTCAACCCGCCGTCGTACCTTCGTATCGTCGCGGTCGACGAATCCGGGAAGGAAGGTTGGGACCAGGTCGCCCTCTCGATCCCGTCAGGCGAGATCGAGTCGACGGTCGTCTTTACCTCACAGCCTGAGGGAACGCTTCGACCCGGCGAAGATCTCGATGCTTGCTGGGAGATCCAGAACCCGAGCTCGGACTGGCGCGTGGGCTCGCCGTCGCTCGTCTTCGAGGGAGATCGGCTGAGCGACGGTCGGTCGCAGTTCAGCAATTGCCTGTTTCTGTCCAGGGCTCCGGCAATCAGCACCGACTCGGCTCGAATTGCCGTCCCGCTGCTGGGCAACTGCTGCAACCGAATCGCGTGGTTCTTCTCGGACGAGTTCGCGATTCGACCCGACCCCCGGATCGGCGACCAGCCTCCCGTGGTCTCGCTCGTGACTCCGAATGTCGGGGACGTCTTCCCGGGGGGCTCGAACGTCCCGGTGACCTGGAGCGCTTCGGACGACGAGTCACTTCGGTCGTTCGCTGTGCACGCTTCCTACGATGCGGGGCGCACGTGGCACGTGCTCGCGGAGCGGCTTCCCCGAGAGACGCGGCGCTTCGATTGGCTGCTTCCCGCGAGTGCCGGCCTCGGCGACGTGCGCGTGCGCGTCGTCGCCGAAGACCTCCGATTCCAGACCTCGTCGGCGGGGGCGGATCGGAGCTTCGCGATCTCGGCAGGAGCGCCGGACATCCGGGTGACGCTCGTGCCGAAGACGGTCGTCGCGCGGGCGGGAGCCCGACTCGCGTACGACGTCATCGTGGAGAACCTCTCGGGCGCAAATCAATCCTTTGCCGGCTGGATCGAGGCCTACCGTGCTGATGGCGTGCGGCTCGGCGCGAGCCCGATCGCGGGTCCGAAGTCCGTGACGCTGGCACCGGGGCGGACCGTGGTGCGGTCCCTCGGGATCCGGATTCCGGACGGCCAGCCGGCATCGGGGCCGTATCGGGTGGCGGCGTTCCTCGGTTCGTATCCATCCGGCGTCGTCGCGTCGTCCTCCTTCGAGTTCACGGTGGAGGACTGACGGCCGGGCGGGCGTCGATCGGCTAGGCCGAAGGGGAAGGGAGCGCCGGTAGCGGTCCCACCGTGAACTCGAACGTCGAGCCTTCGCCCGGTCGCGACGTGGCGCGGACCTGTCCCCCGTGGCGTTCGATGATGCGCTTCACGATCGCGAGTCCGACGCCGGTGCCGGGGAAGTCCTCGGCCGTGTGGAGCCGCTGGAAGACATCGAAGATCTTGTCGGCATACTCGGGATCGAAGCCGACGCCGTTGTCGTGGACGCGATACCAGTCGACGCCGTCGCTCCGAAGGCTCGTGATCTCGATGCGAGGTGGTGTGCTCTGCGCGGCGTACTTGCGTGCGTTGTCGAGGAGATTGCGAAGCACCTGGCGGATCATCGAGCGATCGGCGTCGGCCTCGGGAAGATCCTCGAACGCGACCTCGAATTCGACTCCGGCCGAATCGGACGCGACCTCTCGCCAGACGTCTCGGGCGAGGACGGTCATGTCGACGCGCTCCTGATCGAGGGCGGCTCTTCCGAGGCGCGAGAGCTTCAGCAGCTCCTCGATGAGCACGCCCATGCGCTCGGCGCTTCCGAGGATGTTCTCGAGGCAGGTGCGCGCGTCCGCGGGGATGTCGTCTCCGAGGGTCTCCGCGAGGATGTGCGCATAGCTGTGGATGTGACGGATCGGCGCGCGCAGGTCGTGCGACACGGAGTAGCAGAACGAGTCGAGATCGCGATTCGCCGCGGACAGGTCCGCGGTTCTCTGTTCGACGAGCTCCTCGAGATGTTCGCGATGTCGTTCGAGCTCGGCCTCGTTCTTGCGCGCCTGCGTGATGTCGGTGATGCATCCCTGGACGATGGTTCGATCCTGATCGGGATACCGTACGAGCTGGATGTTGCACAGGACTTCGTTGCCCTCGGAGTCGAGGTGCGTCCACTCGAAGTAGGGGATCTCTCCGGCGATGGAACGCTCGATGTAGCGGCGAGCATGCTCGGAGGCGAGGCTGCCGTCGGGAAGGCGCTCGGGGCTGAGCTCGACGGGTCCCACCGCGAGTAGCTGTTCGCGGCTCATCTTGAACAGTCGGCAAGCGTTGTCGTTCGCGTCCGTGAAGCGCATGGCTTCCACGTCGAGGACGACGAGGGCGGCCGGAGAGTGATCGAACAGGATGCGATACCTTCGCTCGCTCTCCCGGAGCGCGTCGCCGACACGCGTTTGCGGATCGAGGTCCTTCATGGGCTTCCCCTAGCCTCGGTGCCGCGGAGTGCTGCGGGCACCCGCCATGTTACCAGCACCGAGGATCCGGACACAATCGTCCACCTCGGGGCGAAGGCGTGTTTCGACGTCGTGAGAGCGGATTCTCGTTACGGTGCGCGGCGAAAAGTGCGGTTTTTTGCGCACCCGTTTCGGGACCCCGAAGCACTGGGTACGCGACGGACGCCCGGCGGTCGGGCCCGACGAAAGGAGGCAACATGAAACGCTTCGTATGGATGGCGACGGTCGTCGCTCTCGTGGTCTCGTTCGCTGCGCTGACGCTGGCCGGCGATTGCGGCTCGTGCAAGATCGCCAAGAGCAAGAACGGTTGGTGTGAGGGATGCAACGCCGGATTCGCCGGAGATCAGGTGGTCAAGTCGAAGAAGCTGCACGAGGTCCTGAACGGTCACGCGGTGCCGGCGGAGAAGACCAAGGCCATCGAATGCGGTGGATGCAAGACCGGCCTCGCGAACTGTCAGCCGTGCGAAGGATGCGACGTCTACTTCGTGAACGGGCGCGTCTACACGTCCAAGTACGCGGCGGCGCTCGCGCGTGGTCAGAAGATGGAATGGCCCGAGGAGAAGTACGCCGGCAAGGTCGACAAGGCGACGCTCACGAAGGACGAGCTCATCGCGAAGAAGGCCGAGTACGCGAAGATGAAGAAGGCGCACGTCGGGTGCAAGGGCTGCTCGGCCGCGATGCAGTCGGCCGGTTGGTGCAGCGACTGCAGCGTCGGTTTCGTGGGGAGCTACGCCTACAAGGACAAGCTCCACTACAAGCAGGCGAAGGCCGCGTCGCTGACCGTGATGCGGGCGAAGGCGCTCGCGGAGAAGTGCGAGGCGTGCGCGGTGGGGATGCTGACGGACGGCTCTTGCTCGTCGTGCAAGCTCACCTTCAAGAACGGAAAGAAGATCCGTCTCTAGCCGGGCACGGATGGATCCTACAGATTGTCGAAGTCGCGCGCGCGGCGATGCGGGGGCCATCCCTCCCCGCGTCGCCGGCCGCCCGCGTCCCTCCTGCGAACCCACGATGTAACCTCCCGCTGTGTCCTCCCGTCCATACCCCCGGTAGCCGGGTCGCTCGCCGGTTCCGAGGAATGTCGATCGTCGGGGATTCCCGGATCGATCCCAGATCGCTATTCTCTTGGTGAGGCGGGCGGGTATCGAGAAGCGTTCCGATCCCCGCGGCATGTCGTGGGCCGTCACCTGGCGGACGTCGATCGGGGAGGATCGATGGGAGGGATCCTGGAAGCCGAAGCGCTCCTCAGCGAGCGGTTCGGGCACTCGACGTTTCGGGAGGGGCAGCGTGCTGCCATCGAGGCCAGCCTCGACGGTCGCGACCTTCTCGTCGTGATGCCCACCGGCGCGGGCAAGTCGCTCTGCTACCAGCTCCCCGCCGTGCTGCTCCCGGGCTACGTCCTCGTGGTGAGTCCCTTGATCGCCCTGATGAAGGACCAGGTCGACCAGCTGCGGGCGCGCGGGATCCAGGCGGCCACCGTGCACTCGGGCCTGTCCGTCGAAGAGAAATGGCACGTGGCGCGCGAGCTCGAGCGCGGAAACCTCGAGCTTCTCCTCGTCGCGCCGGAGCGATTTCGGGTGCCGCGCTTCCTGCAGTTCCTCGAGCGTTTTCCGCCGTCGCGGCTCGTCGTGGACGAAGCGCACTGCATCAGTCAGTGGGGCCACGACTTCCGCCCCGACTACCGCCGGCTCGATACCGTCGTCGAAGCCCTGAACGGGCTTCCCGTGAGCGCGCTGACCGCCACGGCGACGCCCTCGGTGCGCGAGGACATCGCTCGGCAGCTCGGGCTTCGCGAACCGCTCGAAATCCTGACCGGCTTCGATCGTCCGAATCTCTCGTTCGAGGTGCAAGGCGCGGCGTCCCGGAGCGACAAGTTCGAGATCGCCGAGACGCTGCTGGGCGAGGTCGAGGGGCAGCGGCTGATCTACGCGGCGAGCCGCCGGTCGGTCGAGGAGATCGCCGAGCATTTCGACGGTGCGGACGGTTCCGACGGCCTTCGCGTTGCGGCCTATCACGCGGGCCTTCCGGACGCCGAGCGCACGGCCGTGCAGGATCGTTTCATGGCCGACGAGATCGACGTGCTCGCGGCGACGAACGCTTTCGGGATGGGCGTCGACAAGCCCGATATCCGCATGGTGCTGCACTTCGACATGCCGGGGTCGCTCGAGGCGTACTACCAGGAAGCCGGGCGTGCCGGGCGTGACGGTGAGCCCGCACGTTGCATCCTGCTGCAGCACGGGGCGGACTACGCGCTCCAGCGGTTCTTCCTCGACGGTGCGAATCCGTCACCGGATCTCGTGCAGCGACTGTTCCTCTGGCTCGGTCGCGTGTGGGAGAGCCCGCGTCCCGATGGGGCGCCGGCCGTCGTCCGCGTCGACGAGCTGCAGGTGCGTCTCGACGCCAAGAACGATACGGCTCTGCGCACCGCTCTCCGCCTGTTCCGCGGGCATGGTCTCGTGGATCTGAGGGGCGACGACGTGTACGTGGCGCGGTCGTGGCCGGAACGGTGTCCGATCGACGCTCGGGATCTGATCGAGAAGCGAGCGCGCGATGAGGAGCGGCTCTCCAAGATGGCCGACTACGGTCGGGGTCGCCGCGAGTGTCGCTTCGATCGGATCCGACGTTACTTCGTGGGCGCGCCGGGCGAGCCCTGCGGGACGTGCGATGTGTGCGCCGGCGGGGCCGAGGAGGTGCGAGCGCTTTCGTCTCTCGAGCTGGATCGCTTGCGTGCGGTGCTCGACACGGTGGGGCGGCTCGACTTCCGTTTCGGCCCGGGTCGAATCGCGCGCGTGCTGAGCGGCAGCCGCACCGCCGACATCATCGACAAGGCCCTCGACGATCTGCCGACGTACGGCGCGCTCAAAGGCTTCGGCGAAGGCTACGCGCGTGAGCTGATCCAGTTCCTCGAAGATCAGGGCTACCTCGAGCGCGAGTCCTTCCGTTCGCGAGACGGCACGCGAAGCGGCAGCCTGGTCGGATTGACGCCGGCGGGCGCGCGGATGCGAACGGGCGAGATCACACCCGACCTTCCCGCGGTACCCGAGCCGCGTCGGCGACCCGATCGCAAGCGTCGCGATCGGGTCCGCGACGAAGCCCCGCGCGACTTCGACGGTGAGCTGTACGAGGAGCTTCGAACCCTCCGAGGGAGCCTGTCGGACGAGGAGGGCCGGCCCGCGTACACGTTCTTCTCGAACGAGACGCTCGAGATCCTGGCCGCGAGCCCGCCCGAATCCGAGGGCGAGTTCCTGGCGATCAAGGGGCTCGGGCCGAAGCGCTGGGAGGCCTTCGGCGAGCGCCTGCTGGCGTGCATCGACGACTGGCGGGCGAAGCGGGTCTGAGGGCCGGGCGCACCGTCCGCACCGAATTGGTACACTCGGGCTCCACTTCGATCGGCCCCCCGAGATCGGTCTCCATCTGCGGCGCTCCTCCTGTTCGAGTGATCTGCCGTGGACACCCACCGGCTCGCGAGAAGGCCCGATCCCGAAACCACACAGGAGGATACGATGAGTCACGCGCTGCCCGACCTCCCGTACGCATACGACGCGCTCGAGCCGCACTTCGATGCCCGTACGATGGAGATCCACCACACGAAGCACCACAACACCTACGTCACCAAGCTGAACGAGGCTCTCGACGGTCACGCCGATCTGGCGGGCAAGAACGTCGAGGATCTCCTGACGGGCATCGGCAACGTCCCGGACGGGATCCGCCAGGCGGTCATCAACCACGGTGGCGGGCACGCGAACCACTCGCTCTTCTGGCAGATCCTCGCCCCGAACGCGGGCGGTGCTCCGTCGGGCGCTCTGGCGAGTGCGATCGACGAGGCGTTCGGCAGCTTCGACGCCTTCAAGGAGAAGTTCGCGGCGGCGGCCGCCACGCGCTTCGGCTCCGGCTGGGCGTGGCTCGTCGTGAAGGGCGGCAAGCTCGAGGTGACGAGCTCGGCGAACCAGGACTCGCCGCTGATGGATGGCGCCACGCCGATCCTTGGTCTCGACGTCTGGGAGCACGCGTATTACCTGCTCTACCAGAACCGTCGTCCGGACTACATCAGCGCCTTCTGGAACGTGGTCAACTGGGCGAAGGTCGGTGAGCTGTACGAAGGTGCCGCGGCCGGTGTCGCCTGATCGATAGACTCTCGAAACCAAGAAGCGCGAGTCGGATCCCCGGATCCGGCTCGCGCTTTTTTCGTGCGTTCGTGGTGTCCTGACGGCAAGAATCGCGTGTTTCCCTCGGAACACCTGGCGGCGGTCAAGCGGATGGGTTTCGCGATCGAGGATCAAGCCTTCCTTGCCTTTAGGAGAGATTGACGGCGCAAGAGGGATGCGATGCGTCTCATCGAACTCCCACAATCCACATAAAAGGGCTACCCAACCGAGGCGCCTCCGGTATGATTGGGCGCGGTGGTTGGCTCCCGTTCGTTCCGACTGGAAGGAGGTCGGAACAGGGCGCTGGGATCCGTTCGTTGAAAGGATCGGCGCATGACGGGCTCACTTCAGTCGGTTTCGACCGACGCGCGCCTACCCGATGGTGCGTGGAGAGGGTTCTACACCTATCGAGACAGCGAAGTCCGACATCGGATGACGCTCCACCTGCGCTTTCCCCAGGGGAAGGTCCGCGGAACGGGCGTTGACGGCGTGGGGGACTTCCGTGTCCGCGGTACGTACGATGCCGAGACGGGCGAGGTGTGGTTCACGAAGCGCTACGTTCGGTGCGGGTGCTGCGGGGATGAGGGGCACGAGGTCTTCTACCGCGGATTTGCCGACATGAACGGCATCTGGGGGCAGTGGGAGCTCACCGGCGGGCTCGGTGGATTCCGAATCTGGCCGGGGCCGCGCGAGGGCGACCACGTCGACGCGACCGGCATCGAGGAGGAAGCGACGGTCGAGGAGCCTCGGCTCATCGTCGTCGGTCCGATCTCGGGAGTCGCGGGCGGCGGCGTCATCTGAACCTGCGGGTCTGAGATCTGAGCTTGGGGGCCTGAGATCCGAGCCAGCGGGGTTCTCGCGTACGAATCTGCCGGATTCCCCGTGAATGGCGTCGTCCTCGTCGCGTATCCTCTGCGTTGAACGACCCGACCCTGGACCGGAGATCTCACATGCAGCCTGATACCTCCTCGCTTCGCCTCCACGAAGAAGTTCTCTTGCTGGCCCTCCGCGACGAGAAGGGCACGATCGAGCCCGGCACGATGTATCACTACGCGCTCGGGGGTGCGATCCTCGCGGAGCTCGCGTTCGAGAACCGGATCGAGATGGACTCGGGCAAGCGCAAGCTCGTCAACGTCCGAGACACCTCCCCGCTCGGCGACCCGATCCTCGACGAGTGCCTCACGAAGGTGGCCGAAGCCAAGCGTCGCGGCGCGGCGGCGACCTGGGTCTCGCGCTTCGCGTCGCTCCGGGATCTGAAGCATCGCGTGGCGCAGGGTCTCTGTCGCAAGGGGATCCTCAAGGAAGACGAAGACCAGATCCTCTTGATCTTCAAGCGTCGACTCTACCCCGAGATCGATCCGCGTCCCGAACGTGCGCTACGGGAACGACTGCGTCAGGCCATCTTCACGGAAGTCGCCGAGGTCGAACCGCGGACCGCGCTCCTCGCCGCCCTGGCCAACGGGGCGAGCCTTCTCAATCCGGTGTTCGGTCGCAAGGAAGTCCGGTCGCGCAAGAAGCGGCTCGAGCAGATCGCGAACGGGGATCTCACCGTGAAGGCGACGAAAGAGGCGATCGAGGCGATGCAGGCGGCGATCATGGTCGCGGTGATGGTCCCCACGATCTGTGCCGCGACGACGGTGGCCACTTCAGGCTGATGCGGGAAGGTACCGGCTGACGCGCGTTCCGATCGCTGCTGTTGCACGATCGATACGCGCGGGCTACTCGATCTGTGCGGCCGCGAGCTCGTCGTTCTCGATCCACACCACGACGGGACCCTTCGACCCCGTGTTCACGATCTTGGGTGAGCCCGAGACTTCCGGCGTGACGGCGACCGCGACCGGCGGCGAAAGCGTGCCGTCGGTCTCGAGGACCTTGTGGAAGATGTCGCCCTCTCCGCTCGAGAAGTCGACGTAGGCGATGTGCAGTCGGCCGAGGCCGTCGAACACGATGGCGGGCTCCCACGCGCCCTGCAGGGCGTCCGTCGCCGCGACTCGCGGAAGCCAGCTCCGACCCCCGTCCGTGCTTTCCTGGACGAAGACCTGCCACAGCCCATTGTCGATGGAGAGCTCGGCCCAGGCGACCGCGATGTGCTCTTCATCGCTCGGGTCGACCGCGAGGCACGTCTGGATCGACGGCGTCGAGGATGCGGTCAGGCGCTCGGCCGAGGTCGGAAGCCGGAACGTCCGCGTCGCCGTCGAGCCCGGCGAGGTGAGGCCGTCGACACGCGTGTCGAATCGTCGGAAGAACACTTCGCGGTTGAACTGTCGGTTGACGGTGCCGAGCGGAAGGTCGCCGCGGACGAGCACCGTGCGCAGGAATCCGTGGTCGTCGAGGCTCGCTTCCACATCGCGCGGGAACGCACCTCGGCCACCGGCCCGGAGCACTTCGATCTCGCTCGAGGGGGTGGCGAAATCGTCCGTCGTCCGGAAGAGCGAAAGGGTGTCGCCCTCGGCCGCGGCGCCGTAGATCGGCAGCAATAGGTGAGGCGTTGGGGCGCCGCCGACGAGGTGCGGCTGGCGCGGCAGACGATATCCGACGCCATCGATGTCCTGGACGACTTCGGTGAACACGGTCGTGGGCGATCCGAACGTCACGCCGCGGTCGGGACTCGAGACGTAGCGCACGTTCCACAAACCGGCCGGCGTATCCCGCTGGACCCACGCCACGCCGACCGTCAGGTCATCTTCGAGAAGAGCCACCGTGGGCTGCTCGGCGAACAGGTCTTCCGAGGCCGCGCCGGTCAGCCCGACCGGCGTGTCCCAAAGAACGTCCGTACCCGTGGCCTGACCGCGCTGGAAGACGACGTCGACTTCGGAATCGACCGACCGTCGATAGGCCGCGAACAGCCGATTGTTGGACACCGTCACCGCGAGATCTCGGATCGTGTCGCGGCGCACTTCCTCGCGCGTCTCTTCGAGCGCCTCGTGAATCGCGTCGCCGCGCGAACGCGGGGTGTCGATGCCGAGCAGCGTCCCGATGGTCGGGGCGAGGTCTTCCATCGTCGTGAATCGCGTGACCTCGACGCCTTGCGGCGTGTGCGGTCCGAAGATGAGCGTGAAGCACTGACGCGATCCGACGTCGCCCCCGGTGTGGTTGCGATAGCCGCCGGTGTCCTGCGTGCGGCGGCCGTGGGGCGTGAGCACCATCACCGTCGTGTCGCGGAAGTAGTGCGGGTGCGAGATCACATAGAACCGGAGCTGCCCGATGATGTCGTCGGCGTTCTGGATGGCGAGCCGGTGCATCCCCGGGAATCCCTGATGCGCCGGCGCGTCGACCGTGCCGAGGCCGAGATACACGAACCGAGGATAGTCCTCGGGCGGGCGGTTCTGGTCGAACTCGGTGATCTTCTTGAAGGCTTCGAACGCGACGTCGTCCGGATTGTCATCGAAGCGGAAGCCGTCGTCGTCGCGGTAGGGGTACTCGTCCGGATCGATGAACAGCACGGTGCCGGGACGGTAGTTCTCTCCGTAGAGCGGATGCCAGCCGTGCTCGGAGACATCCATGTTGTACTTGTTCGAGATGTACACGAGCTGCGAGGCATCGAGCCCGAGATCGCGGATCGCGTACTCGAAGAGGTTCGGGTGTCGGCTGCGGACGTTGCGCCATCCGCGCGGGTCGCCGGGCGTGCCGCGATTCGCGCTGACGTGGGGGACGCCGGTCAGGACGGTGTTGAGAGGCGCGACCGACTTCGTGTAGTGAACGTTCCAGTGATTCGTCAGCAGCGTGGACTGCGGGCGCAGCAGGTTCCACATGTTTGGGATGTTGGGGTGCTCGTCGTCGCCGGGATCGAAGCCGAAGCACTCGGAGCTACGGACGCCGTTGATCACGACGAGGAAGAGATTACGCGGAGTCTCGCCCGCACGCGCGGGCGTACCGATCGCCAGCACGAGCAGCGCGAAGACCGCGGCTGCAGTTCGGTGAATCATACCGGAGATACCCCCCTCACCCGAAAGATCGTCCCCTCCCTCGGAGGGGAGCCCGCCCGTGAACCGTCGGTGAGCGGCCGACGTCTGATCATAGCCTACCGTCGCGGAAACGAGAACTCGGTACTCAGGAAGAGGTGCCGCCCGGTTCCGGTGGGTTCCCGAATCCGGCGTACGAGCCGAGGAATCGCTGGAGGCTCTCGCGTCGGAAGGATTCGAGATCCCAGCCCTCGTCCGAGAGGCGTTCTCGGTGCTCCTCGTGGAACAGGTAGGTGTCGGCGGGGATCGGCCCGTCCTCGGCCGCGATCTCGATGCGAATCCGGCGGTAGAGCGATCCCTCGAACGCGTCGAGGCGGCGGAGGCTCGCGAAGTCGATGTCGAGCTGAAGAACGCCCGGCGTGCGCGCGCCGGCTTCGGGGACGAGGCCCGGATAGCACTCGCCGGCGACGCGGTAGCAGCGATACCCGTCGAGCACGGCGGGAATCCCCCGGAAGCGCGCGCCGGTGACGCGGTGGAGGATCTCGTCGAGCTGCAGCGTTCCGTAGACGAAGAGGTGCGTCGGCATGGTGGGTATCTTGCGATTGCGGGCTCGTCCTCGCAAGGGGCGGCGCGGTCTTTTCCACGGCGCATCGAGCGTGTAGGCTTGGCGCCATGATCCCACGACGAATCGCGAGCCGGGTGCTGACTTGGATGGCGGCGGCACTTCTCCTTGCGGGATGCCGATCGCACGAGCCTTCGAGCGTGCCGGAACCGAAGGGCCCGGCCCGCCCCAACGTGATCCTCATCATGACGGACGATCAGGGCGCGGGAGATCTCGGCATCGCCGGGAACCCCGTGATCGAGACGCCGAGCCTCGATCGTCTCGCGCGGGAGAGCGCTTCGATGTCCGCGTTCTACGTGCATCCGGTGTGTACGCCGACGCGGGCCGCGCTGATGACCGGCCGCTATCCGTACCGCACCCGAGCGATCGACACGTGGATCGGGCGCGCGATGATGGAGCCGGACGAGATCACGATCGCCGAGCTGCTTCGCGACGCCGGATACGCGACCGGCATCTTCGGGAAGTGGCACCTCGGCGACTGCTATCCGATGCGCGCGATGGATCAAGGCTTCGAGGAGTCGCTCGTGCATCGGGGCGGCGGTCTCGCCCAGCCCTCGGAGCCGATCGAGAACGAGCGCCGGTACACCGATCCGATCCTGTTCCGGAACGGGGAGTCCGTGGCGACGGAAGGGTACTGCACGGACGTGTACTTCGACGCGGCTCTCGACTGGATCGAGGCGTGCCACGAAGGCGAGCGCCCGTTCTTCGCGTACGTCGCGACCAACGCACCGCACGGGCCCTTCCACGATGTGCCGGCCGAGCTGTACGAGAAGTACCGCGAGTCGGATTTTGTCGGCGTGCTGCGAGAGGACCAGACGAAGGCGCGCGATACGACGGCGCGGATCTTCGCGATGATCGAGAACATCGACCAGAACGTCGGTCGGCTGCTCGAGAGGCTCGAGGGACTCGACATCGCCGACGATACGATCGTGATCTATCTCCACGACAATGGCCCGAACGGCGATCGCTACGTCGCCGACCGACACGACGTCGAGCGGCGCGGCCGGAAGTCCCAGGTCTTCGAGGGCGGGATCCGCTCGCCGTTCTTCGTTCGATGGCCGGCGCGCCTCGTGGCCGGCACGACGAACGATCGCATCGCCGCCAACATCGATGTGCTCCCGACGATCGCCGACGCGTGCGGCGTGCCCCTGCCGACCGACCGGCCGATCGACGGTCGGAGCCTTCTGCCGCTTCTCGAGGGGCGTGCGTCGACGGCCTGGCCCGAGCGGCGGCTCTTCCTGCAGTCGCATCGCGGCGACGAGCCGGTCCTCGGTCACAACTTTGCCGTGCGCGGGGATCGCTACAAGCTCCTCCGTGCGAGCGGATTCGGCCGGGAAACGCTGCCGGAGCGTCCGCCGCCGTTCGAGCTCTACGATGTCTTGGACGATCCGGGCGAGACCGCGAACCTGGCGACCGAGCGCCCCGAGATCGTCGCGCGGATGTTCCGGGAGTACCGCATGTGGTTCGACGACGTGTCCTCGACGCGTCCGGACAACTACGCGCCTCCGCGTATCGTCGCGGGGACCCCGAACGAACGCGTGACCTGGCTCACGCGACAGGACTGGCGCCGGATCGCGGGCGGCGGCTGGGGCCAGGGGGGCGAGTGGCGGATCGAGGTTCCGACGACGGCGCGATTCGACGTCGTCGCCCACGTCCGGGAGCCCTTCGCCGGGACGGCGCGCTTCGTGGCCGGCGAGCGGATGGCCGAGGTCGCGGTGTCGAGCCCGACCCGCGCGATTCTCTTCGATGCCATCGACTTGCCGGCGTCGCCGCTCGACCTCCGCATCGAGCTGGAGCGCGACGGAGAGGTCACGGGGCCGTACCAGGTCGAGCTTCGCTGGCTCGGCCCGTGATTTTTCGGTGGAATCCACGACCGCGGATCGCGACGATCGTAGAGATACGAGAGATCGATTCCGGACGGACGAACGAGGCGACGAGAACCGACCATGAATCAGACGGTGCTGGGCTGGCTCGCGGGACTGGCGATGGGGGCCGTGATCGGGTTCGTCCTGTTCGCGATCCTCGGGAGCCGCAGCGCGGTGGATCCGCCGGTGCTCGAGCCGCGAGGAACGAGCCGCGCCGAACGAGAGGACCGAGAATCCGTCCGTGAGATGCCGCCTCCGCTCGAGCGGAGGTCGGTGGCCGGAACGGGCGGATCGCGTGCGCTCTCGAGCGCGCTCGACGCGATTCCCGAGGAGCGCTACGGACGAGGCAACGGCAGGATCACCGGCCGGGTGACCGACGAGACGGGTCTTCCGCTCGCGGGCGTGCTGGTGCGCGCGACCGCGAACCAGCGCAGCAACACTCCGTTCCGGATGCCGGGCACGCCGCCGCCGAGGCCGAGCCTCGAAGAGGAAGTCCGCGAGCTGGTGGACCGTCACCGTCGGACGCGCGCTCTCGAGCGCGAAGCGAGAACGGACGGCAACGGTCGCTACGAGATCCGCGGGATCGTCGACACCGAGGAGTACCGCCTCTCGGCATACCTCGAGGGGTACTCGATCCGGGCCGGCGAGCGCGGCCGGGATCGCGAGGCCGAGTCCGGCGATGTCGTCGACTTCCGCGGCTCCGTTCGGCTCGTCCTGATCGTCGACGTCGTCGACGAGAACGGCAACACTCCCGAGGAGGCCCGCATCGCGACGCGACAGGGACGCTCCGATGACTCGCATTCGTGGAGGCCGGACCGCCCCGAGATCGCGCTCGAACCGGGATCGTACGTCGTCAACGCGACGGCCGGAGACGACAGCGAGCTCCAGTCCGAGGACGCGAATGTCACCCTGAAGGAGGGGGAGCCGACCCGCGTCACGCTGACGCTTCGATCGAGGCGCGGGATCATCGGACGGGTGAGCTTTGCCGAAGGCGACCGCACCGAGCGCGCGTACGTGCGCTGCATCAAGTACAGCGGCGACGAGGCGCCGACCGAGAAGGACCTCGCGAGCCGCGGCCGCCCCGACAGCGTCAGCCCCTCGCGTCCGAAGTTCCAGTTCTGGGATCTCGCGCCCGGTCGCTACCTCGTGGGTGTGGGGCGGAGCTGGGCGTCGTGCTTCGATATCTCGTGGGGGCGCGTGTCCCGTTCCGGGAGTGGTGTTCCGTTCTGGGGCGCGCTCTGGGCGTGGGGCGGAGCTGGGACGGGATCGATTCGACCGAGACCGTCGATCTCGGGGACGGGATCACCGAGGTCGATCTGTTTCTCAGCGCTCCCGAGGACGGCAGCGCGATCTTGCTGTACGCCTACGGGCCGGACGGAGAGCTCCTCCGGGATGTGAGCGCACGGGTGATGGCGCGGTCCGGCGAGACGGGCAACGAGAGCCTTCGCGTGGCCCTGTCGACGCGGCCCGAGGGCGGGCACTGGGTGACGATGGACAGCGTCGAACGCTTCGTCAGCCGCGTGACCCAGGGGGATGCCACGTTCGAGCTGATGGTGACCGCGACCGGTCACGGCTCGGCGAGCACCGAGTTCCGCTACGGTCAGGATCGCGAGGTAACGGTCAACTTCTCCGAGACCGCGAGTCTCGAAGTGTCGATCGAGGGATACGACGGCAGTGGCTACGAGGGCGAGCTGAATGCGGATCTCGTCCGTGAGGGCGCCTCGAACCGCGACCCCCGAGGGCAGCGTGGCCGCGGATTCGACGACTCGGGGCGAAAGACGCTCGGTCCGGTGCAGCCGGGAGACTACACGCTGCGCATACGCCTCCAGGCGGCGAGCTTCTGGTCGAGCAAGGTCATCGCCGCGATTCCCGTGACGCTCGTGCCCGGGATGAACCGGGAGTCGGTGCGTCTCCCGCGCCTCTACTCGCTCGTGGTCGATGTCGCCATGGATCCGCAGCCCGAGTCGCTGTACCTGTCCTATCGCGAGAAGAACACCTGGTGGGCGGATTCTGCCGAGGTGAAGCCGAACGGACAGGCGCGGTTCGACAACATCCCCGCCGGCGAGTACACGCTTCAGGCCGAGGATCGCGGCGACGACAGCCGGATGTCCGTGCGGGTTCCCACCGAAGGCATCGTGACGTATCGTCCGGCATCGCTGAACGCTCTGGTGGTCCGCATCCGGGACCGCGATGGAAGCTACGGCGATCTGGGCCTGCGCGACGGCGACCTGGTGATCGGAGTCGACGGCGTCGAGCTCGACAATTCCTACGCCATCCAGGCCAAGCTCGTCGAAGCGAAGGCGCGCGACACGATCACGCTTCTTCTTCAGCGCGGCGGCTCGCGCGTGGAGCTGACCGTCGATCCGCGGAAGCTCGCGGACGAACGGTTCCGCGGCGGCTCGATGGTGCCGACGCGCCGGTAGAGAAGCGCGGCATCGCGAACGGCGGCGCTACTTCTCGCCCGGGAACGGGTTCGCGGCGTCGTGCTTTTCGAGCGTGTACGTCTTCAGGTTCTTGCCGAAGTTGCCGGCCCACCGGCGAGCCGTCTCGTGCGCACCTTCGGGCAGGTCCTCGAGGACGATCACGTCGACGCCGCGTCGGATGAGGCTCGCCGATCCTCGTGAGGACACAAAGGACTCGACGTACTCCGTTCCCGCCTCGGTCTTCCGCGATTCCTTTCGCGGTTTGGACTGGGGGCTGCGCATTTTCACGAAGGCCTCGGCGAACTGCTTCGCGTCCTTCTCGGTATCCCACGTCGAGACCCAGATCAGCGCCGTCTCCCCCGGGGCATCGCGGCGAGCGAAGACGGCGTAGCGGTCGCCGTCCCATCCCTCGGCAGCGCGCTCGCTCTTGCGCCGGCCGAGCTCCGGGCGAAAGAGCAGACCGATGGCGAGCTCGCCGAGGACGTTCTGGTCGACGAGCTTCCACGCCTCGGAGTCGAGCGGCATTCCGTCCGGCAAGGTGATCTCCATCGGCGGGTCGTACTTCCGGGAGGTCTTCGGGTACTTCTCGGGATGGAGGATCTGCTCGGTGCTGAGCGGTGGATCCTTGTAGGCGCGGTCGACCGGGGCCCAGCTTCCCTCGGAGGTCAGCGACTGGCAGAACGCGAAACCCTCGACGTACGGAAAGAGCAGCGATTCGCGGTACAGGAGCGGGGCCCGGGAGAACGTGTCATCGCCGGACGTGGGGAGCGCGAACCGCATCGACCATCGCATCATCAGCGACAGAGATCGCCGCTGCAACACGTAGCGTCCGAGCTCTTCGTCGAACGGCTCGATCAGCATCGCGAGCGAGGCATCGCCTTCCATGAGGGCGGACTGCGCGAGCATCATGTCGTCGTCGTGCTCGGCGGATCGCGACATCGAGAGCAGATCGTGGTGCTGGTCGGTCAGCGCGTGGATGAGCTCGTGTGCGAGGGTCAGCTGCTCTTCGGCCGGGTCGAATGCGAGGACCTCTTCTTCCTCGTCATCGCCGCCGAACAGTCTCTCGAGGAAGCCCTTGGGCTTCTCGTCTTCGGGCTCTTCCGGTTCGGGCTTTTCGTCTTCGGGACTCGGGGCCGCGGTCTCGTCCGTCGGAGTCTCGCGGATGAGGAACAGCGCTTTCTCGTCCGGATCGTAGAAGCCCGCGATCTCCTCGGTGAAGAGCGTGGTGATGAGCTCCTTGAGATCGAGGTCCGGATCGTAGAAGCCGAGCCGCGAGAACGCGAGCCGCTCGGCTTCGATCTCCTCGTCCGGGTACTCTTCGGCCATCTCTTCGAGCACGAACGAGCCGAGCTCTTCCCGCGTCAGGTACCGGGCTTGCACCGGGTGTTTGAACGGAAGCTCACGAAACATCGGGAGCAGCGCAACGTACCCCTCGCGCCATCGCTCGAGGGCCGTCTCGTACTCTTCGGCCTCGGCCCACATCTCGCCTTCCATGATCTTGGCGCGGGCGTTATCGAGCGTCTGCTGGCGCTTCGATTCCTGAGCCAGGACGGACGTCGGTGACGCGAGCACGAGCACGACCCCGAGGATGGCGAGCGCGCGGCTCACGGCGTGATCGTGAATTCGACCCTCGATTCGGCGAGGAGGTCTCCCTCGTCGATGGTGCCGTCGTCGAACGATCCCGGCACCGCGGCGGCGAGCCAGAACTGATAGGTGCCCGGCGGCTCGTTGCCGTTCACGAGGCGCTCGATCACCGGCGTGACGCCTCGCGCGAACGGTGCCCCAAGCGGAACGCCGGCTCGGATCGGACGGAGCGAGGTCGCGTCCGACAGTCGAGCCCGCACCACGCGCAGGTCGAAGTTCGTGAAGTTGCGGATGCGGTCGCCGTCGGGGAGGATCACGCCGAAGTAGAGGTCGACGTTTCCGCTCCCCGGGAGGTTGTCCGCGAAGAGCGAAGCGCGGAGGGTATCGCCCGGTGCGAGCTCCGTCGCCTCGGGGACGACGTTCAGGCCGAAGGTCGGGCCGGGAACGGTGGAGTTGATGCGGATGGCCCCGAAGAGCGCGGGGATGCCGCCTTCGCAGTGTTGTTCGAAGTTCGCGGCGAAGCTCACGACCTCGCCGCCGCCGTCGTACACGGCTTCGAGAACCGTGAAGCGTCCCGTCAGCTGGTTACAGCCGCGACCCTGGCCGAAGACGGAGCGTCCGGGCTCCGAGGGGTCCTGGAACGGGAAGCGCGTCGCGCCTTCGAACAGGCCCGGCGCGAGATCGACCTCGAACGCCGCCGCGAAGTCGAGCGTCCAGAAGCCGCCGGGATCGGCGTCGATGAAGACCCTCACGCCGTTGTCGAAGTTGCGGCTGACGGTGAAGTCGCCGTCGCTCTCGGGGATCAGGAGCGTCTGCCCCTGGCCGACGAAGTCGCCGGGCTCGCTGTCGATGTAGAAGTAGGTTTCCTGAGCGACGACGGGAGTGACGACAAGAGCGAGAATCGAAACGAAGAGCGTGGCTGCGATCGCGCGCGGCATGTCCGAAACCTCCTTGGGGTGATCTTCTCGTTTTCCGACGGACCCGCACCCATGGTAACGGCCGGTGCGTCGTCGTCAACCCGCGCCCGGCGGGGGCTCGGCACCCGCGCCGGCGGATTGCTATCGTTCCGCCATGGCACGGAACAAGCGCCCCAAGAAGAAGGGCGGATCGCGACGCGGATCCTCGCGGTCCAGTGCGGTCTCGCTCGGCAGGTTGTGCTCGCAGGTCGAGCAGGTCGTCGGCCTCACGCTCGCGGAAACCGGCGAGGATCTCCTGCTGTCGATCGAGATCCGGGCGGTGCGTCCGCATCCGGACGAGCGGCGGTTGAAGGTCGTGGTCGGTCCCGTCGAGGGGCATCCCGATGGCGAGGTGCTCTTCGCGCTGCAAGCCGTCAAGCCCCGGCTCGTGAATGCGATGGCGTCCGAGGTGACGCGGCGGCGGCTGCCGGATCTCGAATTCGAGATCGATGCCTTGGCCGAGCCGGACATCCCCGAACCGGACGTGGCGGAAGGCGAGGGGGACGACGACGAGGATCCGGAAATCGGCGAGGACCTCGAGGTCGACTGACGAGCCCGAGGCGATCAGCCCTTGCGGTCGGCCTCGCGGTGACGTCGTTCGCGTGCGGCCGTGTCCTGCTTGTAGAAGTCCTGCAGAACCTCGTACAGATCGGGTCGCTTCTTCTGCATGTCGATCGGCCGATCGAAGAAGAACTCGGTCCCGACCGCGAAGAACTCGGCGACGTTCGTCGCGCCGTACTTGTCGAGGAACGTCTTCTTCCCGCGCTCGACCCGATCCTGAAGCGCCGCGAACTCCCGCGTGCACACCTCGATCCACCGCTGCATCTGCTCGCGGGTTTCCATCGGCGGCGTTCCGTCGACGAGACCGTCGACCATGTCGAGCTTGTGCGCGAACTCGTGATACACGACGTTGTGCCCGGACTCGGGATGGCGGCCGCCTTGCTGCACGGCATCCCAGACGAGGAGCACCGGGCCGCCCTTCATCGCCTGGCCCGAGATGGGGATGTGCTCCTGGGCGACCGATCCGCTCTGCAGCCACTGCGAGGGCGTGCTCGGCGTCACGACCGTCGACGGATACACGAGGATGCTCTTCACGCGACGGTACAGATCGTGATCCTCATGCCCGAGGAGAAGCAGGCACGCCTGCGCCGAGATGGTCACGCGGATCTCGTCGTCGAGCTCGAGGCCCCCGCAGCCCTCCCAGTTCTTCTCGGAGAGGAACACCTGCAGCAGGTCGCGGAGCCGGCTCTTCTCGTCGTCGTCGAGGTAGGCCCAGTGCGCCATGTTGCGCTCGAGGATCGGGATCCAGTCCTCGGGGAACGGGTCCTCGAGGATCTCGCGCCTTCGTCGCTCGCGTAGCCAGTCGAAGATCATCGCTCTGGCGTCCTAGCCGGCCGCGCCGACGGCATTCTGGATGTCGGCGAGCGCGTCGAGCACCTGCGTGATGTCGGCCTCGGTGTGGCACGCGTTGATCTGGATGCGCAGCGTGTCGTCACCTTTCGGCACGACCGGGAACGCGAGCCCGACGACCAGGATGCCGCGATCGAAGAGCTCCTTCACCCACTGCTTCGTCTTCTGCGTGTCGCGGATCATCAGCGGCACGACGGGGTGAGGCCCGGGGATCGTCTCGATGCCGAGCTCTTCGACGCCTTCGCGGAACTGCGCGATCCGAGCGTGGAGATGCGCGAGCCGCTCGCGTCCCTCGGGCCCGTCGACGATCTCGACCGAAGCCACCGCCGCCGCGCAGTCGGCCACGCCGAGCGGGTTCGTGTAGATGTAGGTGTCGGCCTTCTGGCGGACGGCGTCGACGAGCGTCTCGCTTCCGGCGATGAAACCGCCGTTGACGCCGAACGCCTTGCCGTACGTGCCGACGAGGATGTCGCACTTCGCCCCGCAATGCTCTTCCGTGCCGCGTCCCGTCTTGCCGAACGCGCCGATGCCGTGCGAGTCGTCGACGACCGTGATCACGCCGTCCCGGAACCGTTCGTGGTGCTTCGCGACGAGCGCGTTGATCTCGTCGAGCGGACAGACATCGCCGCGCATGCTGAAGATTCCGTCGGTGATGACGACGACCCTCGTGATCCCGTCCGGGACCTCGTCGAGCCGCTGCGCGAGCTCCGCCATGTCGTTGTGCTTGTAGATCGAGCGTCGCTCGCGCGGGACGTTCGCGATGCGCATCCCGCGGATGATGCAGTTGTGGTTCAGCTCGTCGCCGATCCAGAAGGTCGTCTTGTCGGTGAGCGTCAGGCACAGTCCGAGGTTCGCCGTGTACGCCGAGTTGAAGATGCGGCACGCCGGCTTTCCGACGAACGCGGCGGTGCGGCGCTCGAGCTCGTGGTGCTGGTCGAAGGTTCCGTCGATGAAGCGCACCGCTCCGGGGCCGACCCCGAACTCGTGGCACGCCTTGTCCGCCGCCTCGATCATTGCCGCGTGGTGCGACATCGAGAGGTAGCTGTTCGAGTTCAGGCGGATGAAATCCTGATCGGACCCTTCGAGCCGGTAGCGCGGACCGCGATCGCCCGCAGGCGGCACGTAGCCGACGATGACTCGTTCCGGGGCCTTGGCGCGGCCTTCGTCTTCGAGGGCCGAGATCTCGGTCTTCAGGGTGGCGTCGAGCTTGTCGAGTGACATGAGGAACTCCTGTTTCGGTAGGGTCCCGTCAGGATAGGTCGCGGCCCCCGAAAGGTCCACCGTGAGGGGGCGTGGAATCGTGCCCGAGCCGTCCGTCGCGTGGGAGGAGCGGGTCCGCGTCAGCGGGCCTCGGGGAGCGCGAGCCGAATCGGCCGACCCGGCTCGGTGTCGAGTACGAACCGGTGGACGGCGCGGAACCCGTCGCGCACCAGGATCTCGATGCGACCGGGGCGAATCCTCGGGAGCTCCGCGCGTCCGTCGCGGATCGCGACCCAGGGCGGCGGCGCGATCGGGTCGTCGGCGTAGGCCGCGGTCGTGGGCCCGGTCTCGATCTTGTGCCAGGATTCGTAAAGGCGGTCGCGTACGCGGACGGCTCCCTCACGCAGGAGGGCGCCCGACGCGTCGACGACTTCCACGACGAGGCTCGCGACGGGGATGTCCGCGAAGTCCTCGATCGCGGTGACGTCGTTCGCGCGGAGGCGGACCGGTCGTCCGCCGTACCCGTAGAACGCGCGCAGGCCGGGGCCGGGTGGGGTGTCGGAGCGCGGGAGCTGCCCCTTCATCGTCGTCGTGAGGTGATGGTCGACGAAGACGTCGCCCGCGGGAAGGCCGGCGACCTCGAAGGATCCGTCGCGCGCTCGCTTCGGGACGTAGACGATCGCGGTCCAGGCGTCGGGCTCCTTCGGGCGGAGGGCCAGCCGCGGCCCCGCGACGCCGTGATGCGCGAATCGCGCGGGCTGGTACGTTGCGAACGCTCCCGCGAATCTCGCATCGAGCGATGGGAAGCTCAGCTCCTGGTGCGTCCCGCGCTTGGCGAGGATCGTCCTCTCGAAGGTCGCGTCGAGCTTCGGGGAGCCGAAGGTCAGGGTCATGGGGCCCTCGGCGAGCAGCGTCACCCGGATCGATCCATCTTCGGCGATCTCGGTGAGGTGAAGATCGGGAAAGTCGTCGGTCCCTCCGAAGCCGCGTACCGAAGGGACGACCGGACGCCCGTACAGAAGCTTGGCGGGAGAAACCTGCACCCATGGATCGTGGGGCTTCGCGTCGGCGATGACGGGCGGCGGCACGATCCGGAGCGTGGGCCGCTCGTCGCTGGCGAGAGGTACCGCGCTTCGAGGCTCCCCGCGTTCGAGAGCGACGCTCACTGCGCCCCCGCCTCGGGCCGCGAAGCGCTCCGGTCGGAAGCCCGGGGCGTACACGAAGCCCTCGACCTGCGCATCTGGCTCGACGCCGATCTCGAAGTTGCCGTTCGCGTCCGTTCGATACGAGCCGAGCGGAATGCGAAGCGACTGCGGCTCGCGCTCGTCGAGATACAGACCGCCCGGCGTGGCATCGGGATCCGGAAGCCGCACCTCGTCGAGGTCGATCCACGCACCGGCCACGGGACTGCCGTCGGGATCGCGGACGTGCGCCGAGAGCTTCGACCCGATCGTGATCGGAATCTTCGCGGAGAAGACCTCGTCGACGTCGACCTCGACGCCTCGGTACGCGCGCGCGAGCTCGATCGTGGTGGTTCGCGGGAGTTGTCCCTGTGCTCGTGCTCGGATGTGTGCGAGGGCTCCGAGCGGCACCGAGGCATCGGCGGGAAGGGGGATCCAGCGATCGTGGTTCCACCAATCGTAGTGCGGCGCGTCGACGCCTTCGGAGCGCAGCTCGAGCGGGCGACTGTTCGCGTAGGGGATCTCCACGGGATCCGCGAAGTTCGCGTAGCGTCGGTTCCCCGGCGAGCCGTGCGAGGAAGGCTCGCGTCCGGTCGGGGAATGAAAGACGTGCTCGACGACGCCGAGGTGGTGCACCTCGATCCAGCGTCGCGAGAGATCGGCCGCCCGGAATCCGAAGGCTCCCTCGGCGTCGGTGATCACGACCGAGGTGAGCTCTTCCGCAGGCGATCCTCCCATGAGCCGGACGCGGGCGCCGGGCATCGGCTCGCCGCGGCCGTCGACGACCCGTCCGGTGATTCGAACGGCATCGGGCTCGGGCTCTCGCTCGCGGACTTCGGTCGTCAGGTCGAAGCGGCCGATCGTGAGGTCGTCTCCCGCCGTGTGGCTCTCGACGAGTGGGCGAATCACGACGTAACGATCGCGCGTTCCCGGCTCGAGCCGTAGCGTGCCCCGGTAAGAGACACGGCCGACGCCGCGGAGAGTCGTGAGAACCGAGATCTCGTGCTCCTCGCCGACCAGGGCGTCGAAGCGGAATTCTTCATCGCTCTTCAGGGTCTGCGAGGGAGGGTTGGACGAGGCGTCGACGCCCGGATCCTTCGCATCGACGGCGATCGTCATGCGGCGCGAAGCGGGACGGTGCGCGGCGTCCCACGAGACGCGCCCGCGGAGCGTCGTGCGCGATCCGACCGCGACGTCGCCGAGGTCGGTGGTGCGGGCATCGATCGTGTGGACGTCGAGGCTGCGCTCCCGGAGGTGCTCGGGAGGCGCGATGTGCAGGCGGAGCTGTCCGAAGGCCGAGATGTCCGCGAACGAGAAGCGCCCGTCGGCTGCGGTCGTCGCGCGCTCGATGGGGGAGACGACGCGATGCCGCTTCGACGACAGCGTGACGTCGGCCCGGCCGATCGGTCGACCGCTCTCGTCGACCACGCGCCCGGCGATCGTGACATGATGAGCGCCTCCACGACTTGCCGCATCGAAGGCGATTCGCTCGACGGGGCGGATCGTCGGCTTCCCGTCTTCCGGGGCCGGGTCGGGAACGGCGAGCGCCGCGAGGATCACGAGAATCGGCAGGCGTATCATGCCGGACATGGAGAGCTCCTGGGGCCAGGGTTCCCGATCATGCTAGCGACGTCAGGATCGCAACGCAACGCGTGTTGCGGCGAATCGCTCATCAGAATCACATGGACCGCTCCCCCTGGGACGAAGTAGCCTGTTCGATGGTTGCCCGTTTTTCTTTTCCGCGATTCGCCTTTCCCCTCGCCGACCCAGGAAGAATGTGTCGCATGAATTCCTCGGCTCTCCTCCGCTTCCGCATCCCGGCCTGCTGTCTGGTCGTGTGGGCGCTCGTCGCCTCGATCTTCGCGCCGGCTCCCGCGAGGGCACAGTCGTCCGAGGCCGCTCGTCGCCCTTCACTCGTGGTGCTGATCACCGTCGACCAGCTGCGCGGAGATCTGCTGACGCGCTACCGCTCGCGCTTCGGCCCGGGCGGCTTCCAGCGGCTCCTCGATTCGGGGGTCCACTTCACGAACGCGCACTACCGGCACTCGTCGACGTTCACGGCGGTCGGCCACGCGACGATTGCGACGGGCGGGCAGTGCGAGCAGCACGGCTATCCCGGGAACTCGTGGATCGATCGCAAGACCGGCAAGCCCGTGTATTGCTGCGCGGACGATCGACACCAGCTCGTCGGTGCTCCGGCGGGCGCTCTCGCCGCGAGCTCGCCTCGCTTCCTGACCTGCACGACGTTCGGCGATGAGCTCGTCGTCGCGACGGCCGAGCGGTCGCGTGTTTTCAGCGTCGCGATCAAGGACCGAGGCGCGGTCATCCCGGCCGGTCGGTTGGGTACGGCTTTCTGGTACCACTGGGGCCTCGGGCAGTTCGTGTCGAGCTCGTACTACCTCGAGGACGGGAAGCTGCCGGCGTGGGCTCGAGCCTGGAACGACGCCAAGCCCGCGGACGCGTATCGCGGGAAGACATGGGATCTGCTGTATCCGCGAAACACGTACGTCTACCGCGATCGGGACAACCAGCCGTTCGAGATGGACTCGTCCGGGCTGGGGCGCGTGTTCCCGCATCCGCTCGATCACGAAGACGACGCCACGTACTACGGCCTCCTGCGCGTCACGCCCATGGGCGACGAGCTGACGCTCTCGTTCGTGAAGGCTCTGCTCGCCGCGGAGCCGATCGGGACTCGCGAGACGCCCGACATCCTGGCTGTCAGCTTCTCGGCCACGGACTACATCGGCCACACCTTCGGGCCCGAGAGCCTCGAGTACGAAGACAACCTCATGCGTCTCGATCGTACGATCGCGGGGCTCCTCTCCGAGATCGACAAGCGCGTCGGGCTGGACCGCTGCGTCGTGGCGCTCACGTCCGATCACGGGATCGCCTCGGTTCCGGAGCTGCGACAGAGCTACGGCTTCGACGCACCGCGCATCAGCGGGAACGACCTGATCCCGCGGGTGGAAGCGGCCCTCGAGGCGAAGTTCGGGAACAAGCGGCCGCTCGTGATCGGCTTCCGCAACGTCGGCATCTACCTCGACCACGCCGCGATCCGCGCCGAGGGTCTCGACGCACGCGAGGTCGAGAAGGCGGCGGTGATCGAGCTCCGCCGCGTGCCCGGCATCGCTCACGTCCTCTCGCGACTGGAGATCCTCGAAGGCAAGCGTCCGTTGCTCCCCGACGCGGAGCGCGTTCGCCAGTCGTTCCACCGCGATCGCAGCGGGGACATCCTCATCGCCCAGCAGCCTCACGCTTTCCTGTACTACCGGACCGACCGCCATGCGGCGATGCACGGATCCCCCTACAGCTACGACACGCATGTTCCGGTGATCTTCATGGGGCCGGGACTGCGGCCGCGGACCGTTCATCGGCGCGTGGAGCCGAACGACATCGCGCCGACGATCACGTCGTGGCTCGGCGTGCCGGAACCGTCGGGGTGCGTGGGCGTGCCGCTTCCGGAGGCGCTGCCGTAGCGGAGAACCGTCGCTTCGATCAGGGGCGACGGAGCTTGGCGAAGAGGTCGCGCAGCGGAACCCGGGTGAGCTCGTCCGAAGGCCCTGCACCCTGAAGCATCGCCTGTACGCGCGCGAGCTGTTCCTCGACAGGGCCGATCGGCCAGCAGTCGTTCACGGTGAGCTCTTCGAGCTTGGGTTCGCCGGGCTCGTTCAGGGGGCAGATGTCGCGTCGCTCGACGGTCTCGCCCGAGTCGAGCTCTTCCAGCCATCGCAGTGGCAGCCCCTGCGTACGACAGACGTAGGGGCGATCCTCGTAGATGCGGCATGCACCGTCGCCGTCGAGGAACGCGCACGCACTGGCCAGGCCGGCCACACCGCTCGCGAGCAGCTCGGGATGGGCCCGGCGGATCCGTTCCGCTTCGACGTCGAAGACGGTGATGCCGTCGACGCAGCAGTGCGAGCACCCGCGCATGCACTTCAGCCGATCGCCGTGCTGCGCAGCGACTTCACTCGCCAGTCGATCGACCTCGGAGTGCAGCTGCTGCAGGAACTCGAGCGCCGCGTCCATCTCGAGTCGAGCCGGTCCCGTTGCGTCTTTGCTCATCCAGGCGTCGTACAACTTCCGGCGTCGTCGTCCAAATCGCTTCGGCGGGATCGGGCCGCGCCGCGGGCAGCTGTTGTGTCCGAGGTCGGCCGCGATCAGCGGTCGACGGCCTCGTCGGTCTCGCCCTTGTAGGTGACGCCGGTGATCGTTCCGGGCGGGAGCGCGGGTGTGCTGCGCCCGATCAGATACAGGTGGTCGTCCGATTCCTCGATGCGATCGAACGAGGGAAGCAGCTCGGAGACGAAGGTCGTCCAGTCGCGCGTCACTTCGCTCTCGCGATAGGAAAACGTCGCGTCGGCGAAGGGGAGCATCAGGTCGTCCTCGGCGAGCGCGATCCACTGCCGCCCCTCGGAGTCGAAGTGGACGCCGGGGATATCGGAGGCGCTCCGGAAGACGACGTACTCGAGTCGAAGCGTGCCGGGGGCATTCGCGCGGATGGAGCCGACGACGGATGGGGTCCCCTGGACGGGCGCGCTCAGCGGGTGATCGAGCGCGAGCGTATCGTTCACGAAGCACTTCGCGCGCGCGCCGTCGAAGCTGAGACGGAGTCGAGTGCTCGTCGAGTCGGCTGAGGCGGCCACGAGCGTGCCGGTGACCACACTGCCCGCGCCTTCCGAGAAGCCTCCGGTCAGGAGCCGCGGAAGCAGATTCCCGGATCCATCGTGCTCGACGGTCAGCTCGAGAACGGGGCCGGGCACGCCCAGCGTCGCCGACTGCATGGCCGTCGGCGTCATTCGCAACCCGACGGCTGCGCCGGCCGGAAGCCCCGCCCCCACGCGTGTCTGAAGGCGAGCCTCGCCGACCGCGAGAACGGGGATCTCGAAAGCCGATGCGGTCGTGACTTCGAGCCCTTCCGTCACGACGGATCCGCTGCCCGACTTCGGAACGAGTCCCCCGAGAGTCCCGTCGGCGAACGTCGCCGTGAACGCGTTGGCATCGGATTCCGGTTCGCCCTTGTAGAGCGTCAGCCAGTCGTCGCCGACACCGACGTTGTTGAGGAAGCGGATGTCCATCCGATGCCCTTCGACGTCGAGCACGACGGAACCGAGCCGGCGGATCGAGCGAAACATCACCGGGTGATTCAGCGGGCCTGCGCTCGTCTTGCCGGAGGATCCCGCGACGATGTACACGGTGCCTTCGTTCCCCGCGAGTCCCTGGGAAGCCTTGACGTAGGCCCCGTCGCTGTTCTCCCGTCCGTCGCCGCCGTCGAGGATCATCTCGGGCGTGAGCGTGTTCGACGTCAGGTAGTGACCGTTCAGGAGGAACGACCGCTCGTACGAGTGGCTGTGCCCGCTGAGCACGAGATCGACGCCCGCGGCCTCGAGGATCGGCAGGGCGTTCAGTCGCATCTGTCGCATGCGTCCGCCGCTGTCACCGGCGTTGTCGGAATCGTGCGAGCCCTTGGTGTACGGCGGATGGTGCCAGAAGGCGATGATCCAGTCTTGGGTCGTGCTCGCGAGGTCGTTCTGCAGCCATTGCAGCATGGCGCCGCTCGGCAGGCGGTTGCTGTCCTCCGAGTCGAGACAGACGAAGTGGATGTTGGCGAAGTCGAACGAGTAGTACGCCTCGGTGCCCGAAGCCATCCCCCCGGCCTCGGCCGCTCGCGGCAGGCGGAAGATGTCGTAGTAGGGGCCGGACTCGGTTGTCGAGTCGGCGGTGTAGGCGTCGTGGTTGCCGAGCGTGGGCCACAGCGCGAAGCGACGCAGCAGGCTCGGGTACATGTCGAAGACCGCAGCCTGATACTCTTCGTCGGTTCCGTCGTCGTAGGCGTTGTCCCCGAGCATGAGCCAGAGGTTCGTGGCGTCCGCGTCCGGATACGCGAGGTACGCATCCCGGACCGCCTCGGCGTTGGCGTCGGCGGTACCCGAATCTCCGATGACCCAGATGCGAGCCTTCGAGCGCGTCCCGACGGGCGGGGCCGTCCGGAACACGTGGTCGGTATCGTCGCCCGCGATCGCCTCTCCTGCGGTGGTGCCGACCTGGTAGTAGTAGACGGTGTCGGCGGCGAGCCCCGTCAGCTCGACGGCGTGCTCCGTTCCGACGGTGACGTCGTCGGCCGTCATCGTGAGGTTGCCGGGCGCGAGGCCGTAGCGCACACGGGCGTCGACCGAGACCTGCGTGCGCCAGCAGATCGTGATCTGCGACGTTCCGGCGGTCTGCAGATACGGGCCGCGGCGAAGCTCCGTCGGATCCGAGCTCGTGTACGCGATCAACGAAGCGTCGAGGCTGATGTCGGAGCTCGTCGACGAGGCCTGATGGATCTCGACCGCGATGACGTTCGTTCCGGTGACGAGGAGATTGTCGACGGGGTACCGATTGAATCGATCCTCGGCGTCGCCGCCGATCGCATCGTTGGCGCGGGTCAGATAGTTGATCGTTCCGGCGGGAAGATTGGTACGAACGACCTCGGTGCCGTTCAGATAGACGCGAGCGCCGTCGTCCCTCAAGAGAAGGAGCTCGAGGCCGCGGTAGAGCGAAGCGTCGGCGACCGTGAACGAGTGTCGGAAGTAGGTCGTGATGTACTTGTTCCCCGAGTTCGGCCCGAAGCTGACGACCGTATTCTCGTCACCGTCGCCGTAGCCGAGCTGGGCCGGACCGGAGGCCCACGCCGAGTCGTCGAAGGCGAGGCCGGCCCAGGCGGTTCCCTGGTTCGATCCGTCATCCAGGTACTTCCATGTCGCGCCCGCCGCGATCAACGTATCGGCACCATCGGCCGTGGGAGCGGCGACTGCGAGTGCGGCGACCAGAATGACAAGGAGGATGTGGATCTTCATGGTGAGGACTCCAGGGCTTCGAGGGCCGTTCGGATCTCTCGTTCGGTGTCGGTGATGAGGGCCGTGGATCGGCGCGATGCCGGAAGCGCGTGGATCAGCGAGAGGGCTTCACCGTACGCCGATCGTGCCTCGTCGGCACGATCGGCCTCGACGAGGACGTCTCCGCGGACGTGCTTCCATTTCGGAACGCGGGGGTACCGCGTCTCGATCGAAGCCAGTCGAGCGAGTGCGGCATCGTGCCTGCCGGTGGCGCGTTCGATCTCGAGGGCGCGCTCCTCCAGGACGATGAGAAAGCCGAGGCGTGGCCTCGCTTCTTCGAGGCCGCGCAGGGCGCGATCGACGAGGGCATCGGACGAGGGCTCGTGACGCGTGAGCGCATCGGCCCGATCGAGATAGTACTGGGGCAGCGGCCGCTTCGCCCGTTGGAGCACGCGATCGAGCTCGTCGGCGGCATCGAGCGAACGGTGCAAAGCGGCGAGTGCCCGGGCTCGTGCGACCCGGGCGCGTACGTCACCGGATTGGCGAGCGATCGCGCGATCGAGGAACGGGAGGGCTTCGCTCGGACGTCCGGCGTCGAGCAACGCGCGGCCCCGCTCGCGGTCGAGCCCCTCGACGTCTGCGTCGAGCTCGGCGGCGCGATCGAAGTCGAGGATCGCCGCCTCGAAGTCCGCGTGGATCCGGTGGAGCGAGCCGCGCATGAGCCACAGGCTGGCATCCTTCGGTTCGCGTTCGATGTGACGCGTCGCCCGTGCGATCTGCTCGTGCATCGGTCCGTGAGCCTCGACCGGAGCCGAGATCCAGACCGCGAGCACGAGGGGGGCGAATCCGATCCATCTCCAATGCCTGGCCATGGGCCGATCATACCCGATGCCGGCGTGGCAGGCTACGCTCGATGAGGCCCGGCTCAGTCCTCCCGGGTGGTGACGCGCGCGACGGCGCCGCCTGAACCGAAGGCCAGGAAGAGGTTGGTCATTCCGAGCGTGGGTACGGAGCTCCAGCCCGCGAGGAGGTGACCGGCAACCACGAGGATCCAGATGGCCGACGCCGCGATGAGGATCGGCTGCACGGGGCCTTCATCCACGTCGCTGCGCGCGAAGATCGCGGCCGCGGGAGGGATCACCGCGAAGGAGCCGAGCATCGCGATGAACGTCGGATTGCGCGGGCCGGCGAGCACGCCGAAGACGACCATGAGCAGGCCCCAGAGCAGCCCCGGCAGCAGCGCGATCGCGGCGGTGCGCTCGCTCCACTCCAGGCTGAACCAGCGCACCGGGTCGCGTCGGAGCCTCGAGTTGAGGGCAGGCCGGGCGAACATGAAGAGCACGAGCGGCGGACCGCAGAGGAAGAGAAGCGGGAGCGAGAGCCAGCGCGTACCCGGGAGCTCGTACGGGATGAGCACGAGCAGACCGAGCGCGATCGCGAGCATCAGCCGCGTTTCGATCGGATCCTCACCGAGCCAGGCGTCGGCGCGAAGGAGCCAGGGCAGCGCGATCTTGTAGAGCCGCGACCGCGCGCGTTCCGTCTCGACGAAACCACGACGTGCTCCGGGGTCGCCGGGACGCAGATGAAGGGCGGCCTGGAAGAACTCGCGCGCTTCGTCGTGACGGCCCGTTCGCAGGTAGAGCCAGCCGAGCTGGTCGTGCGTCGCGGCGTGCGCTGGGTCGAGCTCGAGGGCGGCGCGAAGTCGCGTTTCGGCCTTGTCGTGCTGCCCGAGCGTCGCGTGCGCCGCCGCGGCCTCGAGCAGACAGGGAACGTGCGCGGCGTCGATCTCCAGGCCGCGCTGGGCCGCGGAGAGCGCTTCGAGCGGACGGTGCAGCGCGTTCTCGATCCCGGCGATGCTCTCGTGCGTGTCGGGATCCTCGGGGTCGATGCGCACGGCTTCCCGGAGGACGCGCCGCGCTTGGTCGAGGTGGCCGGTCGTGCCTTCGATGTTCGCGAGCACGTGGTACGCGAAGGGTTCGTCCGGCGCGAGGTGGATCGCGTAGTAGGCCGTCTCGCGCGCTTCGTCCGCCGCGCCCCTCTCGAGGCGGCAGGAAGCGAGGAGCGCGAGCGCGAAGGCGTCGTTCGGATCGGATGCCAGCGCGGCGCGGAGCTCGTCCTCGGCCGCCTCGAAGCGGTTCTGTCGGAGGAGCATGCTGGCGCGCGCGACGTGGTCCATGATCAGCGTCCAAGGGGATCCCGGCGATCCCCTAGAATCTCGCTTTCGGCGGGGGAGTCAAGGGATTCGTCCGCGGGGCGGGACGGGGGCTCATCCACCGCCCGGATCACGGTCTCGTACGGGGCTCCCGAGTCGCCGCGCGTCGAGGAGGTCGTGGAACGAGAACGCCGCGCCGAAGCGGCCGTCCAGGGTGTCGGCTCGCTTCCGGATCTCGGGCTCGGCGGCGGAAGCACCGTCGGCGTCGGTCGCGATCGGCGCGATCACGACGAGGTTACGGGCCGGAGGGCAGCGGTAGACGACGGACCCGGGGAAGGCCTCGCGAATCACGTCGATGTCATCCTCGGTGCCGTCGTGCGTGGTCAGGTTGAACGCGATCGCTCCGTCCGGCGTCACGCGCTCGCGCAGCGATTCGTAGAAGCGGAGCGAGCGCAGCCGTGCCGGCGCCCCCGAGGCATCGGTTCCTGCGGACGGCTTCAGGAACGCGTCCATGTAGATGACGTCGTACGGGTCGGTCGTCCGGTTCAGGAAATCGAAGGCGTCCTCGGTGTGGATGTGCGTGAGGGCGTCGGAGCGAACGTCGAAGAATCGATCGGCGATCGCGACGACGGCAGGATCGATCTCGACGGCGTCGATCTCGATCTCGGGATCATGGTGGCGAAGAAAGTGCACCATTGCGCCGCCGCCGAGCCCGACGATCAGGACGCGCTGGGGATCCGGGACGACGAGGTAGCTGGCGAACATCGAGCGCGCGTACGGGAGCTCGAGGCGGTGCGGGGCGCGCAGGTCGATCTGGGTTTCGGTGACCTCGCGGCCGCTGTCCCGGACGAATCGCAGGGCGCGCAGCGGGCCCTTGCGACGGACGCGAATGTGCGAGTACTCGGAGACCTCTTCGTGCTCGAGCCGCCACGTCCCCCGCGAGTACGCGAAGTAGGCCGCGCCGGCGAGGACGAGAGCCACGATGAGCAGAGGGGCCGCGTCGCGCAGGGGCGCGCGGGAAGACTGACGAGGGGGGGGCGAGCCGCGGCTCACTCGCCTCTCGATCGGTTCTCGGTCGAGGTCCGCTTCTCACCGGCGGGCTGCTCGACGTTCGGCTCTTCCACAACCGGTTCGGGAGCGGTCGGGCCGACGCGGAACAGTCGGCGACCGGCTCGGAGCACGAACGACTCCCGCGTGGCCGCGACTCCGTGCACGGGCTCTTCGACCTCGAGCTCGCTCTTGGCGAGCACGGTGGGCTCTTCGGTCGTCGCGTCGATCACGGTCGTGCCGCCGTCCTTGTCGAAGAAGTAGACGCGATCGCCGGCCGCGATCGGCGAGGCCCAGCAGGAACCGCCGATGCGCGTGGCCCAGTTCTCTTCGCCCGTCTCCAGATCGAGCGAGCGCGCGATGCCGGCGCGGTTGACGAAGTAGACTTCGCCATCGTGGATCAGCGGAGAGCCGAAGCTCGAGAGCGCATCGTCCGCGCGCCACAGCACGTGCGACTCGGCGATGTCGCCGCGACCGCCCGAGCGGATCGCGAGGTTCGACTTTTTCTTCGACGACGCGACGACGATGATGTCGCCATCGGCCGACGGCGAGGCGACCGTGTTGCCCTCGAGTCCGTTCAGGAACCATCGGCGCTCGCCGCTACGCGCATCGAAGCACTCGACGTCGCCGTTCGAGCTGACGATCAGCCTCGCTTCCTCGGCATCACCGAAGAGGAGCGGGGTCGTCCAGGAGACGCTCGGCTCGCGGTCGATCTTCCAGCGGTTGGCGCCCGTCTCCTTGTCGACGGCCAGGAGATAGGACGGGCCCTCGTGCGCCACGAGAAGGAACAGCGAGTCGGGCGTATGGACGAGCGACGTTCCGAGCCCGTGATTGCCCTTGATCTTGCCGTACTCCTCGGTCAGGGCGCGGTGCCAGATCCGATTGCCGTCGTGGTCGAGTGCGAGCAGATCGCCGCTCTCGAAGAAGACGTAGACACCCTCATCGTCGACGACCGGCGTCGGGGCGCCGCGGCTCACGTACTTGGTCTGCTTGCGCGTCTGCGCGGCGTCGAAGCTCCGGATCCAGATCGGCTCGCCGCGCGCGACGTCGAAGGCGCTCACGTAGACGCGCTCGCCTTCGGTGCCGCTGACCGACGTCACGAAGATGCGGTCATCCCAGACGATCGGGCTCGACTGACCGTAGCCCGGAAGGTCGAGCGACCAGGCGACGCTGTCTTCCGTCCACTCCAGCGGGAGCTCGGCCGGGTCGGCGTGGCTCGTGCCGTCGCCCCGGAAACCCGTCCATCGCCCGCCCATCGGGGCCGCTGCCTTCGGCGAGCGCGCCTCGACGGTCGTTCGCTCGATCGAGCTCAGGTGGCCGGACTTCATGGACGCCCCGGCGAGGAAGAGTACCGACTGGCGATCTTCATGGGCGTGGACGAGCAGGCGATGGAAGAACCGCGGGACTTCGAGCTGGAATCCGGCGGGGATCCACTCGGAACCGCCCGCTTCGAGCTCGTAGAGATCACCGGCGGAGCCGCTCATGAACAGCGACGGCCCCGTGGTGAAGGCCGACACGCCGAAGCCTTTCAGCCTGCCGGTCATCGGAAGCTCAGGGCCTTCGCTCCACTCACCGGTGCGCGTGTCGAGGCAATCGACGCTGCGGGAGACGCTGCCGTCGTCGGTGATACCGCCGAGGACGCAGACCTGATCGCCGGCAGTCGCGATGGCGAGCGCGCGTCGCGCGAACGGAGCTTCGATCTCTTCCCAGACGATCGGCGACTGCGTGAGGTCGGCCACGCACACGGTGTCGTGCCAGTACGAGTCGCCGGACATGTCGTCGCCGCGGAGACACCAGCCGCCGACCACGTAGAGCTTGTCGCCGAGGACTACCGCGTCGTGGGAAGACCGCGGCTCCGGGAGCGGCGTCATCGATGCCCAGGTTCCCGTCGCGGGGTCGAAGCGCGAGACGTCGCGCGACGAGTGGAGATCTTCGGGCTCGCCCTTGGCGTTGCGCGCCGCGAGCCCGCCGATGCGGTAGAGGAGTCCGTCGTGAGCGACGAGGGCGAGGCCCTGACGCGCGGGGCCCATCTCGAGCGATTCCCATTCCGTGGGCTGCGCGAGATTCAGGCGGTAGAACCCGCGCGCGAGGTTCTCGCGCGAGTGCTGGTGGGCGGTTCCGATGTGCCCGCCGTAGACGTAGACCCAGTCGCCGTCGATTGCGGCGCCGAAGCTCGTGATCGCCTCGGGGAGCGGGGGAAGGGCGCTCTCGACCGAGGGCGCACCGTCAGCGTTCGATTCGGTGGCGCCGGCCGTTGCGGGGAATGCACCCGCGAACAGGACGAGAGCCAGAAGCAGGGCCCGCGAGGGCGCATGAAAGATCGACATGGTGATGGTTCCTTCTGGGGGTGAGGTCGAGCTCGGCTCGCATGAGGTTACCTGCTCGAGCACTCCTTGGGAAGATGTCGGTATCGCACCGAAGGCCGACCCGTAACGACCCAGGAGGAGTCGATACGAGCCGGCCCGGTGGTGCAGAGGGGTTTTGTAGGTGTTTGACGAGTCCTCGTTATTCGACCTCGAGCTGGATCGCGTTCGTGAGGCTCGCGCTTCTCGTGCTCGACGAAGCCGGGTTGATGATCGCCCCCTGAAGGGTAAGACGGCTTCCGACCGGGAGGTTCGTGGCGTCGCCGGACGGCATCAGCCAGAAGAAAGCGTCGGCCTTCGACGGGTTCGGGATCGAGCTTCCGAAGAAGGTCGAGGACCCGACGAGCGGCTCCTTCCCGGCGTTGTTCCAGACCGCGACCGAGGTCCCTCCGACGAACGGGAAGCACGCGTCGCCGAGGTCGAGCACGCTCGTGATGGTCGAGCTGTCTGCGAATCCGACGTCGAGGTGGACGACGTACTTGCCGTTGCCCTGGCCGGCCGGCTTCTGGATCGACGCCGCGAGCGGCTGCGTGTTGTCGACCTGCAGCGTGAAGTCGGGGCCGCCCTGGCTGGTGTTCACGAACAGGACGTCGGCGTCGGCGTCGACGTTCTGGCAATCACCAATGCCGGCGTCACAGTCGAGGATGTAGACCTTCGCGGTCCCGGCGCCGACGACGAAGAGATCGCGGCCCGTGCCGAACGTCGACTGGAACTCGACGACGCCCTGGGGCACGAACTCGCCGGCCGTGGCGAGGATCGTCATGTCGCAGTTGAAGCAGCTGTTCACCTCATCCGGGCACGAGAGCGGATCGTCGTCGTAGCCGAACTGCGTGAGCGAAGTGATCGACGCGACGCCGCTCGCGATGACGAGGTTGCCGCCGCCGCAGCGGGAGGGGTTGGCCGCCGTGTCCAGGCCGAAGCTCTCGGACCCGGCGCCATCCGGCGTCTCGATCTGCGAGCAGGAACCGCCGCAGCCGCCGAACGACCACTCGGTGAGCTCGACGTCCGCGTCCATATCCCACGCTCGAACGATGTCCGCTCCCGTGTCGAGGGCGTAGAGAATGCGCCGGCCGAAGCTCGTGTCGATCGTGGCGCCGCCCGACGGGTGCGAGTCGCAGAAGGCGATGGAGTTGCCGGTGGCGATGCCCGCGATGTCGAATTCGAAGAAGGCGGGCGTCGGGAAGGCGAGGAAGTCCGAGACCCAGAAGGTCTGCGAGGCTTCATCCCAGGCGATGCCCATGGCGTGCGGCCCCGCGAGCGTGACGCTGATCGTTCCCACCTGCGTCAGGTTCTCGTCGAACATGTGGATCTCGTGGTCGCCGATACCGTTCGAGACAAAGTCGACCACCGCGAAGCGTTCGCCCTGTCCGAGCACGGCACCCGCAGGGACGATCTCGGTCGAGCCGGTGAAGAACGAGCCCGGGTTGGAGGACAGGATGAACTCGCTGCGGAGGATTCCCTGGGCGTGGCCCGCCGATGCGGAGGCGAGAAGGACCAGGGCAAAGAGCATCCCGGCGACCGGGCGAAGCGTACGACTCATGGCTGTCTCCTGTTGGGGAGCGGCTCGGCGTGTCGTTGCCGGGCTGCCCCTTGCTTGGGGGGGCGTTGCGCTGTAAGAAAACCGCGATGGCCGTCGAGTATATATTTCGATCGCAGCAGGGCAAGCGAAATGTTTGAAGGGTAATACAATGAGGGTATAGGTAGATATGTATGCTGTAAGTTGCTTGTAGATTGAGCTTTGGGGCTATTGACCCGAGGCCGTCGAGGCGCCGGCGGCCTGCTCCGCGAGGATCGCGTCGAGCTTTTCTCGCCACTCATCCGCTTCTTCAGGACGGCCCATGTCGTCGTACAGAAACGCGAGCTGTTGGGTCGCGGCCTCGAAGTGGCGGCGGAACTCGTGGTCGATGACGAGGATCTGGTAGGCGCGTAGAAGCGTCTCTTCGGCCTCCTCGAGCCGGTCCTGGCCGTGGAGGCACATGCCGTAGACGAGGTCGAGGAAGCCTCGCGCCCAGTGGCGAGCCGGGAACACGCGTCGGCTGTCCCGAAGAGCGCGGACGATGATCTCTTCGCATTCTTCGAGGCGACCGAGCTTCACGAGCACGAACGCGAGGTCGCCCTTCGAGATGATCGTGATACCGGACTGGGGGCCGAGCTTCTCGGTCCGGATGCGGACGATCTCGAAGAGCAAGTCGCTCGCCTCCTGCAACCGGTCGAGCTGCCGGAGCGCATTCGCCTGCGTCGCCAGCAGCGTCGCGCGCAGCGGGTGATCGTGATCGATGCGCTCCTCGATGATCGCGGCCGCGTCACGAGCTCGTCGGACCGCTTCCTCGGCCTGGCCGGCCCCGACCAGGGCCCAGCTCAGGTTGTTGATCACCGAGAGGGTTCGAAGGTCCTCGTCGCCGAACATCGCGCGGCGGCCGGCCTCGACCGATCGATACATCTCGATCGCGTCGTCGAGACGGTTCATCTCGAGATAGGCGCCGGCGAGGTTGTTCATGGTCGTGAGCGTGCTCGCGTGCTCGTCGCCGAAGTGCGCTTGCTTGCCCTCCAGGTTCTCGACGAGGAGCGGAACGGCCTCCTCGAATCGCGCCGATCGGAGCATCGCGCCGCAGAGATTGCTCTTGAGCTGGAGCAGGCTGTCGATCGGAGCGTCTCCGGAAGCTTCGTGCCGTTCGATGAGCTCGCGGAGCAGCGTCTCGGCCTTCGCGATCTCACCCCGTTCGAGGTAGAGCGTCGAGAGACTGTTCCCGGTCAGAAAGACATCGTTGTCGGTCGCTTCGTCGCGTTCCACGATCTCGAAGGCCGCCCGCCAATGCTTCTCGGCCTTGTCGAGGAGCCCGAGACGCTGGTACGTAAGACCGAGCGTGCGATGGATGCGTGCACCGACGCTCGGGGTATCCGAGAAGCGTCCCTCGATCTTCTCGGCCGCGATGTCGAGCACCTCCCGCATGGTGATGTCGGGGTTCTTCGTGCGGCCGGGATCGACGGACGCGAGAAGGTCGTCGTTGAGGAAGTCGTTGACGGCTTCCGCGATGGCGGCTTCTTCCTCGGCCCTCTCGCGCGCGTCGTCGGCATCGAGCTTCTGTTCGTGGGCGACGGCTTCCGCTTCGAGCGCCCGGGCCAGAGCGATCGACATCCCGATGGTCGCCGTGATCAGGATCACGAAGATCGTGGCTGCGGAGCCCACGAGGATTCGATTGCGTCGAATGAACTTTCGCGCCTGGTAGACGGCACTCGGCGGACGCGCGCTGATGGCCAGATCGGAAAGGAATCTGCGGATATCGGCGGCGAGCTCGGCGGCGCTCGGGTAGCGACGCTCGGGTTCCTTGGCGAGCGCCGTCATGACGATCGTCTCGAGATCGCCGCGGAACTCCCGGCTCGATGTCGAGAGCGCGTCCGGATCCTGCTCGCGGATGATGAGCGTGGCCTCCGGCACCGGGCAATCGCGGACGTCGAGCGGTAGCCGGTCGGTCAGCAGCTCGTAGGCGAGGACACCGAGCGCGTAGATGTCGCAGCGGAAGTCGACGCGTGTCGGGTCGCCGCTCACCTGCTCGGGGCTCATGTAGGGCAGGGTG